>JBNKNN010000148.1:0-30657 GCA_050293865.1 Hydrogenophaga sp. | reverse complement strand
CCTGCCGCCCGGGCGCGCGAACACCGTGCCAGCCGCCGCGTGGGCGGTGGGAGGCGGTTTCGGGCCCGGAATCCACGCCCGCTGTCCCTGCGGTGGGTCACGGTGTGCTCGGAGGTCTGCACGACCGTCGCCCTCCGCCGGAGCGCTCGCCGTGGCGGGCGCCTCGCGACTGGCCGCCTTTCCCGATCTGCCCACCCTCGCCGAAGTGGGCGTGGCAGGGGTGGAGCTGACGCAGTGGTACGCTCTGTTTGCGCCGGCAAAGACACCGATGTCGGTGGTGAGGCAGCTCAACAACACGCTCAACGAAGTGCTGCGGGACCCTGAAATCGTGGCCCGCATGGAGGCCGACGGCGCGCAAGTGAAGACCTCATCTCCTGGTGAGCTGCACGACTTGCTGATCTCTGAGGGGGAGCGCTGGCAAGACGTGGTTCACCATGCGGGTCTGCGTGTCGACGCGCTCGAAGACTGATCTCTTGAGCATGAGCTTCTCAAAACGCGCATGGCGAACCTCAGCTGGGTAGCTCCGATTCAAGAAGCACTTGCAAACAATCGTCTCGCCTTTGCTTGAGCCAATCAATCGAGTGGCATCTCACCTGAAGATTTGAGTTCGTTGAGGCAGATGCTGGAGCGAACGCTGCTGACGCCATTGAGCTGGGCCAGAGAGCCGAGCAGGAAGTCCGAAAGACTCTTGAGATCGTGTGCAACAACCTTGCACACGTAATCAAAGTCACCCGTGACGGCATGGCACTCCAGGATCTGGGGCATTTTGGCCACGGTGCGCTGAAACTTCCGCACCTCTTTGTGCTGGCCGCGATCCATTGACACGTGGACGAAAGCCATGACGCCCAATCCCAGCTTTTCCCGGTCAAGCCGGGCTTCGTAACCCTTGATGTAGCCCAGACTCTCCAGCCGGCGGTGGCGTCGGTTGCTCTGAGCGGGCGACAGATGCACCGCTTGCGCCAGATCTTGGTTGCTCATGCGGCCGTTGGTCTGCAGCACGGACAGTATGCGCCGGTCGAGGCGGTCCAGTGACGATGGATGCAAGGAAAGATCGCTGATATCGTCACTCATGAAAGGGTCTCTCCTGCTGTAGGGTGAAACATAAGGGAAATGAGAGCAAATTGTCCTCGATGTGGATAAAACTGAGCATTGGAATTCTTTCACCCTTCCGGTGTGACAGCACAGGACACAAAAAGGAGACAGCTGATGACCACCCTCATCGATGCTTCAGCGCTGCCGGCGCAGTTGGCCAAGAAAGTACCGCAATGGACTGCCGACTTGGACAAAGGCTGTATTCAGCGATCGTTTCGTTTCAAGGATTTCGCCCAGGCCTTTGCCTTCATGACCCGAATGGCAGACGTCTCGGAGCGGATGAACCATCATCCCGAGTGGTTCAATGTCTATAACAGGGTGGAGATCACCCTGACCACGCACGATGTGTGTGGACTCTCCACGCTGGATATCGAATGGGCCGAGCAGGCCGATGCGACTTTCCTGGCCATGTCGTCATCGGATGGGGCATGAGATGGATGTCTCTGCCTTGAACGACGAGTGCTCGCTCGGCACGGCTCGGAAATCCCTGCACGGGCTGGCGGCAGGCGAAGCCTATCGGCCTGAGCGAGCCGATTGGACCATTCCCCAGCAGTGGGATACCTACACAGCCGAGGAACACGCTGTCTGGAAAACCCTGTTCGAACGACAGACGCGTCTGCTGCCTGGCCGTGCCTGCTCGGCTTTTGTGGACGGTATGCGTGACTTGCCCATGTCAGCGGATGAAATTCCAAACTTCGAGGCCTTGTCGGAAGCCTTGATGAAGCGAACGGGTTGGCAAGTGGTGGCAGTGCCCGGACTGGTGCCTGACGAAGTTTTTTTCGAACATCTGGCGAACCGGCGTTTTCCCGCAGGGCAGTTCATTCGCGGTGCGCATGAGCTGGACTATCTGCAGGAGCCGGACGTATTCCACGATGTGTTCGGCCATGTACCAATGCTGATGCACCCGGCGTTGGCTGATTTCATTCAGGCCTATGGAGAAGGTGGTTTGCGGGCGCAACGCCTGGGGTATCTGTCGCAATTGGCCCGGGTCTATTGGTACACGGTGGAGTTTGGCCTGTTGCAGGAGGAGGATGGTGTGCGCATCTACGGAGCTGGCATTGCCTCGTCACGGGCAGAGTCGGTCTTTTGTCTGGAAAGTGCTTCCCCAAACCGGGTCGGCTTCGGGTTGGAGCGAGTGATGCGCACTCGCTACCGCATCGACGATTTCCAGGAAACCTATTTTGTGTTGCCGAACCTGGAGGCGCTGCTGGAATTCACACGCGTGGACTTTGCGCCCTTGTATGTGCAGGCAGCGGCAGAGGGGGATTTGGCGCCCGGCGATGTGTTGGGCGACGACACTGTGTGGCAGCGCGGGCATGGCGGCTACCACCGGGAGCGTACAGGCGCTGTGAGGTGATGCCAGGTTGATCGAATGAGTCGCATTGGACGCGCAGTTGACAAGCCCTTTGTGCGATCTCTCCCTGGGTAGGAGGTGTACCGGTTATTGATGACCCGTATGTCGATCCAGAGGAAGTCGCGGCGATGGTCTTGCCTTCGCGGACGATCTCCAAAGTTCTGGTCAGCCGGCCGCCTTGACGTATTTGATCCAATCGCTCCACTTGATCAACGCAGCGCTAGGGCGCAAGTAAAGCTGTCTCGTTTTCGGCAACTTTGCTTCTTCAAAGCTGTTTAGCTCAGGGCCAATCCATCTGATGGATACCCTACCAGGCCCACTGATTCGCGCCACCCCTTCAGAGAGTTGGTGGACAGATCGACCAGATGTGGTCTGTCCGTTGAGCTGTGTCGCGCCAGCGACCTCATAGCGTCCGGCGCGTTTGATCTCAAAGGCCCGATTCTGAGGCGAATCGAGGTCGTAGCCCAGAACCCACAGAGTGGGGGAGATAGGTCGATACCACATCGCTACCGCCTCCCGGTCCTTTTTCTCTGTCCACTGCCATCTGTAGTGCCCAAGTACAACCACGGGGGGGAAAGCGCGTTGAACAATGCTGGCGATTTGAGTGGAGGGGTGCCGGCGATAGTCGTCCATGAATAGTGAGTGCAGGAGCCAGTGACGACTGGGAGCCTGCCGGCTAGAGACGAGACCCGTTCCATCAAGAACTTTGTCATTCGGACGAGTGAGGGCTTCTACAGAAACAACGGTTCGCATCTGCTCATTCATGGAAAGGGAGAACCATAAGCTTCTGGAAACCGGAACAAGCTGCCCGGCAGATGCAGTCATCAGCAACAACAAGATGAGAGTTCTGTGTGCCTGCCATCTGCCAAGTACCCATTGCAGGCCTTCAGCGGCAGCCAGAGCCAGACCAGCAGATACCCACACCAAGTTGTAGGAGTAAGGTTTTGGATTGACGGCCAGCGCCAGCATGCAGATTGAGAGCAAAACCACTCCGCAAGGAATCTTATCCAGAGCGCGAGGGATCGATCCTTTCAGACCTCGAAGAAACTCAATCAGTGCTGCACCAAACGCAATCATGGCCAAAAGGGCCGCGACGGGTGAGGCAAGCAGCATTGTCCGGATCACAGGGAGTGGAGAAAAACGACCTGAAGAAGCACTGTAGTTGACGAAATCCTGTAGCTTATCCAGATAGGCTGTAAGGGCGCCGGCGAAAGCAAGGATTCCAAAACCTGCCGCTCCCACCAATACGCATGGAATGCTCATGCGGCAGAGTTCTCGAAGCGTAGAAGTGAGACGCTCCAAGAACCTGTCGTGTTTCTCTTCGTGCCGCCCTGCAGTAAAAGCCAGCAAAAGCAACGCAGGGACCCACAGTGTGAACGCCTTGTGTGATGTGAGCTGCATGATGACCACGATCAACGCTGCAAGCCACCTTCCTCTCCAGTCGTAGGGCTTCTTCGCTGCCAAGCGAATCAGCCAGGCAAAGGCGACAAGACCACACGCCTGAAAAAGATCGTGCCGGATTTCGAAGCCGTGCAACCACGCCGAGCCCATGGATAGGGCAATTGAAGCAGGGGCAAGGTGCCGCCAACTCAGCACCCAGGGAATACGCCTTTCTTGGTTCGAATCTACTACCGGCCGAGCAAATCCAACACCAAGCATGGTCGCAATGAAAAGAGCGGCGAACAGGATGCGTAACACGAGATAGTGCGACGTCGCTTCCGGCAAGTGGCTCGTGATCAAGCCTCCAAGCACGTGGTGCAGGTCCACAGGATTGCCTGCGCCCGGATCTTGCCACGCCATCACAAGTTGCATCGTGAAAACGTTGTGCGGTTCGTCAATGTGCAAATGCCGAACCGAGGCCTTCCAAAAAAGGGCAAAGGAAAGCGCTGCAATGAAGATTGCAATGAACGGAAGCAGGCGACGATCGCTTGGGGTGTTGGCTGTCACGGCGCTCGGAGAAAAGATAATTGACTCACTAGGGTGGATTCTTCCGTGAGGTGTTGCGAGCCAGTACGAATGGAATGGCTCCAAGCAAGTTTGGGCCTGCTTGTCCGAATATGTATAGGTTGAAAACGTTGGCGCCTCCGCTGGCCCCAACTTTCACGAAGAGGCCTTCAAACGCCAGATGGCCCACGCCCAGGCCGGCCAAAGAGACAGGAAGCAGCACACTCAAGATTCCGATTGGGAATACTGTTGCTACAGTTCCGATATCCAGCGTCGCCCCTGGAATGACGTTACAAAGAAGAAAGAAATACCCGATACTCAGCGAGTGCATTGCCATGGAGATGACATAAGCTCTGACCAGGTGTTTTCTTTGACCACGAAGAATCTTTGCGCCTGCTACCAGATTCTTCAACCACGCGCGATTGCTGGCGTAAGGTTCGAGGCGTTTCCATCCAGTCTCCCACTCGAGTGCCACTGCGGTGACGAGGGGGGTGCCTATCAAGCCCGTGGCTAGAACAGCGAACAAAACGGTTAAATGACCGTTGGTGTCGGGCATCGAACTGCCCCAAATCCGTGCAGGCAGCCAAATGAGGCACGATGCTGCCATGAGCGCCGACAAGCCAATGCCGCGCTCTACAACAAGCATGAGTAGCAGCATCCGCTTGCGCTCACTATGTTGCTTGGCAACGGCAAGACTCTTCCAAACATCTCCCCCTATGCTACCCGGGACAACTGTGTTGAGAAACAAACTCACCAGTTGGAGATAGAGGGAGCGAATCGTTGAGATGTGAATGTCCAGGGCCAACAACAGAGTTCGATATCGCCAGGCGCCCAGGACTGCGGAGACCACGATCCAATTGATTGCGGTGGCCGAAGCGAGTGTAGGCTCTGTCGCCAGCAACCCCATCGCAGAGATATCCAACGCCCCACTGTGAAACAGGTACCCCAGCAACGTGAAGGTTACTACCGACTTGAGTACTGTTGACCAGATTTGACGACGCGCCATCTCGCGTGGCGCCACCACTTTCTCGTTCGCTTTTTCGGTGCTCGAGTCAGCCACGGTTAGTCTCGATGCAATACGCAATGGATTTGGATCAAGTGGCGCGATCCAGAGTGCGCGAGGCAACCGGTTGGCGCATGGTCATCACCCAATAAATAGAAGGTGTCCAAGAGGCTTCGGGAAGCAAGCCCTCTACTGACTCGAAATGTGGTCTTGCTAGATCCAGAAAAGCTTCTGGCGTTCTCACAAATTCTCCGCGGTCGTGAATTGCGAGCCAATGCTCCAAGCTATGTTGGTCCTTATGAACCACAGTATCGAGAGCTACAACGCGCCCGCCGGGATTCAGTGAAGCACGAATCGCGCTCAGGAGTGAGTGGCAGGCTTCATCATCCAGGTGGTGCAACAGGCCCATGAGCAAAACGCCATCAAAGGGCCCTAGCTCAGCAGCTCTGGACTCGTTGAATGGTTCTGCGAAGAAGCGCCCTCGATCGCCAAACCGCCTTTTTGCGTGATCGATATACCTGTCATCTGTATCGAACCCGTAGTAGTCGAGGCGTGGCAAGTCGTTCAGGTAGTAAGCCGGACCGCAACCGACGTCGAGAATCCGCTCGCCTTCCTGCGCCTGCAGAATCGTCAGGCAACGGCTTCTCATCTGAATCCCCCCCACCAGCTTTTGAAAGGTCATATAGATATGTGGGGACTTCAGAATGGAGCGCATGTCTGCAATAAATGAATTAGGGATGGCGAACGACGTCAGGGCCGCAGAGTGCCCACGACCGCATATTGTCCACCCATGGGGAGCCACGTTAAATGACGCTCAAGAAACAGCAGGCGGGAGAGCCGGGGAGGAACAAACAGACAGTATGACTGTTCAACAAGATCGATACCGGAGCGCTCATACAGTCGCCGCAGCTCGGATGGTCTCAGGAGAACAGCGTCAGCATCGAAAGGGCAGGTGCTGACAATTCTTCGCGTGACGGGGTTGAATGGATTGTGTTCGAAAACAAAGATCTCTCCGCCAGGCGCAAGTCGGGTTGCCAGCGTCGCCATGACCGACTCCCTTTGAGGAGGGGGGATGTGATGAAACACATTGGCCACGAAGACGAGATCAAAGTCTGCAAGGGCTAGCTCTGGAGTTTCAATTTCGAAGCGAATACCGGGATTGTGATGGCGTGCTATGTCGAGGCTGGCCCGCGAAATGTCGGTGCCAACCACCTCGGCCCTCTCAAATGCAGCCCTCAGCAAGGGGATATTTCGTCCAGTTCCACACCCATACTCAAGTACTTTTCCCACCGGGCGTGTACGCCGCTGCTTGACGAAATCTACCTTGTATTGTGCGAAGTACGCCATATCGCTTGTGTACGCGCCAACGCTCTCATGCATGAGCGCATCGTAGGATCCGGCGTAGTCATCAAAGTCGATTGACTCTGCTGGCACTTGCTCTTGCGACGAAGACTCATCAGCGTGATGCTGCTGGCCAGATATCTTGTTAGACATGCCACGGAGCGTTTCCGCTGTTCCACAGGGATTCGAGCTCGCGCTTATCCCGTAACGTATCGCACGGCCGCCAAAACCCATGGTGTTGAAAAGCCATCAGCTCTCCTTGGCGGGCGAGCTCCGCAAGAGGTTCTCGCTCCCAAGATGTTTGGTCGCCCTCGATGGTGTCGAATACTGTGGGTTCGAGTACAAAAAAACCGCCGTTGATCCAGCCAATCTCGTCCTGCGGCTTTTCCTCAAAGCTCGAAACCTGGGCTTCATTGCCCATGTTCAGAACACCAAAACGTCCAGGAGGCTGAACTGCGCAGACGGTGGCCTTCTTGCCGTGCTTCTGGTGAAAAGCAATCTCAGCGCCTATGTCAACATTGCTGAGTCCGTCGCCATAGGTCAGGCAGAAGGTATCCTGATCCACCAGGTGCTTGACTCGCTTAAGCCTTCCTCCCGTCATGGTGTCCGCGCCAGTGTCGACCAGGGTAATGCGCCAGTCCTCTGCCTGACTGTTCACCAGGCGATGTTCACCGGTGCTCAGATCAATGTGCAAGTCCGACATGTGACGGTGGTAGTTGAAGAAAAACTCCTTGATCACGTAACCCTTGTAGCCCAGGCAAATGACAAAGTCGTTAACGCCGTGATGTGCGTAGGATCGCATGATGTGCCACAGCAGCGGGCGACCACCGACTTCCACCATGGGCTTGGGCTTTGTGTCGGACTCCTCCGCGATGCGGGTGCCAAGTCCTCCTGCGAGTATGACGACTTTCATTGGTATTCTGCGTTCAAAGTTTTAAGTCATTGGAGTCGACGTTCAGACACTCATCGACGATGGCAATAGGGTCTGATCGCAAAAGTCTGTATATGCGCAGGATGTACTCACCAATAACGCCTAGAAAAAAAGCGTTGAGCCCTATCCCAAAGAGAATCATGAGCTGAATGCTGGTGAAGCCTCTGGGAAGGGTTGAATCAATAGCATAGAGGGCCAGATAGTACGCGGTGCCGATCAGACTCAGGATCAGTATGCCAACCCCTAAAAAGGTGGCCGCCCTGAGCGGAATGGTTGAATGGTTGAAAACGGCGGTGATGCCCAATCGAAGAAGGCGGGACAAATTGAACTTGCTTTGACCTGTCAACCTTGCATCCCGTGAGTATGGAACCCCGACCTGCCGGAATCCCATGCCCGCAATTTGTCCCCGGATATAAGGTGACGCCGACTTCGATTGAGCTATGGCTTTGACAACGGCCCGATCAATCAGCCTGAAATCACCTGCGTCACGAGGAATGTCATGTTCGCTGAGCTTGTCGATCACCCAGTACCCCAGTCGACGGAATGCCGCGAGCAGAAAACTGTCCGGTCGCTTGATACGTACGCCATAGACAACTTTGTACCCCTGTTGCCAGAGCTCGAAAAATTTCTCAAGCAGTTCGGGCGGATCTTGCAAGTCGGCGTCAATCTGCATAACGGCGTCTCCGCGTGTGTGCAGGTAGTTGGCCAGAATCGAGTTTTGAAATCCGAAGTTCTTAGAGAATCGGAGGGCTCTGATTCGAGCGTCTTGCTCAGAGAGTTCTTTCAGCTTTGCCCATGTGCCATCCTCCGAACGGTTGTCCGTGAAAAGAAACTCCATATCGCAGCGATCTTCCATTTTGCGCGCGAGTGCATCAAGTCGCTCGTAGAGGACGGGAAGATTGCCTGCTTCATTGAGCACAGGAATGGAAATGGAGATCAGCGGTTTGTTCGAAGCGTTGGACAACTCTTAGGGCCTCATGAATGCAGTGACGGAGATGTCAGAACCTCTTTCAGATAGTCTGATACGCCGCTAGCCTGAGGCCTGAAACAGACACCTGAGAGCCAGTCAGGACACGGGAAAATCCTGTTGAAATTATCGTTTTGAGGTTCTGGAAGGGCTGAGAGAACCAGGTTTTCGATTTGGTCCAACTGACTGTAGATGTGCTGCGCAAGGTCCCTTAAGGATGTTGGCTCTCCGTGACTGATGGTGGTCACTCCAGTGATAGGCTGCACGATCAGGCGAATCAACGCTGCTGCCAGATCATCCACATGATGATATTCCCTGAGTTGTTGTCCTGGAGACATCTTGAAGGTAGTTCGCTTGCGCAGCGCACTCAGCATTTGCCCAAGGAACATGTGAGGCGCAGGGTCACCTCTTCCGTAGAGCGTATGCAGCTGGGCGTGGACGATGTTTTGGCCTGAAGCAGCCATATCTGCGACTGTTCGACCAAGGTCGATCTTGGATTGAATGTAGGCATTGACCGAACCGTCCAGCTGTTCCATGACCGTTCCGAGCGTCAACACCCGCAACCCTGCCTTGGTCGCTCCCTCGGCGATGTGCAGGGGGAGAGAGACGTTCACCTTCTGGATTTCCTCAGCAGGCGCATGAGGGTCCAGGACGCCAGAGACGACGATGACAGCCGATTCCGGAGGGCAACCCTCGAACCACTTGGCGATGCGGCTTGGTGCGCGCTCTTCCCACCAATGCGCATAGACGGAACGGTCCAGCATGCACACATCCTGTTGCATGAGATGTGCGGAGAGTGCTGTCCCAAGCCGGCCTCGGGAACCGATGACATAGATCATGAAATGTAGGACTTGCGCCAAGCGTCAATTTGTGACAGTGTGATGCTTTCTGCCGATTCTGGCGTCTCATAGTACGCACGATACCAGGCGGCAGTTTCCTTGATAACGCGCCTTGTGTCCCATACTGGGCGCCACCCCAGTCGTGATCTGGCCAGAGAGCTGTCCAGTGCGAGTAGCCCCGATTCGGCCAGGTGAGGCTCTGTGTAGGTGATATCAGGCCTTGCCCACTCCGCACTCATGAGATTCATGACGGCCTCGACGGTCAAGCTGTCGGTGTCGGTGGGCCCCAGGTTCCATGGGCGGGAGAAATCCGCAGCCTGATCGCCGAGAAGCCTGGCCATCAATTCGAAGTAGCCGTGTACCAGTGCAAGTACGTGTTGCCATGGGCGGGTAGCGTTGGGGTAACGAAGAACCAATGATTTGTTCTGGGTCACGCTGCGCACGAAATCCGGGATCAGCCTGTCCTCCGACCAATCGCCCCCTCCAACGATGTTGCCTCCGCGTGCTACCGCAATGGCTGGCCCAAGGCCTTTTTCGAATGGAAACGATGCTGCATAGGACTGGATGACCATCTCTGCAGCAGACTTCGATGCGCTGTACGGGTCTTTCCCTCCCAATGCGTCTGACTCCCGGTATGGCCACTGCCACTCGTTGTTGTGATAGACCTTGTCCGTTGTGACACAGAGCACGCCCTTGACACTTTTGGTGTTGCGCGCAGCTTCAAGAATATGGGCCGTCCCTTGGGCATTGACCATGAAAGTTCTCACGGGGTCTTTGTAGGACCTCCTAACCAACGGTTGTGCTGCCAGGTGAAGGATGAGGTCGGGTTGAAATTGGCGAACAACGTCCTGCAACTGGTTGAAATCGACGATGTCTGCAAATGTGGAGGAAATCGATTTGGCCAAGCCCAATGCATCAAACAACGAAGGATTGGTTTCCGGTGGGAGGGCGTACCCCGAGACGGATGCCCCTATCCGATTGAGCCAAGTGCATACCCATCCCCCCGTGAATCCTGTGTGTCCCGTGACCAGTATCTTTCGGCCAGCGAGTTGTTGCTCAAAGTCAAGGGCTTGTTGCATGGTGAAAGAAAGTGGGAAATGCGCGCGTGCGCATGATGGCGGATAACTGGAAAGAGGCGTTCTGAAGAGTCGGCGGCAACGCTGTCACAGCGTGCATTCTGCCAAATTGGCCAACGTGCCAGTATGGCGATCCAAGTCCGTTGCTGCCAACAATCGATTTCGGGTGAGGTGACTGTCTCTGTCTGTGACGGCTGCAGGCGGATTGGAAAGGTTCGATTTCATGAGGACGAGCCTTGTTGAGGCCAGTGGCCGAGCCATGGCTATGAGTTTTCTCAGTTTTTTGCCATTTGAAAAGAAGGCAATAGAACATTCTTTTCATGGACGTTTCCGGTCGGTTATGCCCGAGTGAGCTGAAGGCGTTTATCTTCTGACCCTAGACAGTTCACTGGCTTTTCGATACTGTATATACAAACAGTATTTGAAGCTCTCTCAAGAGCGTTTTAGCCCTCAGTTGAACCGTCATGAAGCCCGCCCTTGCCCGGCAGGAGGCCACAGTGCCCCCTGCCGTTTCTGCCCCCTCTGTTGCTCATTCACATCCTGGCCGCCCTGATCAGCCGCCGGCCTTGCCGCCTGCTGTGGCTGCTGCAGTGTGGCGTGCCGATCAGCTCGGTGTGCCGACGGAGCAGGTGTGCGCCAGCGGCCATGCCGCGCTGGATGCTGAGCTGCCCGGCGGTGGCTGGCCCTGCGGTCACCTGACCGAAATCCTCTGCGCACAGAGTGGTGTGCTGGAGTGGCGGTTGCTGGCGCCCATGCTGGAGCCGTTTTCCAGAGCGGGTGGCACGGTGGTGGTCATTGGCCCACCCCGGCATCCGCATCCGCCTGGGCTGCAGCTGATGGGGGTGGACGCGCGGCAGTTGGTCTGGGTCCGGGCGGAGACACCGGCCGAGCGCCTGTGGGTGACCGAGCAACTTCTCAAAGCCAACACCGGTGCCATGATACTGAGCTGGCTGCCGCAGGCCAGGCCTGATCAGTTGCGCCGTCTGCAGGTGCTGGCCGGTGGGGCGAAGACACCGGTGTTTTTGTGCCGGTCGGCACAAGCTGCGCAGGAATCGTCGCCTGCGCCTTTGCGCGTGCTTGCCAGGGTCGATGCCGATTGGGCGTTGGCAGTGGACATTCTCAAACGCAAAGGGCCACCGCTGGGCCAAACCTTGTCATTGCCTTCAATCCCTGGAGGCCTGCAAGCCTTGCTGACGCCGCGGGTCAAAGCCCTGCTGTCGCAGCCCCAGCAGAGCCAGCCAGTGGTAGAGGCTGAGGCATTGGTCGCCAACGGGCGGCCCATGGAGTCTGATCATGTTGTGGTCCGCACTGCGACTGGCCGAAGCCGGCGACGCGCTGCCATTGCCATCCGCCGCGCCTGATGCCACGGTTCGGGCGGCGCTGCAGGCGGTGGCGGTGTGGGCTTTGCAGTTCACGCCGCGGGTGACGCTGCAGGACGAAGCCGTGCTGATGGAGTTGGCCGCCAGTGTGCGTTTGTTCGGGGGCATGCGTGCCTTGCGGGAGCGGCTGGATGCCGAGGCCGCCGAACTGGGTGTGAGGCAGGTGGCCTGGGGACCGAACGGCCTGTCGGCGTTGGCGTTCGCACGTGCGGAGCAGAAGGGCTTGTCCGGCATGCGTCAGACGACGCTGCTGGCCGATCACCTCGATGCCTTGCCCATGCACGTGCTCAGTGCCTCCTGGCCACATCAGACCACCTTGGCACATATTGGCTGCCGCACATTGGGGGATGTGCGACGCTTGCCTCGGGGCGGTATGGCCCGCCGGTTTGACAAGCACCTGTTGCAAGCACTGGACCAGCTCTATGGTCATGCTCCTGAGGCGCATGTCTGGGTGCAACTGCCCGAAGTGTTCGAGCAGAGGCTGGAGTTGCCTTTCCGGGTGGACGATGCTTCTGCCTTGGTGTTCGGTGCGCGCCGGCTGCTGTTGCAGTTGGCGGGGTGGCTGGCTGCGCGGCACAGCGGGGTCACGGTCTTCACCTTGCATTGGTTGCATGACACCATGCGTGCGCGAGGCACTCAACCGGGTGATGCTCTCACTGTTCGCACGGCAGAGCCTACCCGGCAGATGGAGCACCTCAGTCGCTTGCTGGCCGAGCACCTGGCCCATGTCACGCTCGAAGCACCGGTGTGCGAATTGCGCCTGTCGGCCGATGAAGTGCATGCGCTCACCGAGGTCAGTGCATCCTGGTTGCCCGATGATCCGCGAACCGCTGGTAGCGAACCTTTACCGCTGGTGTTGGAGCGGGTATCTGCGCGGCTGGGCCCGGACAAGGTCGTTCGGCCCCATTTGCAGGAGGATCACCGGTTGGAATGGATGTGCCAGTGGCAACCGGTGGCCGAGGCACCGGCAGGCCCTTTGCAGGTGCGCGAACCAGCAGCCATGTGGAAGCCAGTGCCGCGCAAGCGTACCCGCTCAGACAAGCGGTCACGCCCCTCATCTTCGCCTTCGTCTTCGATAGGCCACGGGGGAGATCTGCCACAACCCAGCTTCATTCTCGCTGAGCCGCTGCGCCTGCTGGTGCGCCACCATCGGCCGCACTATCAAGGCGAGCTGCAACTGTTGATGGGGCCGCAGCGCATTGAGGGGGGGTGGTGGGACCGAGACGTCAACGCCAACCAGCATCGCAACGTGATGCGCGACTACTGGGTGGCCTTCTCCGAACATGCGGGGCTGCTCTGGGTGTTTCAGACCCGCTTGCAGACCGAGCCGGCCTGGTTTCTGCACGGTCATTTCGCATGAGCATGGAAGGACGCTGCTCATGCCTGATTGGTCACCATCACCATCACCATCACCATCACCATCACCATCACCATTGCCATCTTCGTCGCTCCCGGCCTATGCCGAGCTGCGTTGCCTGAGCAATTTCAGCTTCCTGCGTGGGGCCAGCCACCCAGAGGAGCTGGTTGAGCGGGCCCATGCACTGGGTTACCAGGCATTGGCCATCACCGACGAATGCTCGGTGGCCGGTGTGGTGCGTGCCCATGTGGCGGCCAAGGCCTGCGGGCTGAAGCTGCTCATCGGCAGTCAGTTCAAGGTCGAAGCTGCATCGGATGAAGACCATTTCACCTTGGTACTGCTGGCATGCAACCTGAACGGTTACGGCAACCTGTGCGAGTTCATCACCTTTTTGCGACGGCGCAGCCCGGAGAAGGGCCACTACCAGCTCACCTGGGATGACACCACCGGGCAGATCGACCGGCTCGACGACTGCCTGGCCCTTGCTGTGCCGCCACGAGGCGCTTCTCAGGCGTTCGGTGATGCGGTGGCCCGTTGGCTGTTGCGGCACTTCACTGGCCGCTGCTGGCTGGGTGTTGAGCAGCAGCGCCTGATGGACGATGAAATCCGGCTGCATCGCCTTCGCCAGAGCAGTGAGCTCACGGCCGTGCCGCTTGTAGCGGTGGGCGATGTGCACATGCATCGCCGTTCGCGCAAACCCTTGCAGGATGTGCTGACGGCCACCCGGATTGGCAAGCCTTTGACGCGTTGTGGTTTTGCCTTGGTGCCGAATGCCGAGCAGCACTTGCGTTCCCGCCTGTCTCTGGCGCAACGTTATCCGTTGGACTTGCTGGAAGAGACATTGGCGGTGGCGGCACGCTGCGACTTTTCGCTCGACGAGTTGCGCTATCAATACCCCGATGAAGTGGTGCCTCCAGGGGAGACACCGGCCAGCTACCTGCGCCGTCTGGCCTGGGAGGGGGCCGGGCGGCGCTGGCCGTCCGGCGTACCGGCGAAGGTGCATGCGCAAATCGAACACGAGCTGGCCCTGATCGGTGAGTTGAAGTACGAGCATTACTTCCTCACCGTGCACGATATTGTGGCCTTTGCCCGTTCGCAGGGCATTCTGTGCCAAGGCAGGGGGTCGGCAGCCAATAGCGCAGTGTGCTACTGCATCGGCGTCACGGAGGTGGACCCGGACCGCACCAAAGTGCTGTTCGAGCGGTTCATCTCCAAGGAACGGAATGAGCCCCCTGACATTGATGTCGATTTCGAGCACGAACGGCGCGAAGAGGTCATTCAGTATCTGTACCGAAAATATGGTCGTGAACGGGCAGCGCTCACGGCTGCCGTCATCACCTATCGGCCGCGCAGCGCTGTGCGCGATGTTGGCAAAGCCCTGGGGTTTGATGAAGCCGTCATCGACGAACTGGCCAAAGGGCATTTCCGGTGGGACGGAAAAAAAAGTGTGGATCCTGATCGTTTGCAAGAAGCCGGGCTGAACCCCGACAGCCTGGCGGTGCGCCAGTTGGGCGAACTCACTTCTCAGCTCATGGGCTTCCCTCGGCACTTGTCGCAACACACAGGAGGCTTTGTGCTCACGCGAGGCCCTCTGACGCGTATGGTGCCGGTGGAAAATGCGGCCATGCCTGACCGCACGGTGATCGAATGGGACAAGGATGACCTCGATGCCTTGGGCTTGTTGAAGGTCGATGTGCTCGCCCTGGGTATGCTCACAGCCCTGCGCAAGTCGCTCGATTTCATCAGCCTGCGGCGCGGCTTCGACTTCCAGATGCAGGATATTCCTGCAGAAGACGAAGCCACCTACGACATGATCTGCAAGGCCGACACGGTGGGGGTGTTTCAGATCGAAAGCCGTGCGCAGATGAGCATGCTGCCGCGCCTGAAACCCAGATGTTTTTATGACCTGGTGATCGAGGTGGCGTTGGTGCGCCCGGGCCCCATTCAGGGCGGGGCCGTACATCCCTACCTGGACCGGCGTCAGGGCAAGGTGCCGGTGAGCTTCCCCAGCGAGGACCTCAAGGAGGCACTGGGTCGGACTCTGGGAGTGCCCATATTTCAGGAGCAATGTATGCAGATTGCCATTCTGGCCGCCGGTTTCACACCTGACGAAGCCGACGGTCTGCGCCGTGCCATGGCTGCCTGGAAACGCAAGGGTGGACTGGAGAAATACGAGCGGCGTCTGATCGATGGCATGACTGAGCGGGGCTACACAAAGGAATTCTCCCAAGGGGTGTTCGAGCAGATCAAGGGTTTTTCCAGCTATGGATTCCCCGAAAGTCATGCGGCCAGTTTTGCTTTGTTGGTGTACGCCAGTTGCTGGATCAAGCGTCACCACCCGTCTGAGTTTCTGGCTGCCATGCTCAACAGCCAGCCGCTTGGGTTTTACTCTCCCAGCCAGCTCGTACAGGATGCCAAACGCCATGGGGTTGAGGTGCGGCCGGCCGATGTGCTCTACAGCGATTGGGACTGCACACTCGAAGGTCTGCAGGTGGGGCGGAATGGGCCCATGCCGGCCGTTCGCCTGGGCCTGCGCCTGATCAGCGGGTTGAAAGCGGATGCGGCACTGCGCATCATGGCTGCACGCGAAAACTGGTTCAACAGCAGCGAAGATCTTGCGTTGAGGGCTGGACTCGATCAGGGACAGATGCAGTGTCTGGCTGCTGCCGATGCCTTGATCTCCCTCAGTGGTCACCGTCGACAACAGGTGTGGGATGCTGCTGCGCTCAAGACTGCACCAGCCTTGCTCAAACGCGCACCGGTCGACGAAGACCTGCACGAATTACCCGAAGCTACCGAAGGCGAGGCCGTGGTGTGGGATTACGCCTCTTTGGGTCTGACGCTGCGCAGTCATCCGCTCGCGCTGTTGCGGCCAGTGCTCACGCACCGCCGTCTGCAGACGGCCGAAGCCCTGCATGCCATGCCCAACGGCCGGCTGGTGCGCTATGCCGGCATCGTCACCATACGTCAGCAGCCCGACACCGCCAGTGGCGTGGTCTTTGTCAGCCTCGAAGACGAAACCGGCGTGGTACAGGCCGTGGTCTGGCGTCAGATTCGTGAGCGCCATCGCGAAGCCCTGACCCGCTCACGCTTGTTGGCCATCTACGGGACTTGGCAACGCGAAGGCGAAGTTTGCAATCTCATCGCTGGCCATCTGGAAGATCTCACGCCTTTGCTGGGGCGGTTGATGACGTCGAGCCGCGATTTCCGGTGATGCGTTGACCGTCCGGAGACGTCATCGCCACACCCGTTCGCCTTCAAGCCTTCAATCATCGTCGCGATGGTCTCCATGGTGCCGATCGTCCGATGCAGAGCGACTGAAGCTTGACGCCGAGATCAACCCGTTAGGCGACTCGTACCATTGCCAAGCACCGAATCCGAGCGCAGCGACCAACATCACAGTGGCCAGCCACCTTCGGTTGTGCTTGATCAGATCCGGGCCTGCGCCCTCGACGGTCCCGGAAAGCATCGGGCTAGCTTGGTTCTTGCGACGCAAAAGGCTCAGGCCGATGACCAGGGCGATGTGGGACAAGACCACGAAGAGCATGGCATTGCCCACAACCTCGTGCACCTCTTCGAGCCAGTCTCCGCCAAGAAAGTCTCCCCAATCGTTATACGTGCCATAGCCGCTGAGTGTCAGCGGAATCACCAAGACCATCACCAACAGCACGCCCAACGCCGTCAGCAGATTCTGACCTTGGCGCCAGAAGGCTTGCGTGCTGGGCGCACGGCGCAGCGATCTCAACCAGATTGGGGTGGCGCTCAGCTTTCGCCACACGTTCCCAATGGCGGCCTGGCGGGGGCCGAGCAAACCGTAGAGCACCCGAAATGTCAGCAAACCGGCCATCATGTAGCCGAGGGTGACGTGCAGCGATCGAAACTTCTCGCCATCGGCGGTCAGGTACGCACCGGCAAAACAGAGTGCGAACAGCCAGTGGAACATTCGGGTGGGTGCGTCGGTCACTCGCCGACGCATGGCAGGAGGCCGTGAGCGATCACTGGCATGAGGGACCGTCGTCGCGCCGTCGATAGTGGGGTTGGCTTGCATTTCAATCTCCTGAAACAGCTAAGGGGAGTCGGACTCTATGTCTTGGCGCAGTCAGTCGTGCCAGAAACGGCGGAGGCGACTGTCCATGTCAGCGGGCATGCTGATGTTGTCTTCATCAAAGTCGCCTTGGTCGGCGCGGGTGTGGCATGCCGCGCAATTGGCCGCGCTTTTCACGCTGGGCAGTTTCCAGACCTCAGGATGAACATCGTCATGCTCGTGAACAAACCAGGCCGATCGGGTGATTCGGTCGTCGGGCGGAGATTCACTGCCGCGGCCGCGCGTGGCCGCATGTGTGGTCAGCCAGGCGCTGATCTGGCGAACCGAATCAGCGTCCAGTGACGCATCCGTGCCGTAGTGATCATCCAGGCCCCTCATGATCCGTTGCCAGGAGTCTGGTGGCAGCATTCCGGCCGGATAGGCCGTGTGGCAAGCGGCACATTCCTGTGTGTAGATCGTTGGCACGGAAGCAGAGGATTGACGGTAGCCATCGGCGTGAACCGTACTGGCCAAAAAGACGGTGGCGATGCCGAGCAATCGCCGAAGGGTCGAGCGGGCAACGTACCGGCGGTGATTCGAGGGTGTGTTCATGGCGTGTACTCAAAGGCGATGGGGGATCTGGGGGCTGGTTTTCGTCAAGGCTGGATGCCGAAGAGGAAGGCGAGAATGTCGGCCTTCTCGATCGCTGTGCACTCACGGCCGAGCACATCCCTGCAATTTCGGCGGAACCATTTGTCGGTCTTCGAGGCGTCGGTGAAGGCCTTGGCGTTGAATGCTGGCGCCAATGGTGCGATGGTCTTGCCGGTGTTGGCGTGCTTGCCTTGGGTGATGGGCGGCGCGTTGTGGCACGATGCGCACGACCATTCACCGCCGTGCCTGCTGGTAAAGAAAATTTGTCCGCGTGTGGCATTGCCCGGCTGGCCTGCTTCCTGAGTCCAGCGTTGCAATTGCGCTGCAGGCGTCGTGTTGGCCGCTTGGCAGAGGGCCGGATGGGCTGCGCTGATGGCTATCAGCAAGGTGAAGGCCCAGGCTCTCAACGGCCCAGTAGATGATTTAGCGGAAGGTGTGGATTTCATGGTGTGCGCGCTTTCGAAAAAATGAAACTGGTCGGGAATACGTGTCTGATTCGACATATGGCCGCTTCGATGGGATGCATGCTGCGCTCATCCACCTGTACCGAAGCTGAAGCGGCCGTTCATCTCACGTTCAGCTTGGAGACGGACAATCAGCAAACATGAAATGGCGCTTGATCCCGTTCGCTTCCGTCAACCCGAAGCACCACCTGCGAAGGAGATGGGCGTGGATGACCGCATCCGTTCTCGCCATTGCCGTGGGCATAGGAAGCACTGCAGCGGTGGCCCGCGAGCACAGTGACCAGGAGGACGCGCGTGATGCGGTGCTCTCCGGTGAGATTCTTCCTTTGGTCGAGGTTCTCCAGCGCCTCGAAAAGGAGCAACAGGGGCAGGTGCTGGAGGTGGAGCTCGAGCGCAAGCGCGATCGCATCTATTACGAAGTCAAGCTGCTTCACCCTGATGGCAGAGTCGTCAAGCACCTGGTCGATGCACGAACAGGTGAACTGATCCAGCACAAACGTTGACGCCTCCTGGGCCGCTATAACGCATGCATGGCGCCAGTTCACGTACCTCAGGTATCCCATGAGACTTCTGCTTGTTGAAGATGAGTCCACGTTGAGAGCCCAGCTTCGTATCAGCCTTGAGGATGCGGGGTATGCGGTGGATGAAGCGGACAACGGACGTGACGCTCACTATCTCGGCAGCAGCGAGGCCTTTGATGCCGTCATCCTCGATCTGGGCCTGCCGGTTTTGGACGGACTCTCGGTTCTCAAGCGCTGGCGCGGCGAAGGTCGTAGCATGCCGGTGCTCATCCTCACCGCCAGGGACGCCTGGCATGAGAAAGTGGCAGGTATCGATGCCGGGGCAGATGACTACCTGTCCAAGCCGTTCCACACGGAAGAACTGCTTGCCAGAGTGCGAGCGCTTATTAGGCGCGCCAGCGGTATTGCCTCTTCTGTGATCCAGTGCGGGCCGGTTTCGCTTGACACCCGGTCGGGCCGCGTCTTGCTCAATGGTCAGCCGGTTTCGGTCACCGGTCATGAGTTCAAGGTGCTGGACTACCTGATGCATCGCCCCGGCCAGATTGTCTCCAGGACTGAGCTGACCGAACACATCTATGCCCAGGATTTTGATCGCGACTCCAACACCATTGAAGTGTTTGTGGGTCGCTTGCGCAAGAAGCTGACGCCATACCTGATCGAAACTGTTCGAGGCCAAGGCTATCGGTTGAACCCGTCAGTGGCGAGTCCCGAATGAACGAGACCAATAACATCGAGGTGCCAGACCTTCCCGCTGATCGCCCAGCCGCGCCAGGGTCCATCCGCCTGCGGTTGCTGGCGGTCATGTTGGTGGGGCTGTCTCTGGCCCTGGTGTTGGCCGGATGGGTGTTGGCCAGCCTGTTTCGCGATCATGTGACACAACAATTCGAGGTTGAGCTGACCCATCAACTCGATCAGATCACTGCTCGACTCGGCGTCGATGCGGATGGCAACGCCCATATCGACCCTGCCAGCCTGAACGACCCGAGATGGAGCCGACCCTATTCGGGGCTTTATTGGCAAGTGGATGCCGTCACACGAAATGGTTTGCGGCGGACGGCCGATCTGCGCTCTCGGTCCCTGTGGGACGAAGCGTTGCTCCTTCCGGTCGACCGGGTAGCGGATGGCGCGGTCCATGTTCATGAAATTGATGGGCCTGAGTCACACCGGTTGCTCGCGTTGGAGCGAACCGTCAAGCTTGAAGAGCAACCCAACACTTCTTGGCGCTTGATTGTCGCGGCAGATCTTGAGCAAACCCATGCGGCTGTCTCTGGGTTCAACCGCGTGCTTGCCGGTTCACTCTTTACCCTGCTGCTGCTACTGGCTCTGGCTGGCTGGGCTCAGCTGAGCTTCGGCCTTCGCCCGCTGCGCGTCCTTCAGCAGCATCTGCGCGAGTTGCAGGCGGGCCGTGCTGTTCGGCTCACTGGTCGCTACCCTAGCGAAGTTCAATCATTGGTGGATGACTTCAACCATGTGCTTGACCAGAACCGGGCAGTGGTTGAAAGAGCGCGTACGCAGGCGGGCAACCTGGCCCACGCCCTGAAGACGCCGATGACCGTTCTCGAGCAGGCCGCTGCGGCGAAGACGGCCGACGTACTGTCGTCTCCCGCGTTGGCCAGGTTGGTGCGCGATCAGGTGGGTGTCGCACGTCAACACATCAGTTGGCATCTTGCGAGATCTCGTGCAGCGGCGTCAACGCACATACCGGGTCTCCGCACCGAAGTTGAACCCGTCATTGAAGGCCTCGTTCGTGTCATGAACCGTGTGCACGCCGACCGGAGCCCCAATATCGTGGTTCGAACGAGCGGCACCGGTAGACCTTGCCTCTTTGCAGGAGAAGAGCAGGACCTCCAGGAGATGTTTGGCAATTTGATCGACAACGCCTGCAAATGGGCCTATCGCAATGTCTTTGTCGATATGGCATGCGATTCCTCGGGACCTGCGCATGTGATTGAGGTACGCGTTCTGGACGACGGTCCCGGCATTGGTGTTTCAGAGCGCCGGGCGGTGCTGGAGAGGGGCGTCAGGCTGGACGAATCAGTGTCTGGGTCGGGCTTGGGTCTGGCCATTGTCCAGGACATCGCCAATCTTTACGGAGGGAGTCTTGTGCTAGAGGATGGACCTTCTTCGTCCGGAGCCGGTTTGTGCGCCGTGCTAAGACTGCCTGCAGTGGTGTCAGATTGATGCCCGATTCCGGCCTCTCGGCCTCTCGTACCCTGGGGGGCTGTCTGCGATCATTCAAGCCTGGTTTCCAAGCTCGCGCCCGGGGGTAGTCGTAGAGGCGCATGCAAGAGGGGCGAGCATCGGAGACAATCCTGCTTTGTCCATCGAATGTTTTTCAGGTGTCGTTTTGCCATTGCCCGTTCCCGCCCCTCGTCGCCCCATGCACACCCGCAGCGTGGAATACCGTGGATTTCAGCGCGAGGACGGCTTGTGGGACATCGAGGGAGAACTCAAAGACACCAAGCCATACCGCTTCGTGATCCCCGAAGAGCGCACCTGGGAGCCCGAAGAGGCCATCCACCACATGCTGATCCGCGTGACCATTGATGACGCCATGGTGATTCGTGACATTGTGGTGGACATGGACAGCTTTCCTCATGAGACTTGCCCGCAAGCCATACCCCCAATGCAGCGTTTCATTGGAGAAACGCTGGGACGCGGTTGGCGGCAGACGATTCAGCGCCACCTGGGGGGTATTCAGGGGTGTACTCACATGCGGGAGTTGCTGTTCAATCTGGCCACGGCAGCGTTTCAGTCCAAGTCAGGCTCGTTCCAGCCCGCCGACCCCCAACTGCCGCCATCGTTTCTCGGTCAATGCCTGACCTGGGATTTCAGCGGTCCGGTCGTCGAGCGTCTGTACCCAGTGTTCTTTCAAGGGGACCGCAAAGCTCGCCTGAACCCTGGCAAGCAGCAAGCCAGCGATGAGTCCTCCTCCGCCTGAAGTCGGCTTTCCTGCCTCCACCAAGGCACAGTCGGCCAACGTCTGAACTGCTCACAAGAAAAACCCTGCAACGGCGACGGCGCCGCGCAGGGGTATTCCGATTGGCATTGTTCGAGTGCTTAAGCCGCCAATTCTGCCATCGCCGACTGTGGAAACTCGAGCTCTGGCTCCAAGCCGTCGAATGGCAAGGTGAAGTAGAACGTGCAACCTTCGCCTGGCGAAGTTTCGGCCCAGATGCGACCGCCATGCCGCTCAATGATTCGCTGCGACAAGGCCAATCCGGTGCCATTGCCCTCGAAATCCATCGAATGGTGCTGGCGTTGAAACATGACGAACAGATTCGTCGCTTTCTCCAGGTCAAAGCCAACGCCGTTGTCGTGCACATAAAAAGTGCGACCGCCGACAGGATTGACCTGCCAACCGATCTTGATATCTGCCACCTCTTCACGCCGTGTGTATTTCACGGAATTGTGAATGAGGTTGGTGAATACTTCTGCGAGCAACATGGCATCGCCGCGTACCACCGGCAAGTCGCTTTCAACCATCCAGTTGATGTTCCTCCCCGGATTCTCCTGCTTGAGATGGTCAATGACGCCCTCAATCAACGGAGCCAGCGGCACCGGCTGTGATTCAATGGCCACCCGGCCGAGACGAGCATATTCGAGCAACCCCTCGATCATCGTGGCCATGCGTTTCGCGGCTGACGATATGTTATCCAGATACTGCTTGATGGCAGGGTCTTTGACTTCGCCCATATCCTCTATCAAGAGCGTAAGGAAGCTGTTGATATGACGCAGTGGGGCTCGCAAGTCGTGTGAGACCATGTGCGAGAACACATCCAGATCCTTGTTGGCGGCGACCAGTTGCTGTGTTCTCTCGGCAACGCGCTTTTCCAGTTCCCGGTTCAGGTCGTTCATGACGTCCTCCAGGCTCTTGGCTGCCGTCATGTCCCGAGTGATCGCCGATAGGCCTTTCAACTCGCCATCCTCGTTGCGCAACGCAGTGAGAATGGTATGCGCCCAGAATCGTGATCCGTCGTCGCGCAGTCGCCAGCCGCGAGTCTCCCACTGGCCGTGAATGGTGGCCAGTTTGAGAACCTCGTCGGCATCTACCACTTCATCATCGTCAGATGCGCGCGATGCAGCCAGGAGTTGCCGGTAGTGCTGTCCCATGATGCGGTCGCGGGCAAATCCATGCATGCGCTGGGCGCTGTCGCTCCATTCGGTGACATGCCCTGACTCGTCGACAAAGTAGATGCAGTAGTCGTGAATGGCGTCCACCATCAAGCGGTAGCGTTGCTCGCTCTTGAACAGTTCGGCTGTTCGTTCCTTGACGCGTTCTTCTAGATCACGGTTGGCTTCGAGCACGAATTCTTCAGTGCGACGCCGTTCAGTGATGTCGTGCAACTCGACAAAGATGCCCTCGACTATGCCCGTTTGCTGGTCTGGAATGTAGTGGATCTCGTAGCAGCTTCGCGAACCATTCGCGTCGCTGCGCTCTGCCTCGAACGTTTGCGGGATGCCGCTGAGTGCATCTGCGACATGAGGAAGAATCACGGGGAGCAGGTCCGGGTGTACCAGATCACTTATGTGCGCACCTGTCATGTCGCTCGGCAACTGGCCGCAGCGGCTGGCATGGGCTGCGTTCGCAAAGCGACAAATCAGGTCCTTGTCGTAGTAGGCGAGCTGAACCGGAATTCGGTCTGTGATGGTTTGCAGAAAGCGGCTGTGCGAGGTTTGGCGTTGTTCAATCGCCTTGCGATCGGTGATGTCCACCACTGTGGTGTTGGTATAGATGAACTCGCCCTCTTCGTTGAACACGGCAACGGAGTTGAGCAGCGCCTGAAAGCGGGTTCCATCTTTGCAGCGAAGTTCCAGCTCAATCGGGTCAGACTCCTCACCTCGGAGAAATCGGTCGAATCGGTGCTGGACTTCAGATGCGCGGTCCGGGTCGATGAAGCCAAAGAGGTTGCGTTTGAACAGCTCTCCTGCTGAGTATCCCAGCCATTCAATGAGTGTTTTATTGGCCTTGACAAAATTCAGTTCGATATCGAACGAGACATAGCCGCAGGGCGCATTGTCGTAAAGCGCTTGAGCGCGAGCCAGCGCCTCCTCCAATTGCGCAGTTCTCTGCGCCAGTTGCTGTTCGAGGTTCTGATCGTCTTGCGCGCTGCAGGTCGGGCTGACGGCGGTTTCCATGCTCTGAGCTCCAAAGTGTGAAAGCTTCGCGGTGGGCAAAGCACTACCTGTAGCTCTTATCGGAGTCTCAGAGGAAAAATTCAGAGCCAGATGGGAAGAAGGTGAACGTATTCACAAATTGGCATGAAAAAGGCCCCTCCTTGGCGGTCGGGGCCTTTTAGAGCGGCAAACAACGGTCGGTACGGATCAGTTCATGCACCGCAGCCCGCCGGCTCCACTATTGAAGTCCTGCTGCAGCCTTCAACGCCGCAGCCTTGTCTGTATGCTCCCAGGTGAACTCAGGCTCTTCGCGGCCAAAGTGTCCGTAGGCGGCGGTCTTGCTGTAGATCGGGCGCAGCAGATCCAGCATCTGGATGATGCCTTTGGGGCGAAGGTCGAAGTGCTCGGCGACCAGCTTGGCGATGTCAGCGTCAGGGATCACGCCTGTGCCTTCGGTGTAGACCGTGATATTCATCGGGCGGGCGACGCCAATGGCATACGCCACCTGCACCTGACACTGCCGGGCCAGACCGGCTGCGACCACGTTCTTGGCCACGTACCGGGCCGCGTAAGCGGCGGACCGGTCCACTTTGGTGGGATCCTTGCCGCTGAACGCGCCGCCGCCATGAGGGCACGCGCCACCGTAGGTGTCCACAATGATCTTTCGTCCGGTGAGGCCACAGTCGCCTTGCGGACCACCCACCACAAAGCGGCCGGTCGGGTTTATCAGGTAGTTCGTGTCATTGAGCCACTCCTTTGGCAGGACCGGCTTGATGATCTCTTCAATCAGTGCCTCGGTGAACGAAGCCTTCATCTTGGTGGCTGTCTCACTCTGGTCCGGGGTGTGCTGACTCGAGAGCACAATGGTGTCAATGCTGTGCGGTTTGCCGTCTACATAGCGCATGGTCACCTGGCTTTTGGCATCTGGCCCCAGGAAGGACAAGCGGCCGTCCTTGCGCAACTGAGCCTGACGCTCCACGATGCGGTGCGCGTAGTAGATGGGCGCTGGCATCAGTTCGGGTGTTTCGTCGCAGGCATAGCCGAACATCAGGCCCTGATCTCCCGCGCCCGTATTCAAGTGGTCGTCAGACGCATGATCGACACCCTGAGCAATGTCGTTCGATTGTTTGTCGTACGCTACCAGTACAGCACAACCCTTGTAATCGATGCCGTAGTCTGTGTTGTCATACCCGATACGCTTGATCGTGTCCCGCGCCACCTGGATGTAGTCCACATGTGCATTGGTCGTGATTTCGCCAGCCAAGACCACCAAGCCGGTGTTGGTCAAAGTCTCGGCCGCGACGCGTGAGCGGGGGTCTTGATCAAGAATGGCGTCCAGAATCGCATCAGAAATCTGGTCGGCCACTTTATCCGGGTGGCCTTCAGAAACGGATTCGGACGTGAAGAGAAAGTCGCTCGCCATATAAACTCCTGTCAGGTTGATCGGCGTTGCCGGTCTGTTCTTCAGGGTCGGCGAACGCTTTAGCGGCATTTTTGAATCGCCCCGCAATTAGTTCAGTAACTCGGCGATTGAAAGATTTTATCCTATGTCGGCCCGGGCATGATCATCTTGAGGCTCGGGCCACGGCTGGATCAACCATACTGTTAAAGACCATTCGCAAGCTTCGCCGCAACCGCACGCATGACCGTTTTCGTTGAGGGGCTGTTCCGCCTCCTGTCCTCAGTACCATTGATCGCGCTCCATGCCGTGGGGTGGCTTATGGGGTGGGTGGTTTTTGCCCTTTCGAGTCGATATCGGCAGCGCTTGATCGCCCATGTGCGGCAGGCCGGACTGGACACAGGAGTCGCTCTCGCTTCTGTAGGTGAAGCAGGCAAGATGGTGGCTGAACTCCCTCGGCTCTGGCTGGGCCGCATCTCCCGTATCGGATGGGAAGGCGCTGCGCACATCGAGGCAGCGCAAGCACACGGGAGCGGTGTCTTGCTTCTGACCCCCCATCTCGGATGCTTTGAAATCTGCGCTCGTGCATATGCCGAGAAATTTGGCGACAACAAACCCATCACCGTCCTGTTTCGTCCGCCGCGCCAGAAGCCACTGCAAGGCTTGGCAGCCCAGGCTCGTGTCAGACCTGGCCTCAATACGGCTCCAACGACGCTGGCAGGCGTCAAGCAGTTGATCAAAGCCTTGAAATCTGGCGATGTTGTCGGCTTGCTCCCGGATCAGGTCCCCCCTGATGGTCAAGGGGTTTGGGCGCCGTTCTTTGGCCGAGACGCCTACACCATGACCCTCTCGGCGCGGCTGGCTCACACCAGCAATGTCAAGTTGCTGCTGATCTGGGGCGAGCGCCTGAGCTGGGGGCGAGGCTATATTGTTCGCGTCAGACCTTTTGAGGGATCGCTGTCCAAGGACCCAGGGGAGGCGGCTGGACAGATCAACCTGGCCATGGAATCGCTCATCAGGGAGCGCCCCAGCCAGTACCTTTGGTCGTACAACCGCTACAAGCCACCGTCAGCCGATCACCAGCGCGCCTCTCCCGGTCGGCCAGACGAGGCACAATAGCGCCCCGTGGTCAATGTCGGCCATCACCTGGCCAGTG
Organism: Hydrogenophaga sp.; assembly: GCA_050293865.1. Lineage (GTDB taxonomy): Bacteria > Pseudomonadota > Gammaproteobacteria > Burkholderiales > Burkholderiaceae_C > Hydrogenophaga. The sequence continues at coordinate 4,041 of JBNKNN010000148.1, read as the reverse complement.
ATCGCCAAAGAATGCCGCTGTTGCCGACCGCAGTTCCAGCCCCGACCTGATGTCACAGCCTGATATTTCCAACGAAACCTACAAGCGACGATCGCACCTCGGCAGCCGTTTAGGCGTTTGGCTGATGCGACTCATGTCTGGCACACCCTTGCCCTGGCTGAGAGGCGTGGGAGCGGTGGTAGGCGTCTTGGCGTACATGCTTGCTGGCCGCCGCCGGCGCATTGCCTCAATCAACTGGAAACTTTGTTTCCCGCAAGACACGCCTGCCCAACGTCGGCGCGCCATTCGGCGGCATTTCATCTACTTTGTCCAAGCGTGGCTTGATCGCAGTTGGCTCTGGCAAGGTGAGGCTGACGTCGTGCGCAGCCGATTGACCGTCATTGATCAGGCCGGTGTTCTGGAGGGTCTTGAGCCAGCCGTGCTGTTCGCACCGCATTTTGTTGGCATGGACGCCGGCTGGATCGCTTTGACGGCGCACGGAAGGCGCCGTTTTTGTGGAATGTACGCCAAGCAGCCCAACCCCGATGTGGATCGATGGATGGCCGAGGGGCGCCGCCGCTTTGGTGACCCACACATCGTTGCCAAGAAAGCAGGACTCAAGCCGCTGATTTCCGCTGTTCGAGCCGGTGAACCGCTTTATGTTCTCCCGGACATGGACTACGGAAGGCGAGACTCCATCTTTGTTCCGTTTTTTGGTCATCTGGCAGCCACCGTTCCATCGTTGACGCGTTTTGCCAAGATGGGGCGCGCTCCTGTGGTTCCAGTCGTGACCAGAATGACCGACCAAGGGTACGAGGTCACAGTCCATCCCGCCTGGACGGATGTTCCCGGACAAGAGGTCTCTACGGACACTGCTTTGATGAATCGGCGCCTGGAGGGCTACATCAGGCAGATGCCTGAACAGTACTACTGGGTGCACAAACGCTTCAAAACCCGGCCATCGGGCGAGCCTTCTCCTTACGATCGCGCCTGAGGTCTCCCTGGCCGGCCAGGCGTCAATCCAGTGCGGGCGGCTCCAGGGGCTCGGGCTCGCTGTCAGTTTCGGGGTGCGCCCATTGCCACATCAATGAGGCCACCTCGTCCACGCCGCGCTTTTTGAGCGAGGAAAACAGCATGGCCTGGCCCCCACCGGCATGCAGTCGGGCAATTGACAGCGCTTTTGTTCCCTCGGCGCGATTGAGTTTGTCGGACTTTGTCAACAGCACCAGGAACTGCACGCCTTCCTCCACTCGAGGCCGAATCACTTCCATGAGGCTTTGATCCAGCTCGGTCAGGCCATGTCGGGGGTCGCAAAGGATCACCACGCCCACGAGGTTCTTTCTGGTGACCAGGTAGTTGGCCATGACCCGTTGCCATCGGCGTTTGGCCTCCTGCGGCACTGCTGCGTAGCCATATCCGGGCAAATCGGCCAGTACGGCATCCGTTTGCCCCTGTTTGCCCAGTGCGAACAGGTTGATGCTTTGAGTTCGCCCAGGTGTTTTGGAGGCAAAGGCCAGACGCTTTTGCTGCGTCAGTGTGTTGATACAGGTGGACTTGCCTGCGTTGGATCGCCCGACGAAGGCAATCTCAGGAACGTCAAGGTCCGGCAAGTGCTGCAGCTGCGGCGCTTCTGTGAGGAAGCGGGCAGTGTGCAGCCAGGAATGGGCCTGGCGCACCGCAGCGGCGCGTTCTGGAGAGGGGGATTTGTTGGGTGTTTGGTGCGACATTGGGGCTTTCACGATCGCTCATTGTAAAATCATGCGGTTTTGACCCCGATCCTTTCATTATCCCCACAGCGCGGTACAAAGCTGCGCCAGTTTGCCGACATGAAATTCATTGCGTCCTCCATCTGCGCCGCTGCTTTCGCGGCCCTGTCGTTCAGCGCCCAGGCCGAGTCCGCCCCGCAAGAAGCCAAGATTGATTTGGCCAACGGTCAGGCCAAGTACGGTGCTTGCGTGGCCTGCCACGCGGCAGACGGAAACTCCAGCATTCCGGCAAACCCCAAGCTGGCCCAGCAGCATCCTGAGTATCTGACCAAACAGCTCAAGGAGTTCAAATCCGGCAAGCGTGACAACGCCATCATGAAAGGTATGGCGGCCTTGTTGTCCGAGCAGGATATGAAGGATGTGGCGGGCTTCTTGTCCATGCAGAAGGCCAAGGCGGGCTACGCGATGAACAAAGACACCCTTGCATTGGGCGAACGAATCTACCGCGGCGGCATCCCTGATCGTCAGATCGCCGCCTGTGCTGGTTGTCATAGCCCCAACGGCGCTGGCATTCCTGCCCAGTATCCCCGCTTGTCCGGCCAGCATGCCGAGTACACCGAGGCACAACTTATCGCCTTCCGCAGTGGCGCGCGTGCCAACAGTGCCCAAATGACGGGTGTCGCTGCCAAGATGAACGACAAAGAAATCAAAGCCGTATCCGACTACATTGCCGGGCTGCGCTGATCGGTCTTTCGTCGGCCAGCGCGGGGAGGGTATCCCCGGAACCACTCTTGTATAAGCAAGGGTTAATATTTGTCGGCACAATCTTGGTTTCTCAGGGCCAGTATTGAACCGTCAGCTTGATTTTGAATCAGATCAGGGCGAGTTCTGGTGTTCCAGGGCCGCCCTTTTTGTTTTTTGGCACCACTTCATGAGCGCTTCCACCCAAGGCATGCAGGTTCGACACGGTTCGGGGCTGGCGAAAGATCTGATAGAGCTGCTGTCCTCGATGCGGTTTGCCATTGCCTTGCTGACGGTAATCTGCATCGCATCTGTGATTGGCACGGTGGTCAAGCAGCACGAACCGGCCAACAATTATGTCAACCAGTTTGGCCCCTTCTGGGCCGATGTGTTTGACACGGCCGGTCTGTTCACGGTCTACAGCATCTGGTGGTTTTTGATCATCCTTGCCTTTCTGGTGATCAGTACCAGCTTGTGCATCGCCCGAAATACACCCAAGATCCTCGCGGACTTCAAGGCTTTCAAGGAAGATATCCGTGAAAAGAGTCTGCAGGCCTTTGGACACAAGGCAGAAAAGGACCAGTCGGAAGCGCCGGAGGCCGCAGCCCACCGAATGGGGCAGTTCTTGTTGGGCCGCGGCTGGAAAGTCAAGCTTCAGTCGCGGGCAATGGATGGCGGCCAGACCGGTTGGATGCTGGCAGCCAAAGCAGGCGCGGCCAATAAGGTGGGCTATCTGGCCGCACATGGCGCCATCGTGCTGATCTGTCTCGGTGGTTTGCTCGATGGCGACCTCATTGTCAGGGCACAAACCTGGTTCAATGGCAAAGAGGCGTTCAAGGGTGCGGGTTTGATCGCCGACGTTCCGGCCGAGAATCGCCTGTCGCCGTCCAATCCCACGTTCCGTGGCAACCTCATCGTCAGCGAAGGCACAAGTACCAGTGCAGCCATACTGGCTCAGCCTGAGGGAGTGCTCATTCAGGACCTGCCCTTCACTATCGAGCTCAAGAAATTCATCGTTGAGTACTACTCGACGGGCATGCCCAAGCTTTTTGCCAGCGACATCGTCATTCATGATCACGAGACTGGCGAAAAGAAAGAGGCTCGGGTCGAAGTGAACCACCCAGCCAGCCACCGTGGAATCAACATCTTCCAGTCCAGCTTTGAAGATGGCGGATCCAAGGTCACGCTCAAAGCCTACCCCATGAACGGACCCACCAATCCGTTTGAGGTGACGGGCAACATCGGTGGCTCCACGTCGCTGAGCAAAGGCGATGACAAGCTCACGCTGGAGTTCACGGGGCTGCGCGTGATCAACGTGGAGAACATGGCCAGCGCCGGCTCGGGTACTGGCGAAGGCATTGACGTTCGTGCGGTCGATCTTCGGCAGGAGCTGGAAAGCCGCTTGGGTGCTGGCCACAAGTCCAGCAAGGGCAAGACTCTGCGCAACGTCGGGCCGAGCATTCAATACAAGTTGCGCGACGCGGCGGGCCAGGCCGTGGAATACCACAACTACATGTTGCCCGTCCAGATTGACGGAGATTCGCTCTTTTTGCTGGGGATGCGTGAGTCACCATCAGAGCCATTCCGCTATTTGCGCATTCCTGCGGATGAGCAA
>JBNKNN010000147.1:0-6308 GCA_050293865.1 Hydrogenophaga sp. | reverse complement strand
CTCAGGGAAGCGGTACGGATGCGACCATGGCCCGTACTTGTTCGATCGCCCCTTTGCTGGCTGTGCTAACAGGGACCAACCGATGAGCAATGGTCAGCGGCAGAATGTCAATGATGTCGTCAGGCGCCACGTAGTCTCGGCCCTGCACGAAGGCTTGTGCCTTGGCTGCGCGGACGACTGCCAGGGCGGCCCGGGGCGAAAGCCCCTGCACAAACCAGTGTCCGCTGCGGGTCGCAGCAATCAAATCCTGAAGGTAGTCCAGCACAGGGTCTGCCGTATGTACGGCCTCGACCGCGTGCTGCAAACGTCTCAAGTCCTCTGGCGTGAGCACAGCCGGCAAGCTTGTCAGCATGTCGCGTCGGTCCCGGCCCTGCAGCAAGGTTCGTTCTGCAGCACGGTCGGGGTAGCCAAGAGAGATGCGCATATGGAAGCGGTCCAGCTGAGACTCTGGCAGCGCATAAGTGCCCAATTGATCCTGCGGATTCTGCGTGGCAATGACGAAGAACGGAGAGGGCAGGGGACGCGTCTCGCCTTCCACCGTGACCTGGTGCTCTTCCATCGCTTCGAGCAACGCGCTCTGGGTCTTTGGGCTGGCACGGTTGATCTCGTCGGCCAGCAACACCTGCGTGAAAACAGGGCCCGGGTGAAACACAAAACCCTCCTTTTCGCGCTCGTAGACCGAAACCCCGATCAGGTCGCCTGGCATCAGGTCTGCAGTGAACTGCACTCGGGAGAATGCCAACCCGAAGGAGCGGGCCAGCGCGTGGGCGAGGGTGGTCTTTCCCACGCCAGGAACGTCCTCGATCAGAAGGTGGCCCCCGGCGAGAAGACAGGTCACGCAGTGACTCACTTGTTGCGGCTTTCCCGCGATCACCGTGTTAAGCTGGACGAGAAGCTGTTGCAGTTTTGTATCGGCTTGCATAAACCCGAACATACCGTAAAACTGACATGGGACACGCGACCGGCTTCTACACCCACACAAGCTGTTGGAAACATGAGATGGGGCCGGGGCATCCTGAGTGCCCTTCCAGACTGGATGCCATCGAAGACCGGTTGCTGGTCTCCGGCCTGGACATTGCGCTGGAGCGTCGCGAAGCCACGGCTGCCTCATTGGCCGACATCGAGTTGGCGCACGACCGCATGCATGTGGCTGCACTGCGAGGCCTCTCGGACGGGCTGAAGGATGAAATCGCAGCCGGCGGTCCCACGCATGTGCAGGTCGACCCCGACACCTCTCTCAACGAGTTTTCCTGGGATGCCATCCTCGTTTCGGCTGGCGCCGCCATCGATGCCACAGATGCCGTCATGGCAGGAGAGCTCGCCAACGCTTTTTGTGCCACCCGACCGCCCGGGCACCACGCCACCCGCAAGCAAGCCATGGGCTTTTGCTTTGTGAACAACGTCGCGGTGGCAGCCAAGTACGCGCTGGAGCGCCATGGCCTCAAACGCGTGGCCATCATCGATTTCGACGTGCATCATGGAAATGGAACCGAAGATATCGTCGCGGGGGACGAGCGCATCCTGATGTGCAGCTTCTATCAGCACCCCTATTACCCGGAGTGGGACCATTCAACCGCACCCAATCTGGTCAATCTCCCGGTGCCGGCCTACACGAAAGGCATGGACATACGCGAGATGGTCGACATGATGTGGTTGCCCAGGCTGGAAGCCCACAAGCCGCAAATGATCTTCGTGAGTGCCGGCTTTGATGCCCATCGCGAAGACGACATGGGGCAACTGGCGCTGGTGGAGCAAGACTACGCATGGATCACGGAGCGCATCATGGAAGTGGCCAAGCGACATGCAAAAGGCCGTATCGTCAGTTGTCTCGAGGGAGGTTACGACCTCAGCTCGCTGGCACGCAGTGTCGAAGCACACCTGCGTGTGCTTGCCAACATTTGACGGCGACGTAGCCTCAGCTCCACATCGAAGTACATGGAAGTCGGTCGTACATGCGCAACGAACCCCTGATCACGCTCGAGCGAGACGCCCGCGGCGTCTACACACTGATGCTCAACCAGCCCAAGGCCTTCAATGCGTTGTCATCGGCAATGCTGGCCGATCTGCAGACAGCTGTCGACAAGGTCAAGGAAGACGAATCAGCGCGGGTGCTGGTCATCTCCAGCGCGGGGCGTGCATTCTGCGCTGGACACGACCTCAAGGAGATGCGGGCGCATCCGGAGCACGCCTGGTACAAGCAACTGTTCGACCAATGCACGCGCTTCATGATGGGTTTGCGGCAGCTTGAAGTGCCGGTCATCGCGCGGGTTCATGCGCTGGCAACTGCCGCTGGCTGCCAGTTGGTGGCCCAGTGCGATCTGGCCGTCGCAGCCGACAGTGCCAGCTTTGGCGTCAATGGCATCGATGTGGGCCTTTTTTGTTCCACACCCAGTGTTGCCCTCTCGCGCAACATGCAGCCCAAGCAGGCCATGGAGATGCTGCTGACGGGAGGGTTCATTTCGGCCGAAGAGGCGCGAGCGCGCGGGTTGGTGAACAAAGTCGTTCCTCTCGAAGCGCTCGATGAAGCAGTGGAGCGCCTAGTGAGCCAAATTGTGGCCAAGCCGCGTGAAGCCATCGCCATGGGCAAGACCTTGTTCTACCGGCAACTGGAAACCGGCATGGGCTCGGCGTATCAATTGGCAGGGCACACCATGGCCTGCAACATGATGGCCGATGTGGCGCAGGAAGGGGTTCAGGCCTTTATCGACAAGCGCCCGCCCGCCTGGCGAGAAGAGTGAGAGACAACGCAAGTAAGCAAAAAAAGAAGGCGCTCGTGGCGCCATCTTTTTTTCGAAGTGAAGGAGGAGCCGGGGGCCGGGCTACTGCATCAGGCTCGGCAGCCACAGCGCCAGGGAAGGAACGGCGATCAGGATGGCAAGACGCCCAACGTCGGCAAGGACGAATGGCCAGACGCCTTTGTAGATGGTGAGCAGCTTCACATCGGGCAGCAGCGAGTTCACAACGAACAGATTCAACCCCACCGGCGGTGATATCAAACCGATCTCCACGATGGTCACGATCAGGATGCCGAACCAGATCGGGTCGTAACCCAGACCAGTGATCACCGGGAAGAACACCGGAATGGTCAGCAGCACAATGGCCAACTCTTCCATCACCATGCCCAGGGCAAGGTAGATGCCCATCATCACAATCACCACCATGATCGGGTGTGGCTGGAACGACAGTACGAAGTCCCGCAGGTCGCCCGGCATGGTGGTGAAATTGACGAAGTTGGTGAAGATTTCTGCGCCAATCAGAATGGCAAAGAGCATGGCTGTGGTGCGCGCACTCTCGATCAGGATCTGGAGAACCAGTTTGGGCGACAGCGTCTTGCGCAGCAACGCGAAGATGAATGCCCCACTGGCACCAATGCCAGCCCCTTCGGTGGCTGTGAACACACCGCCATAAATGCCGCCAATGACCAGAATGAACAGCAGCGCCACTCCCCAGATCTTGCTGAAGGCCTCAATGCGCTGCTTCCAGGTGAACTTTTCAGCCGGCGGACCGGCCTCGGGGTCGCGCCATGTCACAAATACCACGGCAAGACACAGGCACACAATGGCCACCAGGCCCGGCAGAATGCCGGCGATGAACAGCTTGCCGATTTCGGTCTCTGTGATGATGCCGTAGATCACGAGGATGGTGGAAGGCGGAATCATGATGCCCAGTGTGCCGCCCGAGGCGATGGCGCCCGCAGCCAAGCCGTCCTTGTAGCCATGAGCCTTCATTTCCGGGTAGGCCACTCGAGTCATGGTGGCTGCCGTGGCGATGGACGAGCCGCAGATCGATCCGAAGCCGCCCGAAGCTATGATGCTGGCCATGGCCAGCCCGCCGCGCTTGTGACCGATGAAGGCGTTTGCGGCCATGAACAGCTCGCGTGCCATGCCCGCGCGGGACACGAAGTTGCCCATCAACACGAACAGTGGAATGACGGACAACAGGTAATTGAAGCCTGTCTCGTACACCGCCAGGGAGGCGCTGGCGAACGCGGGCGTCCAGCCTCGCAGCAGTCCGAGGCCGGCAATGCCGACAATGGCCATGGATGCCGCCAGTGGTACCCGCAGGAAGGCGAGCGCGAAAACGGCCAGGAAGCCCAGCGATGCTTCGGTCATGAGGCATCTCCAGGGGTATGACTGTGCTCAGGGTTGGGGAAAATCATGAAGAAGGCGTGCACGAGTGCGGACAAGCCCAGCAACGCAGCCATGCCCCATGCCACTGGTGCCAGAGAAATCTGCAAGTGGTCGGTGATATCACCATATTCAGCCAGGCGTTCTGCGCGTTGCATCATCAGCCAAGCGAGGAACGCGAACATGCCACCGGTGATCAGGTTCACCACGCGGCCCTGAATGTCCTTGAGCCAATCGGGCGTGAAGGCATCCATGGAGTCGAAGACGACATGCTCAGCGCGCCATGACACCAGGGGGAGGGCTCCAAAGATCACCATGATCAGCAGGATCTCCGTCAGCTCGACGCTGCCCGGCAAGGATCGGTCGAAGAACTTGCGCCCCATCACGTCGACGAACGTCAACCACATGATCGAGAACAAGGCCATGGCTGCAATCAGGCCCGAGGACCAGTTGAGCAGTTTTTCCAGGGTTTTGTGCATGAGAGCGTAGTTTGGGGGCGGTAGCGGTCAGCCCACATCAGAACACAAAAAAATACCGGCCGGCCGGCATCGAAAGATGCCGCCGGGCCGGTACACAAGACAGCAACAGGCCTGGGCTGCCTTGCGTGGCTTGGAGAGCCGAACCTCGTCCTCGTTACTTCACCTTGGCAATCTCGGCGCGGAACTCCTTGAGCACGCCCTCGGGATCCTTCAGGCCCTTGGCACCAGCGGCCTTGGCCCACTTGGCTTCCAGCTCGGACTGTTTGGCCTGGACAGCAGCGATGAACGCCTCGTCAGCCTGAATGCGCTGAACACCCTGAGCCTTTTGCACAGTGTCGCGAGACTCGGCATCCACCTTGTCCCAGCCCGCACCGTAGATGCGCGCTGCCGTCTCACCGGAAATCTTGTCGACGATGGCCCGCTCCTTGTCGGAGAGGCTCTTGTACTTGTCCTGGTTCATCATGAAGACGAAACTGGTGTTGTACAGGCCACCCGGGAAGGTGGTGGCGTTTTTGATCATGCTCAGCTTGAAGGACTTGATCGACTCGTCTGGGAATGTTGTCGCGTCCATCACGCCGGTCGAAAGCAGCTCAAAGGACTGCGTCGCGGGCTTGAGGGTGGCGTTCCAACCGAGCGCCTTTGTCAGCTCGACAATGTTGCCGCCTCCGATACGCAGCTTCATTGCGGCCACATCCGCGACGGACTTGGCGGGTTTGTCCGTGGTGAAGATCACGCCGGGGCCGTGGGTGAACACGCCCAGAACGTGCACGCCCTTGTGCTCACCCATGGGAGCAAAGTGCTTGGAGTAGATGCGCTGATAGGCCACGGAGGTGCTGGTAGCGCTGTCGCCCAGGAACGGGAACTCAGCCACCTGGGTGTTGATGAAGCGACCCGGGGTATAGCCATCGACGGTGTACGAAATATCCGCCAGGCCGTCTCGCACAGCGTCAAAGGTGCCCGGAGGGGATGCCACCGCCTTGGGCAGGATGTTGCAAGTCATTTCACCTGCGCTTTCCTTGGCCAGCAGATCGCACCACTCCTTTTGGGACACGCTGAGCGTGTGGGTGGGCGGAACCCAGCTCGAGACGGTGAACGTGGTGCCAGCGGAGGCGGTGGCAGCCGTACCGGCGGCGAGCAAGGCGGCGATCATGGGGCGCAGCTTCATGTGGGAGTCTCCTGTAGATAGGTGAGTCATTGAATCGGACTTCGGTAAGTACCGATATAGTTACGTAATATAAATAATGTGCGAATATCGACGCATCAGCGATTACCCGAACAAGGGTTAGTCCGCATGCGGTCCTTGCTCTGGTAGCCCTGACAGGAGAGGGGCTTCGTTCCCGGCTTTGACCAGTTTCTGCCTCTCACCTATAATCGCAAAAAAGCACGACCGTTCGTTTATTTCAAGCGGTTGTTTCCTGATTTGTCATTTCGCGCCGGTATGGCTGTTTGACAGCCATTGAATGTCACTCAGTGCCATCACGGCATACAATCTCACGAAGTTGACGTATACGTCAATTCTGATTTCTACCCATCCATGAGGAGCCAACTAGCATGAAGGTCATCGTCCCCGTCAAACGCGTGGTGGACTACAACGTGAAGGTGCGCGTCAAGAGCGACAACACCGGCGTTGACATTGCCAACGTCAAGATGAGCATGAACCCGTTTGACGAGATTGCGGTGGAAGAAGCCGTGCGTCTGAAGG
>JBNKNN010000146.1:0-25625 GCA_050293865.1 Hydrogenophaga sp. | reverse complement strand
GTCAGGGCTGGAGGCAGTTCGTTGCGGGACTTCAAGGCCAGCGATGGACAGCTTGGCTACTTCCAGCTCGATGCTGGAGTCTATGGCCGCGAGGGCCTGCCGTGCCGGACTTGCGGGACCAAGGTGAGGCAGATCCGCCAGGGGCAGCGAAGCACCTTTTACTGCCCGCAGTGCCAGAAGCACTGATTTTTCAGTAAGCCGATGCTATATTGAGTCGATAAGGACTTGTTCGCATTATTTCCCCTAGCTATGTTGCAGACCTGAAAGGCCAGGCGCCAGCCGCGAGGCGACAATCGCAGCCGGGTTCGCCCCCGGCGAGGATTGGCAGTGCCGCACATGGTGTTTTGGGATACAAGCTGAAGGGAATGGGTGGGAAGTGGTGCCTTTTTCGTTGCATTGTTTGGCCAGACAACCTGTCTGGTCGCCGTCTTGCGCCTTAGTTGGCGCCGTTCCCAGCCCATTCGCGCTTGAAAATCGGTAGTGTGAACTGGCCCTTGAGGAAATACCTGTCATGAGCTTTAACCTGGAACTGGATGAACATGGGGCTTGGCGCAAGCAATTTGCGCTGCGCCTGAAGTTGCTGTCGGAGTGGTTGTCAGACCATGATCTGATGGAGCCCGGGGTTCGGGATCGCCTGGATCAGCTCCATGGCCTGGTGAAGAACGACAAGATCATGGTGGCCTTTGTGGCCGAGTTCTCGCGGGGCAAATCCGAGCTCATCAATGCGATCTTTTTTGCCGGCTACGGGCGCAGAATCATGCCGGCCAGCGCGGGGCGCACCACCATGTGTCCGACGGAGCTGGGTTACGACCCTGACGTGCCGCCTTGCATTCGCTTGCTGCCTATCGAGACTCGTTTGCAACAGACGTCCCTGCTGGACTGGCGAAACGCTCCTCAGAAATGGGAAAGACTCGACCTGGATGTGAACGACCCGGATCAGCTGTCGCAGGTCATTCAGAAAGTGGCCGAAATTCGCCGTGTCACCAAGGATGAGGCGCGAGCACTGGGCTTCTGGAACGACGAGCTGCCCGATGAAAACCCATTGCCCTCGGCAGACGGCATGATCGAGGTGCCGAAATGGCGCCATGCGCTCATCAACATGGCGCACCCGTTGCTCAAACAAGGCTTGGTCATTCTGGATACGCCGGGTCTCAATGCTATTGGTGCGGAGCCTGAGTTGACCGTGAGTCTGCTGCCTCAGGCGCACGCGGTGGTGTTCATCCTGGCCGCCGACACTGGTGTCACCAAGTCTGACCTGGCCATCTGGCGGCAGCACCTGTGCGCGCTCGGTGAAGGGCAGGAGTCTCGCCTGGTGGTGCTCAACAAGATCGACACCATGTGGGACGAGATGAGCACCAAGGAGCAGGTGCAGTTGCAGATCAGTTCTCAGCGCAGTGATTCGGCGGAAATCCTCAATCTTGAGCAGTCCCAGGTGCTGGCCGTCTCGGCGCAAAAGGGCCTGCTAGCCAAGGTCAATGGCGACAAGAAACTGCTGGAAGAGAGCCGTCTGCTCGAACTTGAGACTGCTCTGGGCGATGGCCTGCTGGGGCAGCGTCGTCGCATTCTGCAGGCATCGGTGTCCAATGGCATTCACGCCTTGCGCCATGAAACCAATCAGCTCGTTCGGACCCGCACCCGCGAGTTGGTGGAGCAGATCCAGGAGCTTGAAGGCCTGCGCGGCAAGAATGTGGGTGTGATCAAGCAGATGCGTTTGCGCATCGAGCAAGAACAGGCCGATTTTGACGCGAGTGGCGCCAAAATCCAGGCGGTGCGTTCCGTGCATCTGCGTTTGCTGCGTGACCTGTTTGCCCTGCTCAGTAGCTCCCATCTCAAGGTGGTTGTCTCGGAGCTGGCACACACGCTCAAGCAACCCGGCATCAAATTGCGGGTTCGCCGGGCTTACAGCCATACGTTTGGCCGCTTGCGCTCCGATCTGGAGCGGGCCAAAGAGCTCGTTGGCGAGATTCAGGCCATGCTCGAGGCCAGCTTCAAGAGCCTCAACGGTCAGTACGGTTTCTCCCTGCAAGCACCGATAGCCCCTGACGTGGCGCGTTATGTGGAAGATCTCAACCAGATCGAGAATAGCCACCTGCAGTACCTCAGTCTGGGCAACTCGTTGCGCTTGGCGCAGCCCGAGTTTGCAGAGCGTCTGACCCGTGCCTTGACCAGCCGGTTGCGTGGCGTATACGAAGGGGTGGTCAACGAAATTGAGCTGTGGAACAAGTCGGCCGCATCGCAGATCGACGCGCAACTGCGCGAGCGTCGTCGAAATTTCAGTCGCCGGATTGAAGCTGTCTCTCGCATTCAGCAGGCCGCTGGTGGACTCGATGAGCGCATCAACGAACTGCAAGGTGCGCAGAGCGAACTGAATATGCTCGACGCCAAGTTGGCAGACCTCACTGCTCAATTGCTCGCCCCTGCAGACGGGGAAGGGCAGGCGGCAGCCACTGCCACCGCATGAGCCGGGCACCGGCCCGGGGAGGCCGGTTTGCCCCCCGCGTGATTCATTGGCAGCGTGCCCATGGTCGGCACGACCTGCCATGGCAAAACACGCGTGATCCGTATCGGGTCTGGTTGTCTGAAGTCATGTTGCAGCAGACCCAGGTCGGTACGGTGCTGGGTTACTACAATCGCTTCCTCGATCGTTTCCCAGACGTTGGTTCGCTGGCCGCCGCTCGCGAAGATGAAGTGCTGGCGATGTGGAGCGGCCTGGGCTACTACAGCCGGGCCCGCAATCTGCACCGCTGCGCCAAAGTGGTCGTTGAAGAGCACAACCAACAGTTCCCTTGCTCGTCTGAGTCCCTGGCCAGACTGCCTGGCATTGGTGAATCGACGGCTGCAGCCATCGCTGCGTTTTGCTTTGGCGAGCGTGTGTCCATCCTTGACGGCAACGTGCGCCGAGTCATCACCCGCTGGCTGGCCTTCGAGGAAGACCTGAGCAAACCTGCTGCCATGCGGTCACTGTGGAGCCAGGCGCAGGCGCTTCTGCCGACCTCGCCCGACTCCGAAGACATGGTCGCCTATACGCAAGGCCTCATGGACCTGGGTGCCACCGTCTGCACACGGACCAAACCCCTTTGCACCGAGTGTCCGCTGTCCGCCGATTGCAAGGGAAGGGCAAGCGGAGAACCTGCGCGTTTCCCCGTTCGCACGCGACGGCTCAAGCGACAACAGGTACGCTGGCTCCTTCTGGTTTGCCTCAAGACAGTTGGGGACGGCAATGAGGTTTGGGTGTGGCTTGAGAAACGACCTGCCAAGGGTATTTGGGCGTCGCTGCATTGTGTGCCTGTGTTTGAAGACGAAGAGGCATTGCGGGCCAAGGTGAGAGCACTGAACGAGCCGTCCAGCCAGATGGAAGTGTTGCAACCGTTCACCCATGTGCTCACGCACCGGGACCTCTACCTGATGCCTTATGTGCTGCGCATGGATGAAAGGCAGGACCTGTGCCCCATCGAACAAGGGCAGTGGGTGGCGTTGTCGGCGCTCGACGAGGTGGGTTTGCCGGCGCCGATCCGCACCTTGCTGCAAAAGCAGTTGGCGCCAGACAACGACGCCAGCTGAAAGAGGCTGATGCAGCTCAATGTCCGTTGGCACCGGGCCAAGTGTCCGCTTCCCTGTGACGCAAATGAGTGGTCCACTTGGATGCAAAGCGTTGAGACAACTGTTCCACCAGATACACAGACCGGTGCTGGCCACCGGTGCAGCCCACTGCAACGGTGACATAGCTGCGATGATCTTCGGCCATCTTGGGGAGCCAATCGATCAGAAAGCGGGCAATGTCTTCTTCCATTCGGCGCACGTCGCTTTGCTCCGCCAGGAAATTGGCTACCGGCTCGTCCCTGCCCGACATGGGGCGCAACACCGGGTCATAGTGCGGGTTGGGCAACATCCGGGCGTCGAACACAAAGTCCGCGTCCGTTGGAACACCTCGCTTGAAAGCGAACGACTCAAACACCAGGGTGAGTGAGGTATGACCAGTGCCCAGCACGCGTTTGATATGGCTGCGAAGTTGCGCTGGACGGATCAGGCTGGTGTCGAGAACAAGTGCTTGCTCTCGCATGTCAGCCAGCATGTCGCGTTCCTGTTCGATGGCCTCGACCAACGCGCCACGCTGAACGTCGTCGGGCTTGAGCGACAGAGGATGGCGCCGACGTGTTTCGGAAAAACGCCGAACCAGCGTATCGGTGTCGGCATCCAGAAAGAGCGTTGTAAGGCGCACCTGGCGGCCGGGGCCATCTTTTAGTGCTTGCAATTGCGCAGGCAGATGAGGGAGTGAGGAGCCGCTGCGTGCGTCGATGGCAATGGCGACCTTTTCGACCTGATGCGTCTGCTCCAGGGCGATGAAGTCGTCCAGCAAGTCGGGCGGGAGGTTGTCCACGCAGTAATAGCCCAGGTCCTCCAGGGCCGTCAGTGCGATGGACTTGCCGGAGCCGGACAAGCCGGTGACCAGCACGAGATCGATCGGGACGTCGGAGTTGACGACTTCAAACATGGTGCTCAGGCCTCCAGCAGTTCACGTGCGTGAGCCAAGGACGCCTGTGACGAGGCATTGCCTCCCAGCATGCGCGCCAACTCGACGATCCTTGCCTCATGGTCGATGGGTTGGACCGTGCTCGTGGTTTGTCCGCCCTTGGACTGTTTGGAAACCAGCAGGTGTTGACTGGCACAAGCCGCCACTTGTGCCAGATGGGTCACGGCCAGTACCTGGCGGTCGGCTCCGAGCTGCCGTAGCAACCGACCCACCGTGTGAGCGACTTCGCCGCCAATGCCGGAGTCCACCTCGTCAAATATCAGCGTGGGCGCCTGCCCCAATTGGCTGGTCACCACGGAGATGGCCAATGCGATGCGCGAGAGCTCTCCGCCGGAGGCCACTTTGGCCACCGGTCTGGGAGTGACACCTGCATGGCCCGCCACTCGGAACTCGACTGCCTCGGCCCCCGATGCCTGCGGCTCTGAGAGAGGAAGCAAGGCCACTTCGAAACTCCCGCCTGCCATGCCCAGATCTTGCATGGCCACGGAGACAGCTTTGCTCAGTCGGGGTGCAGCTTTCTTGCGCTGCTGGGAGAGAGCTTTGAGCTCTCCTTCGAAGGCCTTTCTGGCTTTGGATTCTGCGCTCTGCAACTGCTCGAGATTCAGGGCCTGGTCGACCTGAGCCAATTCGTCTTTCCATTGGTTCAGCAGCGCGGGCAGCTCCTCTGGCTGGCGGCGGAACCGGCGCGCCAACGACATCCACAGCGACAGCCGCTCGTCCAATGCCTGGAGATCAGATGGGTCGAGATCGCCGTCGCGGTCGAAGTGGCGAAGGCTGTGCAGCGCATCTTCCACTTGTGCCAGTGCACTCTCCAACGTCTCGACAGCGCTGGCGAAGCCGGGCTCGATGTCAGCGTGCTCTTTCAACCGGGTAATGGCGTCTGACAGGCGCGCAATGGCTCCGCCGCCGTCGCCATCCAGTGCCTCAACCGAGTTCATTGCGGCTTCGACCAGCGCCTGGGCATTGGCCAGTCGGGCATGCTGTTGATTCAGCCCCTCCCACTCGTCGCTGCCCGGCGAGAGCTGCTCCAGTTCGGCAATTTGCCACGCGAGTCTTTCGCTGTCTTGCTGCAGTGTTGCCTGTTGCTTGCGGGCCTGCTCCAGCGCCTGGTGATGGTGACGCCATTGTGCGTAGGCCCTCGCCGCCGGGGCCGCGTCGATGTCCCCATAGGCATCGAGAAGACTGCGGACAGTATCCGCGCGGGTGAGGCTCTGCCAGGCATGCTGGCCGTGGATATCCACGAGGTGTTCTGCGAGATCGCGCACTTGCGACATGGTGGCAGGACTGCCATTGACCCAGGCACGACTGCGACCATCGGCATCGATGGTCCGGCGTACCAGCAGCGCCTCCTCGTCTGCAAATCCGTGCGCTTCCAGCAATGGGCGCAGCGCGTCGGACATGTCGAATTCTGCGGTGATTTCGCAACGATTGGCGCCTTCGCGCACGACCCCGGCGTCGGCGCGAGCGCCCAACACCAGTTGCACCGCGTCGATCAGAATGGATTTTCCTGCCCCAGTCTCACCCGTTAGTACGCCAAACCCTGCGGACAGGTCGATGTCCAGGCTTTGCACGATGACGAAATCTTGCAGGGCTATGCGTCGCAGGCTCATGGTGAGGTCGGGTAAAACACGGGCGGAACGTCAGGTGATGCGTGTCGTCACCGACACTTGTCCAAAAAGCGTATTGTGGCAAGAATCCATGCCGTTTTCACGACAGGTTGCCGCCAGCTCTGTTGGCGCCGCCAGGCCAGGTTCAGTGGCCCTCGTTCCAGTGCAGCTTTTTGCGCAGAGTGTCGAAGTAGCTCCACCCCACAGGGTGCAGCAGGCGCAGGGAGTGGGGCGAACGCCTCACCACGATGCGGTCTCCGTGCATCAGGCTGGCGAAAGAGTGCATGTCGAAGTTGGCGCTGGCGTCCTTGCCGGCCACGACTTCCATGGCTATTTCGCGATCTGAAGGCAGCACGACCGGCCTGTTGGACAGGGTGTGAGGGGCGATCGGTACCATGACCCAACCGGGAATGCCCGGGTGCATCATGGGGCCTCCCGCAGATAGTGCATACGCGGTTGACCCTGTCGGGGAGGCGATGATCAGGCCGTCCGCGCGTTGGTTGGCCACGAAATGCCCATCCACCTCCACCCGCAGCTCAATCATGCTGGCTGCTCCGCCGCGATTGACCACGACATCATTGAGTGCGGTGGCCTTGAACTCACAATGCCCGCCGCGCCATACGGAAGCGTCCATCAGGGCTCGGGAGTCTTCTTCGTATTCTCCCCGGAGAATCGAGGCGAGGCTTTCCTGGTAGCTATCAAGCGGGATATCGGTGATGAAGCCAAGCCTTCCCTGGTTGATGCCCACCAACGGAATGCCTTCTTCGGCCATTTGACGGCCGACGCCCAACATGGTCCCGTCGCCACCGACAACCAGCGCCAGGTCACAACGTTTACCAATCGATTTCAGCGCAATGGCGGGATAGCTGTTCAGCCCCGTGCTGTGGGCCGTCTCTTCTTCAAGTGAAACTTCGCAGCCCAGATCCATCACAGTGTGGGCGATGGCATCGACTGCGTCGCGAGAACCCGGCGCCTGGAACTTGCCAATGACCGCCACATGGCTGAATTTCAGACCAGCGCTCGTGCTGGGGGCGGGTTTCTGGTGGCCGAAGGCTTGTGACATGCGCAAATTACAACATACGCTGCACCGCCCTGTGCTCTCTCGCTATCCCTCGTAGGGCAATCACCGAATCTGGCGCCCGGCTTCGTAAAATGCAGACATGCTCGATGATCGTTCCAAACTGTTGCTGAAGGCCTTGGTAGAGCGATATATCGCCGATGGTCAGCCCGTGGGCTCGCGCACCCTGTCCAAGGAAGCTGGCCTGGAACTGTCGCCAGCGACCATCCGCAACGTGATGAGTGACCTCGAGGAACTGGGTCTGATTGTCAGCCCGCACACCTCTGCCGGGCGCGTGCCTACGGCGCGAGGCTACCGCATCTTCGTGGACACCATGCTCACGGCACGTCGGGATGACCCCCGCATCCAGGGGATCCAGCCGACTGGCCTGGATCAGGGTCAGCCAGGCAAGGTGCTCAACCACGCGGCGCAGTTGCTCTCCAACCTGTCGCAGTTCGTGGGCGTGGTCATGGCCCCCAGGCGAACCACTGTGTTCAGGCATATTGAGTTCCTCAGTCTGTCGGAGCGACGCGTCCTGGTGATTCTGGTGTCGCCCGAAGGGGAGGTTCAAAACCGGATCATCCACACAGAAAGTGATTTCGACCAGTCGCAGTTGGTCGAGGCGGCCAATTTCTTCAATGCCCACTACGCCGGTATCGCCATCGAGACGGTCCGCGAGCGTCTCAAGAGCGAGCTGGACGCGCTTCGGGGAGAAATTGCCGATCTGATGCGGGCCGCCGTGGATGTGGGCTCAGACGCCGACAGCGAAAACGAGAAGGTGGTGGTGGCCGGTGAACGCAACTTGCTCTCGGTGAACGAGTTTTCCCGGGACATGGACAACCTGCGTCGCATGTTCGATTTGTTCGAACAGAAGGCACAGCTGGCTCGATTGCTCGATGTGTCGGACCAGGCAGAGGGCGTCAGAATCTACATAGGCGGCGAAAGCCAGGTAGTGCCGTTCGAGGATTTGTCCGTGGTCAGTGCACCCTACGAGGTGGATGGCCAGGTGGTGGGGACTTTGGGCGTGATCGGGCCGCAACGCATGGCTTACGACCGCATGATCGAGATCGTGGATGTGACATCGAAACTGGTGAGCAATGCCCTGAGCCACGGCAACAAATCTTGAAGCGCTTGCGGAACCCTCTACAATGCCGGGTTCGGAAAAGATTTTCGGGGGCCGTTAGCTCAGTTGGTTAGAGCAGAGGACTCATAATCCTTTGGTCGAGTGTTCAAGTCACTCACGGCCTACCATTTTTCCTTTATGAATCAACGAATATGTTGATTCGGTGTTTGCCAGGTGAAGACTGTACCGCCGCTTCGGTAACAGTTTCGGTACAGTGGCGGTATCCGTCCCTCGTTTCGAACGCCATGGCCACCATCGTCAAAACGCCCTCAGGCACCTGGAAAGCCGTCATTCGAAAGACTGGTTTTCCCACCACCATCAAGACATTTCGCCTCAAGAAGGACGCCGAAGACTGGTCGCGTCGGACAGAGGACGAGATGGTGCGGGGCATGTACCTGCAGCGTGCGCCGTCCGAGCGCTTGACCTTCGAGAAGGCGATGAAGCGTTATCTGGCCGAGGTCACACCGACCAAGCGGCCCTTCACACAGAAGGGCGAGCACCAGCGCTCAGTCCCACTGATCGACTTCTTCGGCAAGTACGCGCTGGCCGGCGTGACGGCCGAGCTGGTGGCCCAATACCGCGACAAGCGCCTAGCTGGCGAGGATCGCAAGGACGCGGATGGTAAGGCAATTCCACGCGCCGCAAACACTGTCCGCCTTGAGTTGGCATTGCTGGGTCACCTGTTCACCGTGGCGCTCAAGGAGTGGGGCCTTGGCCTGGCGTACAACCCTGTTTTGAATGTGCGCAGACCGGCGCCAGGGCCGGGCCGCAATCGACGGCTGAATACCGACGAAGAAGCCAAGCTTCTTGCCGCCGTGGACAGACACTCGAACCCGATGCTCAGGTGGATCGTTCGCATCGCTGTCGAGACCGGTATGCGCTCTTCAGAGATCGTGACGCTTCGACTAAGCCAGGTCGATATGGCCAAGCGTGTGGTGCGGTTGATCGAAACCAAAAACACGTTGCCGCGTACGGTGCCACTGTCAACTAAGGCAACCTCGCTTTTTAAAGAGGCCTTGGCCAACCCGGCGCGACCGAAGGATGTAGACCTGATTTTTTTTGGCGAGCCTGGCAAAGATGAAAAGCGCCGACCCTACAGCTTCAACAAGGTCTGGATGGAAATCAAACGCACCGCTGGGTGTTCAGATTTCCGGTTCCACGACTTGCGGCACGAGGCTGTCAGCCGGTTTGTTGAGTCGGGCTTGAGCGATCAAGAGGTGTCTGCGATCAGCGGGCACAAGTCCATGCAAATGCTCAAGCGGTATACGCATTTGCGAGCTGAGGATCTGGTGGCTAAGCTCGACAAGCTCGGTCAAGCAGCTGATTCAATTTGATGTGATTGATGGGGCCTTTGCGTCAGGCAAGGGGTTCTCGTTCAGCCATTTCAGCATTGCATGAATGATGTGGATCGGTATGCGATGCCGCTGTTCAATTTCTGCTGGAGTGAATCCGTCCTCTTGGAGAATGGCCACCGAATCTAAAAGCATCGACTGCCCCGACCAGCAGCCGTATTCGGTTCTTTTTGGGCGCGGCTCGCGGCGCTCCAAGAAAGTATCGGCCATCTTCTTGGTCCGTTTCAATGATCTTGAGATGGATTGCCTGCTCGTGCCGAGCTCGCGAGCAATGTCTGCTTGCCGCTTTCCCTTGGCGTGAAGATCCCAGACAATTTCGCGAAAACTGGGCTTATCGGGCCGGGTAAATGGACGCAGGCGCGCGTGAACTCTGTTGTACATATCCTTTTTAGCTTCCTCGCCAGTGGCCGGTGGTGGCAGCCCTAACCTTGCTAAAAACCCGGGGTTGATACGCTTACGTTTTTCCTCCTGATAGAGCTCTTTGTACCGATGGTCCACTCGATAGCGAGAGTCTGGATTGCTCGGGTCGTGCTCCACGCAGAACCGATCGCTGAAGTGCCGAGATCTGATGAGGGGAATGCCTGCTAGACGATGCATTGCTTCTGCCCTCATGGTAGGCCTCCAACAGAGCTCGCAGCTATTTCCGGCAGAGAGCCGAGTTTTGCTATCTGGCAGCAGGGGATGATTTCCTTCGTGAGTACCCAATGGGTCTTTACCTCGCGCAGCTCGAAAGTGCTCTATCAGATCGAGTAGGACGCGCGCCGTCTCTAGGGTTGCACAAAACTCCTTCAATGCATCTGTTGCCACATTCGTGAAGGCTTGCGATTTGGCGGAGTGAATGGCAAATCGCAAATTTTGATCCCATGCTCGGGTGATCTTCAACAGCTCATCGGTGCTGGACGGCACGATTCGTTTGCTGGTTGAGCGAGGCATTTCGAAGGGAATGATCAGATTGCCCCACTCGAAAGGCTCGCCATATCTCACGTATTCGGCCCATGCTTCGGCATCGAGGCGCCACGCGGGAGGTTTTCGGCCAGCTGAGGAGGGCTTGAATCCCTCCAGTAATCGAGCTTCCCATTTGACTTCGCTGTTGTGGATGGTTTCGAGAAACTGTTGGTCCCAGTGTTCTTTCAGCATGCTCCACATCGAAGGTCGACGAGAAGTTAAGCTGAACGAAGGGTTCCGAATTCGCTGGCCTACCAACGATGGATGAGGGAGCGTGACCGTCTCAAAAAAACGTTGAAATCCTTCTGAAACGGTTGGGTTGCAACCAGTAAAGGGCTTTGCCATCAGGCTATGCAACGTGGACTTTTTTGAGCTACTTGTCATCCGATATTTTCATATTTCAACTCCATTCTATTCCTCGAATTTGCAGACACTGACACCTGTCTTGCATACCCACCGAAGGAATACGGAATGACCATCGAAGAAACGCTTCTACAACGTTACGGCCCGCTGCTCAGCATCAGCCAATTGGCCAAAGTACTTGATCGATCTGCGGACGGTTTGCGCATCAGCTTGCGGTCGTCAAACGAGTGGTCCACCAGGCTGAACACGTCGAAGTTGAAGATCGGGCGTCGTGTCTATTTCCGCACGTCTGAAGTCGCAGATCTGCTCGCTCGCGGCTGAGCGGAAAAGTGTTCAGCGTTCAGCATGAGCATCAAGATCATGAGCCTTGTTTGGGAGCACTATCCGGCAGGGGGCGGGGAGCTGCTGACCGCACTTGCCTATGCAGACCATGCACATGACGACGGGTCAGGTATTCGGCCCAGCATTGCCTACATCGCGAAGAAAACGCGGCAAAGCGAGCGAACGGTTCAGCGTTACGTTGCAGAGATGCGCGGCAGAAAGTGGTTGCTGACCGTCAGGCGGGCTGATGGAGGCCGAGGCTATGCCACGGAATATCGCGTAAATCCCCTGTGGATAACTAACCCCGACAGATTGTCACCCTTTGAGCATTCTGACGAGAAAAGGGTGACATCTGAGGTCAAAAAGGGTGACACCGGAGGTATGAAAAGGGTGACACCCGTGTCGTCCCAACCATCATTAACCATCAAAGAACCTACTACTACTGGTTTTTCAAGTTCGGAGCCGGTTGCAAATCAGGGCGTATCGCTCAACTGGCCGAGTGTTTTTCATGGGTCGTCAGCGGAATCTGCTGCGTGCATTCTGAATGAGTGCCCCATAAAGGACCGGCAGGGGGTCCTAGACGAGGTTGCAGGCCTCGTTCTGGAGAAGAGGGTGAGGTACCCCCTAGGCTTGTTGAAAAAGCTCGTGGAGCGCGCGGGAAAGGGTTTGTTTGTTCCGTCGGCCGCCATCGCATTTAGAGAGAGGAACCGCGAGCCCAAGACTTACCCCGCTGAACCCCTTTCTGGCGACGCGAGACAGTCAACGCCAGAAACGAGGAAAGCCGCGTTGGCGGAGTTGGCCGTGTTGCGAGAGGAAATCGCTGGTAAGGGATTTGCTCAAAGGCATCGAGGTCTCGTCAAAACCTCTTGGCGAAAGAATGAAGGGGTGTCCACATGACCACGTTCATCGAGGAGCTTCGACAAAGGTCTCTGCAGAGGGCCCCTGCGCGCAGACGCAATGCCAGCGTTTTGGTCAGCTTCCTCACGATCCGCGATGACGTCGCTTTGGCTCTTGACGCTGGCTATGCCAAGAAAACGATTTGGGCGTACTTGCACGAGGTAGGGCGTGCTCCGTATCGATACGAAACCTTTCTGCGCCACGTCAACAAGCGTATTCCAGAGGCTTCCAGAGCAATGTCGAACCAGAGACACGGGCGCGCAAAGTGACGCTGAGAATCGATTGCATTGGGCGCGAGGAAAGCTCAAGGAAAGTGCGAGGTTTTCCGTGTTTTCCTGTGCATTGCTGTGCATTGCTGTGCATTGTTCGCTGTGCATTCGCAACAGCGCAGAAAACACAGAAATCCTCATTTCAAAACCAACGGTTTCCTACACCTTTACAACCGCGAAACGCGGGCAGGATAGGTGAAGTTAGCTAATCGGCAAGCCGCTCACCCAGCTTCACTTCCCTCATTCGCGCAAGCGCTCAACGGGACCTGCTCTGCGAGGCAAGGCGACTGCCGTCTCCCATCTCTGACCAACCGCTGCTCGAAAGAGCCACCAATTTTTTTAGCCGCTAAAAAACACAAGGGACTCCAAATGAAACAAACAATCTCATCCGCCATGGCCATCCTGATTGCGCTGACCATGGGCGCTACACAACCTGCCCGAGCCGGTATTCCGGTGATTGATGGTGCGAACCTGACCACCAACATGGTCTCGGCCTACGAAGAGGTGACACAAACCATCAAGCAGATTGCCGAATACAGGCTTCAACTGGACCAGTTCGAGAACCAAATTCAGAACACCCTGGCACCCGCGGCCTACTTGTGGGACGAGGCACAAGCAACCATCGACGGCCTGCTTAACGCCGTAAACACGTTGGAGAACTACAAGCGCAGGCTTGGCAGTCTTGACGGCTATCTCTCCAGGTTCCAGGACGTCAACTACTACCGGAACTCGCCCTGCTTCACGTCACGCGCTTGTTCTCCTGCAGAAATGGCCGCGCTGACATCGGTCAAGGCGCTGGCCTCGGAATCGCAGAAGAAGGCCAACGACGCTTTGTTCAAAGGGTTGGATCTGCAGCAGGCGAACCTGAGCTCGGATGCACTGAAGCTGCGGTTGCTGCAATCAGGAGCACAGGGTGCGGTGGGGCAGATGCAGGCGATTGGCTTCGCCAACCAACTTGCCAGCCAGCAAGCCAACCAGCTTCTTCAAATCCGGGGCCTGCTCATCGCCCAGCAAAACGCCATCGGCACCAAGATGCAGGCCGACGCCGACAGAGAAGCGCAACAAGACGCGGCCCACGTCACGTCAACCGAGAGCCGCATCGAACGAACGGCCAACCCGCGCAATTGGCTTGACCTCAACCGATGAGAGGGCCTCGACCATGAACACACACCACATCAACAGACTTGTTCTGGCGTCGGTCGTCGCTTTGTTGATGGCTGGCTGCAGCCAGCAAGACACCGACTGCGACAACCCGAGCACCACCGAGCAAAAGCAACGGTGCGCGCACCAGGCATCAACTGAGAGCCGTATTGCGCCCACCGAGAAACCGAAGAACTGGCTCGACTTGACCGATCCCAAAAAGGAAACGCGATGAGGAACTTCAAACCCATCGGGCCACTGGCTGTGGCCTTGATGTTGTACTCCACTGGCGCCGCTGCCCAGCTCACCAATCAGGGCATGCTCGATCAGGTGGTGACTGAGTTCGCCACCCGTGCAGCGAGTTGGCAATCTGCCGTGATGGATGCTGCCATGTGGTTGTTCTGGACGCTGGGAACCATCAGCCTTGTGTGGACGGGTGGCACCCTCATTTTGCGCAAGGCCGATATCGGCGAGTTCTTCGCCGAGCTCTTCCGTTTCATCATGTTCTTCGGCTTCTTCCTTTGGCTGCTGCGCAATAGTCCCGCTTTTGCCTCATCGATCGTGCTGTCGCTGCAGCGGCTTGGAGAGCAGGCCTCCGGCGTTTCATCGGTTTCACCTTCGGGTATCGTGGACATCGGGTTCATGATCTGGAAGCAAGCCATCTCAAACCTGTCGCTTTGGAACCCCATCGACAGCTTTGTCGGAACAGCCTTGAGCGTGGCCATCATGCTTTTGTTGGCCGCTGTGGCGATCAACATGCTGCTCGTCATGGTGTCCGCTTGGTTCTTGATGTACGCAGGCATCCTCTTCCTAGGCTTCGGTGGATCGCGCTGGACTTCCGACATGGCAATCAACTACTACCGGACCTTGCTTGGGATCGCCGTCCAGCTGATGGCCATGGTCTTGCTGATTGGTATTGGCAACGATCTGTTGACCGGCTTTTACGCCAGGATGAACAGGGGCACTTTGAACTTTGAAGAGTTGGGCGTGATGCTTGTCTTCTGCTTTGCATTGTTGATGCTGGTCACCAAAGTCCCCGGACTCCTGTCGGGGGTCATCACGGGCATGGGCATCAACCAGGCAGGCATAGGCGGGTATGGAGCCGGTAGCGTTGCTGGCGCTGCCATGGGAGCCGCTGGCTTCACGGCGGCGGCTGCAGGCGTTGCCGGGGCGGCTGCGATGACTGGTGCGCAAAACACGGTGGGCGGTGCGTCTGCGCTCATGGCAGCGATTGAAAAGGCGCAAGCAGGAATGGGCGGCGGAGAGGGATCGATGCCAAGCTTTGGCGCGGTGAGCAGCGGTGCAAGTAACTCCAGTGACACAGGCGGTACCCCATTTGCACGGGCGGCGGGGTTTTCATACGACCTATCGAGATCCAATAGCGAACGGATCGAACGTGGTTCAGGCACCGCCGAGAAGGGCAACAACATGGCTGACCCTAAGGACAGGAAGGCCTCGAGCAGCTCCATTGAGAAGTCCACAGCGGAAGAAGCAAGAAGCAACAATCGACATCGAAACGGGAGCTCCGAAGGCGGTGGAGGAGCGGCACACGCAGGAACCCTTGCTGCCGGCACTGCAGCAAACCTAGCGGCGGGGGTTGGCGGTCTGGTCAAAGACAAAGCGGTGGAGCTTGCAGCCGGATTCAAAGAAGGTGCCGAAAACTCCCTGGCCGGGCAGGTTGCCTCCACCGTTCGCGCGTCCAGTCAACGCGCGGAGCAGGCATTTGCGAGCGACAGTCTCGAAGGAACCTACATCAATGATGAAGTGGCCGCATTCGTAAACAAACACCGCAGAGGACCCCAATCATGAAAGTAGACTGTCTCTTTTGATGACGCCCAAGGCGCTCACATACCGCTGATAAATGAACAAAAACACACTCCCGACCGGCCCGCGCCGATTGACTGAAGAAGAACTTGAAGCATTGCGAGCCGATATGAGAGAGTCGAGCTATATCATGCGCGAGCAATTTGCAGCAAAGAAGAAGCTCGAGCAACCCAAGGTAGTGCGAGCTTCATGACCTGTTCATCTCAAGCTTAAGTGGGATTCCGAATCAGGAGCAAGTTTTGTGAACCTAGTTCGTCGAAGAATGTGCTTCCGATTCAGGTTGCCTTGATTCGCTGCTCGAAATTGTCATGGGAGTGAATGTTGCCCCTGTGGTTTGTTCTGAGTGTGACCAACTGAGTCGGGGGTATCGCTGATTTTCATGCTCGGATTGACTCTGCAGGCTAAAAAACTTTAGCCGCTAAAAAATACGAACGCGCGCAGGCCAGCACATCGCTCGCCCACTGGCCCCCGAAGACCTCCAAGGTCGGCGTGGTTGCCCGGTGTGCAATAGACGGTTTCGGGCGTGCAATAGGCGGGCGTCGGTGGGTAATCGACGAAATATCCACAGGATGAGTGCCAAAATCTCGTCATTTCCGTCTATTGCACACCGTTGGCCAAGAATGACACCGACCTGGTGGCCCCGCTTCGTCTCAGAGCTGGCCCTATGGACGTTGCTGGGGCATTTGGGCGACACAGTGCATGAAGCAAGCATGCCGAAACTTGATATTTTTATCAAGAAAATTCTAAGTTTGTAGATTTATTGATATATTTATCAAGTGCAAACTCTACAAGAACTGGGCGAGGCTGTTGCTGAGCGCCGCAAGGCGCTGGGCCTGCGTCAGCAGGCAGTGGCAGAGCAAGCCGGTATCACCCCCGAGTCGTTGTCCCGCTTTGAGCGGGGCCGCAGTGCCGAGTTCGGCTCCCGCAAGCTCTTGGCTGTGCTCGCGGTGCTGGGCATGGAGCTCAACGTCATCCGTTCTGGCCAATCCGGCACGCTCGATGAGCTGAGGCAGGAGCGCAACCAGGCGTGAAGCTCTCGGTCTACGTTCTGGGCCGCAACGTGGCCACGCTGGAGCAGTCGGGCGACTTCAAGAGCGTGCTCGCCTACAACGCCGATACCGCGCCAGACGATTTCGTCTCGCTCACCATGCCCGTGCGCACGGAAAGCTACGTCTGGGACGACCAGCTCCCCCCGGTCTTGCAAATGAATCTCCCTGAGGGCTATTTGCTCCAGGTGTTGCAAGAACAGTTTGGCTCACACATCGGTGCCAGCCCAATTGCCTTGCTGTCAGTCATCGGGCGCAACATGGTGGGCCGCCTGCAGGTGGCCGCGCCGGGCGCCGAACTCAGTGAACCCGCCAAGCCGGTCGAAGTGGCCGCGCTGCTGAAGGGCGACAACTCGGAAGCCGCCTTTGCCGCCTTGGTGCGCGAACACGCCACGAGCGGTGTATCGGGCGTGGTGCCCAAGTTCTTGGACGCACAAGACGAAGCCGGCTCGCCTTTGGCGAAGCACCGAAAAGCAAGCCTCTTGACCCGGCGCCACATCATCAAAGGCTTCAGCGCCCAGCTGCCCTTCGTGGCCTTGAACGAGCACCTGTGCATGCAGGTGGCCAACCGCGTGATGCCCACCGCCAAGACCGAAGTGTCAGACGATGGTCAGGCGCTGGTGGTGCACCGCTTTGACGTTGATGCAGACGGCCAACCCCATTGGGGCATGGAAGACTTTTGCAGCCTGCTGGGCTTGCGCCCTGCCGCCAAGTACGACACCACCTGGGAGCGCATCGCCAAAGCCGTGCGCGACCACGTGCCCGGCGCCCAGCGGCTAGAGACCAACCGCCAGCTCGCGACCACCTTGCTGTTGACCTACGCGCTGCGCAACGCCGATTGCCACGCCAAGAACCTGGCCTTGCTCTACACCAGCCGGGCCGACGTGCACCTGTCACCCGCCTACGACATGCTGACCACCAGCGTGTATGCAGGCTTTCAACACAACCCGCCGGGGATCGAGTTCATGGACAAGAAGACATGGGCGCCCGGCAAGAACCTGCAGAAGTTCATTGCGGCCACGTTCGGCATTCAGCCCAAAGAGCAACAGTACATGGTGCAAGCCATCAGCGATGCCGTGGCGGACGTGGGACCGATGGTGCGCCAGGCGATGGCGCAACACCCCGGTTTCGAAGACATCGGCAAACGCATGCTCATGGCTTGGGCCGAAGGCGTGCAGGGTCTGCGCGATCAGCACGTTTACGCGGCGGGCGAATGGGCCTCGGGGAACGCCTTCGAAGGCCTCTCGCTGCCGCCAAAACAGATAACAGAATCCGCCAAGATTGGGCGGTTCCAATTCCCAGGAAAGCGCTGACCCGAACAACTACTCAACAGGTAACCCATGTCTACTTAACCGTAGGCAAACTTATCGACCGGGTTGACCAACGTATGAGCGAAGGTCTTTGAGTCACAATTGCGCCGATACAAGGCTTTGACGGTTCTGCAAGCTTGGTCTAAGGTTGACCCCATATGCCGTTAGAGGCATTTGGTATTTCGCCCTTAGAGGGATCTGCAAAAAGCCCAGCTCTGCTGGGTTTTTGCCTTCCTGGGGCGGATGCAGATTCCGCAGCTTGCATGCGACGTTTTCAGCTGCGCTCGTTGCATACTGTCCGAAGTGTTCGCTGAAATTTCTTCAGCACACGCTGTCTCAGACTTGGTTTCCTAGAATTAGATTTCGTTGTGCAGGAGCGGCAGGAACTTTCGCCCCCGACAAAATAGGAGCTTCAAGTAGTCTGTTGCTGATGAAATAAATTATTAATAAATAAGCGCAAAATTTGCCTGCGCTCGGGGTGTCATCTATCTAAACAGGGCTGAAACCTCTTTCACCATATTGGCATGATTTTCTGCAAAGTCGCCGCCCATCTTTAACCGATAGTGGTAAAACTTGGCGCCAGTCCCAATTGATCCGATGTACTCCAATCCTGTCGTTTCAATTGACGCTGGAGAAATCCATACCCCAATAGGTGCGCCTGTTGCCATCACGTGGCTAATGACCTGGTAGCGGTCAGTCTCTTCAATGCGCGGCTTGTACTTAACTTCTCCGATACCTAGAATGGTCTTGCCATTTTTAAATATCAAATCAGGCTTTGTTGGGAAGCGTCTATTGTCAAGAAAAAGAGGGGACTGGTTGCGTGGCAAGTTTCCATCTAAAACGGCGATTCTTTCACCTCGAAGCGCCGTTCTGAATATATTTCTAATAAAATTCTCGAAGATGCCATCCAGCGAGAAAAGAAAAGAAGGCATTTCACTGCCTTGGGCGGCATATGAGAAGCCAATTTTTGTATGGCCCAACAACATTCCGTAAACAGAAAGGGCGCCGCTATAGAGCCCCTTTGCCCAAATTGGCAACGACGATGAGCATCCCTGGTCACCAATTTTCATTGGCTGTTCTGGTACGAGATGAAGTGTATTCAACGCGTCAAGTAGCAGGCGACGCTCGTCACCCCATCGAGCAATCCTGGGTATAGTGCGCAAAAAGGCAATGCATGCAGACTTCAGTAGCCGATTTGCCTGCAGATTGGCTGAAAATACAAAGGCATCTGACGCTACATTAATATCATCCCCTCTCGAGAGAAAATGAGATGTGGTCTTTGAGAAGTTCACCTTTGGCTTGAAGTGACCCCGATATGGTTCTTGGAAATATCCGCGAGCGACGCCTACCGTCAATATTTGGCGGATGTAGTGACAGAATCCGCTTGCGAGTAGCAAGTGTGGAGCGGCTATGTTTGATGCTTCATAAGATCGCAGTACAGGAAGTACTCGGTCATAGGTTTCATCAGCGATTACAAGCATTTCCCACAGATTTTCGAGAGGAAACTTGGGTCTAAGATTTAAAACTATGCTAGGCGTTAGTGGAAGATATCCAATCAATCCAAGTGCTCTGAGCTCTACACCAGTCGAAACATCCCTCAGATCTACTGCAGAAAGTTGTCTTGTCTCTGGCAGTAGTAAAGAATGACCACGAACATCAAACAACTCTTCTCGTGGAAATACTCGTGACTCTCTTTCATGTAGATCAACCACCCGCGCGCGCGGAGATTGGAGCGTCGCCACTGCTATGCCCCTGCCTCAATTCCAGGCGCCGGCAATTCTCCATCTTCATCTGCATCATTCTTGGTCTTAAGTAGCGCCTCTATTTCTGTTGACGTGGCTTCAAAGGCCTGTCGGTCATGCATGAATGCACGCCGCAGCGCAAAGCGTACACGCCCATTCCAGACTTGCGCGAGGTCATCTACAGACTTCACTTTGAGGAAGCTTGTATGACCAAAACCGTTTGGAAAGGCCTGGTTCAAAATGTTGAAAAGATGAATGGTCCTATTTACTACGCCTTCGAAAACCCCTTCGCTTTCCAAGTGGTTTCGCAGAATTGTTCCATCCGGATTGACCTCAATGACCCAAAATCTGCGCAATAATGCATCGTCTAAATCAGTTACCGAGCGGTCATATGGGTTGGCAGTTGATATGACGACCAGATTCTTCGGGATAATTGCCTTCTTCCCTGAGAAAGGCAATGTAAATTCTACGTCACGATAATCAACTTCTAGATACGTGAGAACTTCCCCAAATATTCGGGCAACATCCCCTCTATTTAGTTCGTCGATGACTGCAACAAACATTCCTTCCGGATTGTCAGAGGCGAGCTTGGCAAAATTCAGGAAAAGCCTAGAAGCAAGTTCGTACCTAATCCCAGTCCCATCTGTTGACTGTACAGGACGAAATCCTTCAATAAAGTCATCGTACCCAATAGCTGGATGGAACTGCAAAAACAGTGTTCTCGTGGTGTCCTTTTCCGCAAGGCCAAGAGCAAGTTGTCGGGCGTAACGTGTCTTGCCTGTTCCTGGAGGCCCTGCTAGCAGAAACGCAAGGCTCTCTCCCGACTGAATCGCGGCGGTTACGGTTGCATACACAGGATCGTCGGGGCTGATGCCCATATTCTTTTCGGCTGGGATTTCTTCTGCAGCTGCAGGAACTGGGTTCGCTAAAAATGCCACCAATTTCGGAGCTAGGTCCCGAAGAAATTCTTCGTTCGTCGGGCGTTGGTTGAGCAGGCTTGGCCACGGCACTGCGGGCTCAGATAGTTTGAACCTTCCTTTGTAGGGGGGCTTGAAATCGGCTAACCCTAGTTCCTTTGTTAGCAAATGCTGCAGTAACGCGGGCCAATCATTGACCTCATTAGGAATGCCCTCGAAGGCAAACAACCAAACAAGAAAGTCTTCGAAATGAAATGTATTGGGGATCTCTTGTTCAAACCTGGGCTGGAAGGATTCAGTCAGCATTGTGATAGCTTTTTCTCCCTCAATCAGGCCTTGAAGCCGCATCTCACGATATCCGCGTGAGGAGAATAAATTTCCCCACATCTTTGTGTCCTGCCGGATTATGTAGTCGCCTGCAAAATCACCTCGATCCCAATTTATTCCCCTTAGTCGAGGCCTGAGTAAATTATTGCCCTGCGGCATAGGCGGCAGATCAAGGCGGCGACCATTAAAGTATCTATCTAGGAATTGATCTGTGCCTAGCTTTTTTGACATATCAACGAGCGTGTCTGTGCCGACGTCATTGGCGGCAAACACAAACGCTGGCAGCAACCAGTTGGCACTGTAGTTCTGCAGTCTCTCGATCGCCTTTTGGATCGTTGGTATGTCAAAGTAGTGCACTATTTAAGTCGCTTTCGCCTTGCCCGGTTTACGAAAATTATCCTTATTTCCAGCCCAGCTAGACCAGACCGTTGATGGCTGTTTCAGTCGTTTCAGCAATTTCGTCCAGTCAATAGCTTCGTGCCCGTCTGCTTCAAGTGCAGATTGAATGTAGTCAACGTAGTCCGCACTCATGTCGACTCCAACGACATTTCTATCATTTGCAAGAGCAGTAAAAATTGTTGTTCCACTACCCACAAACGGATCCAGAACATGCCCACCTACTGGGCTACCAACTTGAATGCACCTGCGGACCAACTCTGTTGGAAATGCTGCGTTGTGATTTGCACGCCGACTGCGTTCAATCGGGATGTTCCAGACATCTTCTTCTACCAACATCGATCTATCGAAGCTGTAAAAGCGACTCTTAGTGAACATGAAGACAAACTCATATTGTCTATGCGGTCGATCTCGTGCAGTTGGTTCGACAAACGCGTTGCATCGGTTCCATATGATACTGCTTCTCAGTGTCCATCCCCTTTCTTGCATGGCAAATGCGACCTTCCAAGGAATGCCGATCATGCTCTTTTTGGGGATGTCCCACCCAGACATATCTACCGGTCGGACTTTTGTTCTGAAAAAGTCTCTTGATGAACACTTTGGATCACTGCCGTGAGGCTGCCCATTGCCTGAGTAATAGGTATCACCAATGTTAAGAAAGAACATTCCCTCTGGGTGCAGCGTTCGCTTTACTTCATCAAAGACACCCATGAGCTTTTCTACATAGGCTTCTACAGATTCTTCGTGGCCCAACTGGCCCTCATATCCATAGTCACGAACCCAATAATAGGGAGGAGAGGTAACCGCCACATTAAATGTGTCTGACGGTAGTTGACGGAGAGAAGCAGCAGAGTCGCCCTGAATTAATCCAGCCATGTGATGTGACCCAGTCATGAAGCTGAATCGGTCCGTCTGTGCTGAAGCCGTTGAACGTAGACCGAATTGGTCGGCAACGGCTTCGGCCGTGCTGTTTTTTGAACTCATGTTTTTCCTCTAATAGCCTGCAAAGTTACCTGTTCAGCTGCGCCGGGCAAGCTGAGAATTATGCGGCGCGTGTAAAAGTGATACTGCTGTGCTTCGATGGTTAGCGTTGTATCTTTTCGGTGGAAGCAAAGAGGTCTACTTGGCCTTGCTGTTGCTTTTCTGTGAAGGCACGCATGAAGTCTCGCAGCACATCAGCCGCGTGTCGTTCTTGCGCGCGGCAAGCCTGCACGAACGCTTCGCGCAACTCTTTTTCCACTCGGATGCGCATGCCGCAATCTTTGATCATCATTGATAGATCGTAGCACGTGGATACACATATGTGTATCCGTAAGCTCCCCTGTCACTCCCCTGTCAAGTTGACAGTTGATTCCTAGAGTGCGCGGCGGTTGTGGTGATCAATCTTGGCTGGCCCTGCATGTTCGGTGATGGGTACACCAGCGGTACAGTCATCAGCTTTGACCGATTCCGGATACTTTCGCTAAGTTACTGTCACCAAAGTACTTTTAGCTTTTCTAGGCTACGGTCACTTTCTGAACGTTTGCCTAGGCACAGCGTTTGAGGGCCAAACTCATAATCCTTTGGTCGAAGGTTCAAGTCCTTCACGGCCTACCAAGTGTTTTTCTCTTGGGTCCAAATGCTGGCTGTTTTTTGTCAGATTCCTCGGATTTCAATCCCGTATCTCGCCTCCTGCTCCATACTCACAACCCAGGATACAGATCCTGGACAGCGTCAGTGTGTTGCTGGAGCCCAAGGGCGGCCCCTCTTTAGCGTTTGAACAGTTCGATGATCAGTTTCCGCGACCATCGCAGGAAGGGATCGTGTTCGTGCCGTCGTCCCCAGTGCAGCGACACTGTGAAATCCTGCTGGGGCAGGTCGGCGTCCAGCAGGTCGAATTCGTCGCGCGGCTCGAACTCCTGCGCGATCGCTTTGGGAATCAACACCGCCAGATTGGTCGAGCGAACGATGGCCGGCAGGGCCAAGAAGCTCGACGCGCTCAAGCGGATTCGATTTTCGAGCTTAAGCAAGCTAAGTATGCGCTGCGTCTCGCTGTGCGAGCGTACGGTGACGAAATCGAAGCGGCTAAGAGCGCGGACGGAAACGTTCCCGCTGGATCTCCCCCGGACCAACGGGTGTCCAGCTTTGACCATGAGAGCGTAACGGTCCCGCAGCAGTTCAACCTTCTTCGTGCCCAGTGTCTGCGGTAGAAAGCCGATGGCCAAGTGCAGATCACCGTTGTGCAATGCTTCAGCGATGTCTTTCTGCGGCCAGGGGCTAGCCAATACCCGGATACCGGGCGCCTGGGATTGCAGCGCCTGCACCAGTTGGGGCAGGAAGCGCATCTCGCCGATGTCAGTGAGATGGAGCCTGAGTTCTGCGCGGATGGTCTGCGGGTGGAACGCATCGGGCTCGCGCAGCCCTTCGTCGAGCAGGGCCAGCCCTCCCTGCACCGAACGGGCCAGGCGCTCGGCGCGTTCGGTCGGCTTCACTCCACCGGCGATGCGTTCGAACAGCGGGTCCTTCAGTTCGGTGCGCAGCCGGCTCAGCGCCTGGCTGCAAGCGGGCTGGGACATGCCTAGCCGCTCGGCGGCCCTGCTGACACTGCGCGCTGCGTAGATCGCGTCGAAGACGCGGAGCAGGTTGAGGTCCATTGCACGATTATAAGAATCATGCATGTAACTTAGTAAGCTCATCTAATTGGCGAATTGAGTTCGGGCGCCCACACTGTGCGTGTTTTCACACGAGGACGCCCATGAAGCACAACAGCCCCGCAAAGATCCGCCGGTCCAAGCAGCCCACCGTTCGGGAGTCCGTACACCATTGGATGCGCGACGTCGGAATCGACACGGTTTTCGGCAACCCAGGCTCGACCGAGCTGCCGATGTTTCGAGACTTTCCCGAGGACTTCCGCTACATCCTGGGCTTGCAGGAATCGGTGGTGGTGGGCATGGCCGACGGCTACGCGCAGGCCACCCGCAACGCGGCGCTGGTGAACCTGCACTCCGCGGCCGGGGTGGGGCACGCGATGGGCAACATCTTCACCGCCTTCAAGAACCAGACCCCGCTCATCGTCACGGCCGGTCAGCAGGCGCGCTCGATCCTGCCCTTCGACCCGTTCCTGTTCGCGGCGCAGTCGACCGAACTGCCCAAACCCTATGTCAAGTGGGCTTGCGAGCCGGCGCGCGCAGAAGACGTGCCGCTGGCGCTCGCCCGCGCCTATCACCTGGCCATGCAGCCGCCCTGCGGACCGGTGTTTGTCTCCATTCCCGCCGACGACTGGGACCGGCCGACCGACTGGGTGCCGCCACGCACGGTGACCCGCTCCATCGCGCCAGAACCATTGGCCTTGCGCGCGGTGGCCAAGGCACTGGAGAAGTCCAAGCGCCCGGCCTTCATCGCGGGCACGGGGGTGGACCGCGACGGCGCGGTGAACCTGCTGGTGAGCCTGGCCGAACGGCACCGGGCGGCGGTCTACACCGCACCCATGAGTGCGCGCTGCGGATTTCCGGAGAAGCACGCGCTGTTCGGTGGCTTCCTGCCGGCCATGCGCGAGCGCATCGTTGCCACCCTGGCCGAGCACGACCTGGTGCTGGTGCTCGGTGCGCCCGCGTTCTCCTACCACGTCGAAGGAGAGGGGCCGCATGTGCCCCCGGGCACGGCGCTGTGGCAGATCGTGGACGACCCCCACACGGCGGCCTGGACGCCCAGTGGCAACAGCGTGGTCGCCAGCCTGGATCTGGCCATCGCCGCTCTTATCGAGGGCACCAAGCCCGTCAAGCGCCGCACGCCGCCCCGGCGCCCGGCGCCCGTCCCGGAGGAAGCCAGCCAGCCCATGAGCGTGGCCTATGTGCTGCAGGCGCTGGATCAGGCGCGGGGTGGCCGCGATGTGGTGGTCGAGGAGGCGCCCGGTTCGCGCGGCGTGATGCAGCAGAACCTGCCCATGAACGGCGCTGACAGCTTCTACACCATGGCCAGCGGCGGCCTCGGGTTCGGCATGCCTGCGGCGGTCGGGGTTGCGCTGGGCCGTCAGAAGCTGGGGCTCAGGGGCCGCACCGTCGCGCTCATGGGCGACGGGTCGAGCATGTATTCGATCCAGGCGCTGTACGCCGCCTCGCAGCTGGGTCTGCCCATCACTTTTGTTGTCCTGAACAACCGGCGCTATGCTGCCCTGCAGGACTTCGCGCCGGTGTTCGGTTACGCCAAGGGAGACAAGCCCACCGGCACCGATCTGCCCGATCTGGACTTCGTCGCGCTGGCCGCCGGGCAGAGCGTTCCTGGCAGCCGCGTCGAACGGCCAGAGCACCTGGGCAAGAGCCTGGAGACGGCGTTGTCCGCGAGGGGGCCTTACCTGATCGAGCTCGTCGTCGGCTGAGCGCCGCCACTTTCATTCACCACACCATCCACAGGAGACAAGACATGAACACCATCACCATGCTCATCAACGGCGAAGCCACGCAGGCGCAAGGCGGCGCCACC
>JBNKNN010000145.1:0-4630 GCA_050293865.1 Hydrogenophaga sp. | reverse complement strand
TATGTAGCCGATGTCACCCATGACCACCCATCCGTCGCGCAGCGTCTCGGCCGTTCTGGCAGCCAGTGCTGCATCGTTACCCCAGTAGCCATTGAACTGGGCAGGGGTGCGTACGGTGATCAAACCCTGTTGCCCCTGTGGAAGAGGCTGCCACTCCTGATCCCGTATGACCACATCTACGCCGGCCGTGATGAACCCGACTGAGGACAGCACCTCGAGATCGGCGGGTTCACCGTTGGGGCCAAAATGCTGTTCCGGCATCAACCAGGTGATGGGCGGAAGGGCTTCGAAACAGCCATACCCTTGTTGAAGAATGGGCCCGAGCAGTCGAACGGCTTCTTGAAGCTTGGGCGCAGGCATCATTTCCGATCCATACGCGACGAGGCACAGGGACGAAAGGTCGTAATCCTTCACGTTGGGCAAGTCGATCAAGTCGACAAGACCCGAAGGAGAAAAATAGGCGCGAGTCACCTGGTGGGTTTCAACCAGGCTTAGCAAGGTCTCGACGCGGAAGTTTTCCGGCATCACCAGGGTGGCGCCAGAGAGCAGCGTCGGCAACACCATGCCGGAGCCTGGTCCGGTCATGGGCAATCCAAGCATGTTCACGTCGCCGCCCTTGCGTGGCTGGGAGAAATCCAGCGATCGGGCCATCAGCCGAAGGCTGTCCAGGTATTTGCGATGGCTGTAACCGATGGTTTTGGGCAGACCTGTGGTGCCGGAGGTCATGTGCAGCGAGAACACATCGTCTTCCCTGACGTTGGCTCGACCCAGGAGTGGCTGGTGTCGCGCGATGGCGGCTTCAAACATTTCACCGATGGCGAGCACGCTCATGTCGGGAAAGCGCTCCATCACTGTGGGCAGAATGTTTGCAGTCAGGGCGGGGTCGTGGATGAAAACCCGAGGCTGGAGCTCTTCAATCATCGCGAGCGCGCCTTGTTCACCCAGATACTGGTGAAACATGGCCAGTCTGGCGCCGTTCTCGTAGGTGGCCAGCCGCACCTCGTACTGTTCGCCGGTTTCAGGCAGCCAGGTAAAGACCACGTCTCCGTGCCGAACGCCCGCCTCTTTCTCCATCCAGGCGTTGAGGCGCAACACGCGGTGGCTCAGTTGCCGGTAAGTCCATGCGCCGCGGCGGTCGATGAGCGCGGTGCGCTTGCCGTAGAGGCGATAGGCCAACCTGGCCACGGTTCTGGCAGTGCGCAACTGGTCGAGCACCCAGCGCAGGATGCGACTTCGAAAGCCTCCGATGGCCATCACTTATCCCCTTATTGATTTCCCAGGCAGAGCCCTTCGCACGTCGGCATTTGCATCTCGGCAGCGAGGGACCGAAGTGGCCAGCATCAGCGCCGATGGAAATCACTTCTTGCACAGACACGCCACCTCCGTAATGCGTCGACTGGCGGTGGAATTCGGGGGGTGAATGGCGTCGTGGGTGTTGCGAGAAGGAAACCCGTACACCCGCTGGCTAGGGGCGGGCGGGTCGTCTACGGAGCCCCAGTGTCACCTGTGCAATACGCGTGGCGCAGGCGATGCAGAGGCTTCCTAGCCTGGCAGTGCCTTGTCGATTTCGCCCTGCATGGTGGTGACGAGCTGGGCGTAGAGGCGCAGCTTCTCGCTGCTGTCACGCAGGCGCTCAGCCATGCGTTGGGAGAGCGCTGACATGAGCTTGGCGGCGGCCACAGGGGATTCGTCGATCATCTTCTCCAGGGCCGAGCGGGACAAGGCAGCGCAGATGACTCGGCTGGCGGCCAGGCAGGAGGCAGAGCGGGCGGCGCCATCCAGCAAGGCCATCTCGCCGATGATGCTGCCTGGACCCAGGACGGTCACTGTGCGGGTGGCCCGGCGACTGACGGTGAGCGTCTCAACCGTGACTTCTCCCTTGAGGATGAGCAACATGAATCCAGTGTCCCGCTTTTCGCCTTCGGCAATGAGCGTGTCGCCACGGTGGAAGATCTGGGGAACCATGAAACTCACGACCGTCAGGGCCTCAGCTTCGCCGAGCTGGCCAAGCGCAGAAGGCGCGCACAACAGGCGGGCCGCTTCATGGGCGGCGGAGGAGTTGCCAACCTGATTTTGGCGCTCACGCTCGCTCAGCGCTTCGGGAGGCGGTGAACCGGTGGGTTTGAAGACGCGGTCGAAGAGGGACATATGGCATGCATCGTGCGACCAAAGGAAGCGCCATTGTTTCCCAGACTTCGGGAAATGTCACGCCGCATCGGGGGGATGCCTGGTTGGCCTGCCATTGACCACCACGCGTGGAAAAAGACCATGGCGGGGAGGCTCAGGCGTGCCCTCCGGGTGCTGGCTCGGCGAGGAGTCGACCTGCGATGGCTGCTGCGGCGGAACGGGTCTCCACGCCGAGCTTCTCGAAAATGTGTTCGAGATGCTTGTTCACTGTCCGCGGACTCATGCCGAGGATGTCTGCGATGTCGCGGTTGGTTTTGCCTTTGGCCAGCCAGGACAAGACCTCGGATTCGCGCGGAGTCAGGCGAACGTTCTGCAGTCGCTGCAAGCTTGCGTCGGTGGGCGCCATGGTGAGCAGCACAAGGGATTCGCCCGGGCCGCTCTCACCCAGATAGCGCCCCGCGAGCACGCCTGCACCGGGGCATGGACATCGGGCTTCGCCCGAGGCCAGAACCTCCAGCAGCCAGGGATGGGCTTGCACCGTGGAAGTGGCAGATGGTGCCGCCAGGGCTTGCAGCCACTCCTGTGCTTTGGGGGAGCACCAGGAGACCCGACGGTGCGCATCGAGCAGCACCGTGCCGAGGCCAGCCACGTCTACCGCCTGCTGCGCAAGCCGCGCGACCCGGGCATTGCGCAGATGCGTGGCGACGCGCGCCATGACCTCAGGCAAGCGCAGCGGTTTGACCACATAATCCACGCCGCCGGCGGCAAAGCCCCGAACCACTTGTTCGGTCTCTGACAACCCCGTCATGAACACCACGGGGACGTGAACCCAGGCGGGTGTGGTCTTGATTTGCTCGCACAAGGAAAAGCCGTCGCGTCCCGGCATGACCGCGTCGAGCAGTATTCCGTCAGGCACGTTGATGGATAGGCGTTCCAGTGCTTCTTCGCTGTCACGTGCAGCCAATACTTCGTAGCCTTCGGCCAGCAAGGCATCGCACAGCAAACGGAGGGTGTCCAGGTCGTCCTCGACCACGAGAAGGGTCAGCCGCTGGTCGGATGGTGCAGCGGTGTCGACATAGGGGTCTTCTGTGTCAATCATCGGTTATCTCGCTCGGTTGGAGGCGTTTGACCAAGGTGTCGAAGTCAAAGCGCTCAGCAAAGATCTGAAGCTCTGCCAGGGTGGACGAGAGTGCAGGTGAGTGGCTTTGCGCCTGCCACAAGCGCTGACGCAGTGCAGTAGCCCTGCCCTGGCGCGCTAGCCGCAGCAACTCTTCGCGCATGGATTCCGGCAAAGGGGCGGGGAAGTTGCCTGGACTGGGAGTCTGCTCCGGATCGCGGTGGCCCGAAGCGGCACGCAGCCACCGGATGTCAAGCGCTCGCTCCAGTGCACCGTGCAGCTCCGATTCCATGACGGGCTTGGGAACAAAACCCTGTGCGCCGATCGCCATGATCGCTTCGCGCTGGTTGTCAAAGAGGTTGGCAGAAACAAAGAGGATGGGCAGCTTTGACGGTGGAAGCTTCAGGCGCACTTCCCGCGCGGTTTGCCATCCGTCGAGATGATCCATGGTGATGTCCAGCAGCAGCAGATCTGGGCAGTTCTGCTCCAGGATCTCCAGGCATTCCTCGCCACTGGCTGCCTCGGCGACCCGAAATCCCAAGGGAACGAGCAATCCAGCCAGCAACTGGCGATGCAAGGGCTGGTCGTCCACGATGAGCAGGTTCAGGCGCCGACCCTCGTAGCCGATGACCGGCGTCAAACGGTCAGACATGGAAGCCGCAGGTTCGGGTACGTCATGCAGATGCGGCAGGTACAGCCGGACAGTGAAGGTGCTGCCGCGGCCGGGCTCGCTCACCAAGGAGAGTTCTCCCCCCATCATGTCGGTCAGCAAATGGACGATCGTCAGACCCAGACCGGTGCCGGGTTCAGCCGAACGCCGGCCCGCACTGCCGCGTTCGAACGGCAGGAAAATGCGTTGCTGGTCCTGTTCGGCGATGCCAATGCCTGTGTC
Organism: Hydrogenophaga sp.; assembly: GCA_050293865.1. Lineage (GTDB taxonomy): Bacteria > Pseudomonadota > Gammaproteobacteria > Burkholderiales > Burkholderiaceae_C > Hydrogenophaga. Next base: position 494 of record JBNKNN010000145.1, on the reverse strand, counting down.
GACGACATCGATGCGGGTAACCTGCTGGCGGAAGTTGAGTCGCAGCGTGATGCTGCCTTCGCTGGTGAACCGAACCGCGTTGCTCAGCAGGTTGATCAGGATCTGACGCAGCCGTTTGGCATCTGCCCGAATCCAGGGGGGTACCTCTCCCTCGACGTCGACGACGAACAGAAGACCTTTGGCCTCGGCTTGTGGCCTGACCATCCGTTCGACATCCTCCAGCAAGGAGGGCAAGGGCAAGGGCGCGGTGTCCAGCCTCAATCGGCTCGCTTCGATCCGGGCGAGATCCAGCGATCCGTCGATAAGCACGTTCATGTGCTGGCTGGCCCTTTGCATGGTGGCTACCTTCTCGCGTACCCAGGCTGACAGCTCTTTGCTGTTGAGCAGCACCTGTGCGTAGCCCATGATGCTGGTCAAAGGCGTGCGCAGCTCGTGTGTCAGGCCAGCAACGTAGCGCGTCTTGGCCTGGCTGGCCGACTCGGCGCGGTCACGGG
>JBNKNN010000144.1:0-11296 GCA_050293865.1 Hydrogenophaga sp. | reverse complement strand
ACGCGCACAGAGAGCCCGCTCAAAGGTGTCGAATGCGGGATGCTGCACGAGGGCTTCGTCGGACGAAGCCAATCACCAGGCAGATACGTGTTTCGCTGCTGTTGCCTCTCCAGGCCAGCGTAGGCAATCGTTGCAGACCATGGCATCTGCTTGGACCGCCGCGCTGCGCGCAAGTCGGGTCAACGGGTGTCGACTTCAGTCAATGAAACGAACAATGCGAGACACGGAAAACTCCTGAGAGGGGTCCACGATGGCAATCAACAGCCATCGCAGATCAAATCAAAACGGGAATGGAGGAGGATTGTGGGGCTGCGCGATAGGCACGGTCAAGCTGCCCGTTGGCACTGGACAACAGACGAGTGTGACGACCAGGCGAGAGTCATTGAAGCTCGTCGAAGCAACAATACTTGCTTCGTCGCATGTGGACCCAGCACGTGATCAGTGGCGGTTTGGCCTCTCATCGCTCATATGCCTGTCGCCTGGCAATGGCCACTTCCAGGAGCGCAAAAGAAAGAGATCATCAGCATGCGCAACCTCTTCCCCATCACCATGTCAGGACGCTTGGGGCTGATCCGGGAACTCGATGCTGGCGAGCCTTTTGCGCAAACGGAGACCGGGGACAAGGCCCAGGACATTGGCGAGCGAGTTGGCGTGGCTGATGATGCCACTCTCCCAAGTGTCCATCCCGTCGCCAATGCGTGCGCTTTCATGGCTGACCGTCAGCGCTGCTACACCCGCGGATTGCAGCAAGTTCAGCGCAGCGATCCCCGCACCATCCTTGCCGCCCCCTGCATCATTGAACACCACCAGCCGCAAACGCTGCCTGAGCGAAAAGTGAGCCGAGCTAACGCCTCCGTGTGAGGCCGACACCACCACCGAACCTGCGTCTGCGGCGGTCACTGCAGTGATGGAGTCAACCACCACCACCCTGGCCCTCACGCCACTTTCTTGTGGCGTGAGAACAAGGTGGACAGGTATCCGGGTCACGGCAGGAAGTTCAGTTCTTCGGGTAATGGCTCAGCGATCGGAACCTCAAAGAATGGGCCCGGCCCATCAGGGTCGATCACGCTTTGACCATCGGTGGCGAAGAACTGCGCCATTTGTTTCTGGGCCATCAGCGCGTATGGCTGCCCGGCAGGGGCACTGATGGCGGTCAGGAAAGTGTGCGGATTCTTCGCCACAGCCGAACTGGCCGCATACGCCAGGTCGTTGCGGAAGTAGGTCGCGCTGCCCTCCAGATCTCCCGCCCGCAAGATGGCTGTGGTGGTGGGGTTGGGCACCGTCGTGTCGCCTTTGGCAAATTGCACAATCACCGGCTTTGCTACGCCCCTCCACAAAGGGGCTTTGCGTATGAGCGGCGCGTATGACACGGGGTTGCCGGGCTGTTGAATCCACTCCTGGCGGTCAAGCACTTTTGCAATGGCCATTGCGCCCGGGACGTCGTTGATCACCGGTGGAAGGTTTCGCAGCGGGACGTTTTCGTTGAAGTTCTGGTCATAGGGAAATGGCAGACCAGATGTGGGAGGCAGGTTGATCAATGAAGGTTGCCGCAAGGCCAGACCAGCTGCCACCAGAGACCGGAAACCACCCAGCCGGGCCACGTTCGACAAAGAGCCTCCCGGGACGTTCGCCACACCAGCACGCAAGGACGGCTCTACGCCGAGCAGCATGGTGCCATATATGCCACCAAAAGACTGTCCAGCGTAGTAGATGCGCTTCTTGCTGAGATCAAACGCGCCATCCCCATCGACGTCAATGCCGCTCTCGATCTGCCGCACCAGCTGCATCAGGTCAATCGTGGTTTGCCTCAAACCGTCCCGGTTGCCCAGAACGTCGTCAGGGAAGACGGCCGCGACGCCTTCGGTGCTGTCGATGAGGCCATCGCCGTTTTGGTCGAAGCCACGTCCGCCCGCCGGTACTTGCACGGTCTGACCATCTGCGCTCTGAAACATCAAATAGCCGTTGCTGCCGCCTGCATGGCCCACCACGTTCAGCGAAACAGTGGCAACGCCATGTGACGCCAGCATCGAGGCCACCACCCAGGGCGCACCGAACATGCTGTCGGTGAAGCCGTGGCCGAACACGGCCACCGGCCAGCCACCTGCAGGCGCTTTGCCCGCTGGCAAAAAGACTTGAAACACCAGTTCCTCGGCGCCTGAGGGCTGGGGCGCGCCCGTCCAACTCGGCACCGCAGGGATGTAGCGTTGCTCATTGAGGTAGCTTGGCGACTGAAAGCGGCCGTATGCCAAGGTCCCGACAGCGCCTGGCACCACGTAGAGCGAGGGCAGAGGCAGTGTGGTGGGCGTCAAAGCGCCGGCTGCCTGCGTTTGGCGCATGAAGGTCGCCTGAACCAGGCCAGGCACGGAGAACACCGAAGGCACAACGGCGCCATTTGCCTTGCCGAGATCGAAGCGCACCGGAGACGGAGGTTTGCGTTTGATCTGCCGCATGACCTTGACCAAGTCCACGGTGCTGCTCTGCGTAGTGAACAAGGTCGCTGACACCACCGCCTTCTCAAGGCGATGCACAGAACGCAGCGCGGATTGGAGTGCCCGGTCATGCTCGGTCAATCGCGGTGGAGATGCCCGCCATCCCTGGCGCTTGGCTCGTGCACGCCATGACGGCCCCGAGGCTGCCTTGACCGGTGCGCCGGAAGCACTTCGAACGCCCTTGGTGACCACCAGGAGATAGCGAGTGTGCTCGGCCAATAGTTCGTCTGGTTCAAATGCGAGCGTCATTGATTCCGGGTCCCATACCACCTGATTGATGCCCACCTTGCGCCCCCAACCCTGCAGTGTCTGGGTGTCTCCAAGGTTGATCAGATAGACAGACGAGCTGTTGACTGTTGAGACGTCGATCTCGCCGGTGAACGGAATGGTGATGCGAGGCTGGGTAGAAAAACCGTCCAGCCGGTTGATATGCGCAAGGTCGGCACAATCGCTGACTTGCACGCTGCAGTCCGGCAGCGGAAGGTTGACCCGGCGAAAGGTCAGGTTGCGAAAATCCGGAACAGTGAACCGGTCGTTCGGGAAAGGTCTGGCCAGAGCATCATCCTGAACGGACACGCCGCTTGCCAAGGTAACTGCCGGCCAGGCCAGAGGCGCAGCCATGAACAGCGCTGTGAGCCAGCGCACGCATCTCACGCTCATTGTGTGTCTCCTCTATCGTTGTCTGAAGCTCCCGCGCGCGAAGTGTCGGCTCTCGCTGCGTCCCATTCTCTTCGACTCATATTCTTGGCTCAGGTCTTCCGAATCTGAACTCAGGCCATCCCTTATACCCATGTGGTCGGGCCCACGGCGTCGTCCATGTGTCAGCTGCGAAGATGAATCATGGCAACAAAGTCAAGCGCGCGGTGGAAGAAGACCCGTCCATGCTCAATTTGCGATAGCGAACATCCGCCCATTCACGCTTCATGTCGGAATAGCGCGGAGAAAACACGCTGCCATTCTGACCCGTTTGGTAGATAAACCGTGAGTTGTCCAGATCTGCCAGGTCATAGATGGCACGCAGACTCGGCGCCAGCCGAGACGCAAATGGCATGCGCTCGTGGTTCGCTCGGTATTCGCCGACGTTAACGGTATGCGAATCCCCCCCTGTAGGCACGGCCACCTCAAACAGCCCAGCGATGGCGGGCACCTCGCTGAAAGGGCGGTGAGAAGAGATGGCTGGATGCTGCCGCCCCCATTGCCATCGGCTCACGTCCTGCCCCTGCCATGCAGCTACCCTGTCCATGGCATCATCGAAGGCAGCCACACTGGCAACATCGCAGCCCGCTTCCCCGCACCAGTTGGCATCCGCGCGAAACAGGATGCCTTCGACGGCTTCGCTGAAGAGACGCTTCCCATACAGTGCATCAAATGTCTCCTGCCCCAGTTTCTTCCCCACCGTTCTTCGCAGAAACGCATCGAACCAGGCATGAAACACCAGCGGCCCTGGTGCATTCGCATCCATCACGCCGTCAAAGCCCTCAACGACGGATCGAGCCGAAGGCGCCATAGGGTGCTTCGATTGACTCGCAGCCCTTTTCAAAAAAGGCATCAACTTGAGCACCCCGGATGACAACAGGTCTGCCTGGATGGTCGAGAAGCTGTCCACGCTGTGCAGCTTGGTCCCTGCCAGCAAAGCATCAATACGTTTCTTGCGGTAGTTGGGACGCCAGTCCTGGGCAATGAAGTGAGGATAGTCCAGATCATGGATGCGCTGGTTGGCCGTGGCGATCCAGCCTTGATCTCCGTTGTCCTGTGGCGTGTCTTCATAGGCTATCCATGACACCCAGTCATATTGCGGCAGCCAGCCAGGCGCAGGCGCTTTACCCATGATGTCGTTGCCGGGGCTTCGCACAGGCACTCGGCCGGCAGCCTTGTATGCAATGCGCCCACCGGTGTCCGCCATGACAACGTTTTGCATCGGCGAATGAAAGTCTTTGAAAGCCGCCATGAGGTCCGGCACGCTTTGCGCCCGGTTGACAAACGAAAACGCTTGCATGGTGGCGTTGTCAGCATCCAGCGCCGACCAGCGCAACGCCAGCGCATAGCGGTCGGTATCGATCAGATCGCGGGTCTTTCCCTGAACATCACTGACCACCGGCCCATGCCGCGAACGCCGCACCTGGTAGCGAACATCGCCCTGCCCCTTGACCGGAATGCTCACCTCTTCCACATCGAAGCTGGCCCACTGAATCGAACCGTCCGACGCATCCGGCAATCGGTAGCGGTTGCCATCGTCGGGATGAAGCTGCTCAAGGTAAAGGTCTTGCGTATCTGGCCCCGTGTTGGTGTAGCCCCAGGCCGCACCGCGGGTGTGACCCAGAACCACATAGGGCGTCCCCGGCAAGGTGGCGCCAATCACGTCCAGCGCCTCGATACCATCGACGGCTGGCGCGCTGATATGGGCAAAGTACCAGATCGCGGGCGCGCCAATACTCAGATGTGGATCATTGGCCAGCAGCGGCTTTCCCGACTCGCTACGCGAGCCGTCCACTACCCAGTTGTTGGAACCTTTGCCACCGGAGGCGATCAGGTCTTCCATCGACAAGCCAGCCATGCTTGGTGCCAAATCAATCGCTGCCGTCGCGCGTTCGCGCCGGAACACCCCCAACTCTCGATACAGACCAGACAGATCGGCCGTCGACGCGGGTTCTTCGTCGTCGTATGGCGGCAGCAATTGATGGATGGCCTCAGTATCCAGATCCTTGGCCATCCTCAAACGCATCAGCTCTTCAGACCAGTTCTTGCCAAGGTCCAGCGACATGAGCAAAACCCAGGCAGCGGTATCGCCTGCATCCCAGAACTCACCTCGCTTTGCCAACGGCCTGGGATCATCGCCCGTCAACAAAAACTCGGGAGGCAACGCCTGACGGCTGTCAGCGAAGAAGGCGTTCACTCCCCGGCTGTATGCCTCAAGTGCCAGTCGAACCTCTGGCGCCACGCCATCGAGCTGCTTCAACGCGGCACGCCGCACACCGAGGCTAAGCAGTGTCTGGTCCGTCGAGAGCGTTGCCGGCCCCAGAATCTCAGACAAACGCCCTCGCATCAGGCGGCGGTTGAACGCCAGCTGCCAGGGTCGCTCCTGGGCATGCACATAGCCAAGCGCCATCCAGGCGTCGCGAGGATCTTGCGCCTGCACATGCGTCACATCACTGGCATCTCGCGTGATCACGACGGCATGCCGCAAGCCAGGCAGCTTCAGTTCCCCATGGGTCACAGGCAGCGTCTTGTGGCCATACACCGACAACACTGCACCCGCAACCAAGACCATCGCCACCACACCCAGGAGCGCCCTGTACAGCCACTTCATCTTGCTTTTCCTTTTTGTTCAGGGCACCCAACATCAGGCACGCACGGAAGACCTAGCCATGCATTTTCAACGCAGTCGCATCGGTCAGGAATACGCATCCACCCGAGTACTGGAGGCCGACTCGCTCGAACGCACACAGCCAACGGCGCACAGCGCACGGCGGGCTCAGCGTTTCCAGTGACGCAGCAACGCAGCGCGCTCCATGGTGGTATCGAGCCGGCAGGCGGCCTCCTCAAGCGGTGCCATGGCGCTGCGGTTGACCTGACGGTAGAAGCTGCAAGTACTGTTTTTGTAGGCATCCCAGTTCTTCTGCGATACATCCAGAAGCCTCGCCGCCGGGCCATCGAGTTGTGCGCGAAGGTCCGCCAGCGCCTGATTCAGCAGTGTCTGCTGAAGCTTGAGCTCTTCAGTCATGCACGCCTGCATTGCAGCCCGATTCCCCCTGGCCTCATCCTGGCAAGCGAAATAGACAGCAGAAAACTCTTCAATGGGGCCTTCAGGCGTCGCCTCTGAAGCCATCTCCATGGCCAAGGCAGCCTTGCATGCCAACAGCACGGACAACCCGAACCCAAGGCTGGCCAATACGTGGTGCCTCCAAGCCGAAATCGCTTCATGTCGATGGGTACGCATCTCTCCCTCCTGATACTGCTCGTCGCGGCAACCTCTAAGACTCTTTTGTCAGCGTTTCTCAGTCAACTTGTTGGCGATGAATCGCTCTGCATGCGATCATAGCGGGGCCATGCAGCCAGCCCTCTTGATTCGTCGCCAAGTACTGCTCAGCGCCAGCTTCGGCGTGCTGATGCGATCCACCCCTATCGCCAGCCTGATCTTTCTCCCTGCGTCTGACGTTTCAGCCGCGCCAACTGGTGCGCCAGATGCAGCGGCCTACGCTGGCGGCATGGTTCGCTGGAATATCGGCGCAGCCGCAGCAAGGCCCGACGTGACCTGGCAACGTGAGGGCGACCCGGACAACGCAGGTCAAGGCATGGCTTTGGTCACTCGAGACGAATCTGGCCAATGGGTCGCGTTGGTCGGCGTGCCGTTGGGTAGCGCGAAAGGCAGTCGTCTGATCCTTCGGGCGACGGCAACAGACGGCATGGTGATGGACCGGGCAGTCTTTGTGATCGCCCACAAGGCCTATCCCGAACAACACCTCAAAGTGGCACGCTCGAAAGTGTCGCTCTCGCCCGAAGACATGGCCCGGGTCACCAAGGAAAAGGAGCGCCAGGACACCTTCATCCGAACCCAGACGCCACCACCTGCATTTCTGCAGCCCATCCTGGCCATGCGCCCACCTGTCGCGGGTCGCCAATCCAGTTCATTCGGACTGCGACGATTCTTCAACGGTGAAGCACGAAAGCCCCACAGTGGCATGGACATAGCGGCTCCCTCCGGCACCCCTGTGTTGGCTCCACTCCCAGGGACGGTCATTGAGGTAGGCGACTATTTTTTCAACGGCAACACCATTTGGCTGGACCATGGCGGCGGTCTGCTCACCATGTACTGCCACCTCAGCGCCACTGACGTTGAAGTCGGTCAGGAGGTGCGAACCGGTCAGCCCATCGGCTCCGTTGGCTCGACAGGGAGAGTCACCGGGCCACACCTTCACTTCGGCACCATGCTCAACCAGACGATGGTAGACCCGGCGCTGTTTCTGGGCACACCCTGAGCCATCGGTGCCTGCCTGACACTTTTTTTCGCGACGCTCCGCTACACCTAGCTCAGGCACTGGCAGGCGTTGCGGCCCGTTTCTCGTTGTTGTCCTGTCCTCCACCCCGGAGCCATTCCACCGGGGCCCTCTCCAGCACCACGTACCCCACCACTGACAACAAGCCCGGCAGCCATTGATACACGGCGCGGAAAATCAGGACGGCCGCCAGCAGTGTCGGCACAGGAAGCGCCTCAGACCCCAGCATGGCCGCAAAGATCGCCTCCAGTACGCCCACCCCGGCGGGCACATGGGCCACTACGCCGGCCAGGGAGGCAAGCAAGAAGGTGGTGGCCACTGGCGCATAGGATGTGCCCTCCGGCAGCACAGCCCAGATCACACCAGCCATGAAGAGCCAGTGCGTCGCGCTCGAAGTCAGCTGGACCACCGCAACGGTCCAGGACGGAAGGCGCACTTGCGCTTTGCCCACCTCCCACTCCCGCCAGGGAGAGAAAGCGCAAGCCAGCACATAGCCCATGCATGCCAGCAGGCCCAAACCACCTATCACCCGCAACGCTAGCAGGTTCACTGGCCAATCTGAAGGAAGAGGCAAAGGAGCGGCCACCAACAGAACTCCGAGCAAGGCCAGGTACCCCATCCAGTTCGACAACACACTGGTGCCAACGACCACTCCCACAGTCGACATGTCCAGGCCCAGCCGGCCGTAAAGCCTGCCCCGCAACGCCAGCCCACCCACGAGATAGCCCAGATTCTGGTTCACTGCATAGCAAACGCCTGCCACTGTCAGCACCGACTGAGCAGGCAAGGTGTGGCGAGTCACCCGCTTTCCAATCAAGTCAAATGCCGCATAAATGGCATAGCTGCCCATCACCATGGCACAGGCAAGAGCCAGCGAACTTGCGGGCGTTTCAAGCGAGGCTTGCCATACCTTTGACCAGGGCACCTCCATGCCCAGGCGCACCAGCCAGTACACCATGGTGGCCATGAACAAAAGTAAGAGCGTTCGCCTGCCCCAGGGGTGTTCACGCCAGGCTGCGACAAGACGCCTGCCCATGTCCAGGCACCACGATTTCATGACACGCTCCTTTGACCCCACTGTGTCGCAGCTTCAGGGTCTTTGCCGACGCTACTGTCTGGGGAAGGCGAGTCATCGCCACGGCGATCAGCAATGTGATCGATGATGGGTTGTGCCGACGGCACAGAACGGAAAAGCGCAGGAAAATGGCGAAGGACAAAAAACACGAAAGCACTGCGCACCTGGATCCATGCCGACTGCAGTCGTGACATTGGAGCCAACTCGATCTCCTTGCAGGAGTCATTCATCAACCGCTGCAAACGTTCGCCCAACAACGCGTTGAAAGAACGGCTGCGCACAATGATGTTCGACTCTTCGTTCAACGCCAGGCTGGTCGGGTCCATGTTGCTGGACCCGACGGTTGACCAGTCGTCGTCAATCACTGCCACCTTGCCATGCAGGGGCCGTTCACAGAACTCGTAGACCTTCACTCCGGCGCGTGCCAGATGTCGGTACAGCAAAGAGGCAGCGGTCTGCACCATTGGCATGTCGGGTTCGCCTTGCAGAATCAGATTCACTTCCACGCCTCGCTTGGCGGCGCTGCGAATCTCGCGCAGCAGTCGATAGCCAGGGAAGAAGTACGCATTGGCAATCACGATGCGGTGCTTGGCCGAGCGAATGGCATGCCGATAGGCGCGCTCGATGTCGGTGAAATGGTGGTGGTTGTCTCGGACCACGAAACGCGCCTCCATATCACCTGAACGCTCACCCATGACCGGCTCTGGGGACTTTCGACGATGCAGCCAGCGACGCCACCGAGCCGCGACCTTGCGAGGTTTGAGGTTGGCTCGAGTGAACGCATGAATCTGTGACACGATGGGCCCGCGCACCTCCACGGCGTAATCCTGTTTCGCTTCAGGCCCGTAGTCCCGCAAGTGGTCGGCCGCAAAGTTGATCCCCCCCACGAAGGCCAGCACTTCATCAATCACCACTATCTTGCGGTGCATGCGACGAAACAGATTCAACCGGGTATTGAACAGACGTTTGGCCGGGTCATAGACGTGCAAGCGAACCCCCGCCTCCACCCAGGCATCAACGAACGCGGGAGACAAATCGGGAGAGCCCCAACCGTCGATCAACACGTCCACCTGGACTCCTCGCCTGGCAGCGTCGAGCAAGGCCTGATGAAGGGCTAGACCCACCTTGTCTTCGAACAAGATGAAGGTTTCGATCCGGACCTCCTGCCGGGCATCTGCAATCGCTTCCAGCACACGCGGGTAGAAGTTGTCTCCGTTCTCGAGCAGGCGAACGTCGTTGCCGCCGATCCAGTCGGTTGAGAAGCGCGCATTGTTGGACGTCGACTTGTTCATGATGAGGTACTTCTCCTGATTTCGTTGTGACCCGAAGGCTGATGGTGACTCGTTGGATGATCAGGCGCCCAATGGGGGCCGACAGAGGTCAAACCTCCACTCGCGCCGCCAAGGGCGCGTGGTCCGACAAGGCCGCCCAAGGATGGCGGGGAAGATCAATCGCCGAACTCCGGCGAATCGCGCGGACATAAATTCGATCCAGGCGAAGCAATGGAAACCGGGCGGGGAAAGTGCGTGGAGGCCGCCCGCGACGGATGGCATGGACTTCCTGCAGACCCAACTCGCGCAATGACTTTCGAGCTCGACCCAGCCAGTCATTGAAGTCGCCCGCCACCACCAAGGGCTCCTCTTCCGGCACGTGCGCTTCAATCAGATCCCCAAGCTGCTTCACTTGGCGATGTCGAGTACTTTCCTTGAGCCCCAGATGGACACCTACCACGTGAACGGCCTGGTCGGCGTCGGGCAATCGGAGGCGGCAATGCAACAGGCCCCGCGGTTCGAGCTCGCCCCGATCACTCACATCGTGGTTGCGCCAACTCTCGATCGGGAACTTGGAGAGAACGGCATTGCCGTGATCTCCCTGCGGGTAGACGGCATTGCGACCATAGGCCCACTCAGGCCACAAGCTGTCGGCCAGGTACTCGTAATGCGTGGTGTCCGGCCAACGCACCCGCCCGGCGGCATCACTGGCAGCACTGCGTCGCCCATGCACCTCTTGCAACACCACGACTTCTGCGCCCACTTGGCGAATGGCATCCCGAAGCTCCGGCAAGACAAAGCGCCGGTTGAACGAGCTAAAGCCTTTGTGGATGTTCACGGTCAACACCTGAAAGCTCGACGGGTGTGCTGAAGGAATATGGGACATGAACACAGTGTGCTCCGAGCCCCCCCTCCCGGTCAGTCGGTCACCCGCGGCAGTGCTTGTAGGACAATGCCTCGTCCTCGCCGGAACGGCCCCAAACGGCCCCTGCCCGCTACAGTTTGCGCAGTGCGCTCACGACTTCTTCCATTGAAGGTCTGCGCTCGACATCAACTGAGGAACACTTCAGCGCCAGCGCCCTTAGGGACGACTGCAGGCCCTCCAAAGCCTCACCGGTGAGCCGCTCCGCGACCTCGCGCAGCCATACACCGAACGCACAGGTGTCCAGCGCCTGCCACTTTGCCCTTCCGCCAGCCACCTGTTGAGGCAAACGCATGGCGGCACCCAGATCGCTCAATTGCACTTGACCCGAGGCTGCTTGCCATAGAAGGTTGTGTGCGTAAAAGTCGCCATGCAACAAGCCGCGCCCATGGACCCAGGCCAGGGCCTGGGCAGCATCGACCACCAGCCGCGCAGCAACGCCCGCGACAGAGATTTGAAAATCCTTGCCATAGACGTCACGCGTGCAGCTGTCCAGGCTTGGCGGCCCTGCCAATGCCTGGGCTGCCTCAGGCACCAGCGGCATC
>JBNKNN010000143.1:0-17595 GCA_050293865.1 Hydrogenophaga sp. | reverse complement strand
GCTTCGGCACTCTGGCTGACCGTGCTGGTCAGCTCTTCCATGCTGGCAGCCGTTTGCTGCAAGCTGCTCGCTGCCTGCTCTGTGCGGCCGCTCAAATCCTGGTTGCCCGTGGCGATCTCATTCGATGCAGTGTTGATGCTTTCCGATGTGCGCTTGATCTCACTGACCATTTCGACGTAACGCGCGCGCATCCGTTCGACCTCGTTGATGACCTGACCCACCTCATCCGTTCTCTTGCTGCTGGAGGATTGCGAAAGGTCACCGGATGCCACCCGGGTGATCAACGCCACCAGGTCGCGAAGGGGTCCACCTACGCTGCGTTGGACCAGAATGTAGATGCATAGGCCGGTGACCAGCGTTGCGCCAATGAGCATGGCCCAGAAGGCGTAAATGGTCTCCCAATGCTTGGCCATGGCTTCACGATCCGATACCTCTGCAATCACCCACCAGCCGTTGGCGGACGATGTCTGTTTCACCGTCCAAGGGTCGCCGCCTTCTGGAATCAAGAAGGCTTTTTCGTCTCGCATGAACGCACTAGGCGTTTGGCGCATGCGCTCAAGCACACCGGCCATCGCAGGCGCGACATCCAGCACGCGCTGTCCCTGCGCGGTCGGGTGAACGACGAAGCGCGCTTCCTCGTCAGACTGCCCCGGATCAATCACGATGGTGGAGCCACTTTCGAAAAACTTGGCGTTCCCCACCATTTGATAGAGCGGCGACTGGAATTCGCTGATGTTCAGCGCCACCACTAACGCACCCACCACTTCGCCCGAATCGTTCTTGAGCGCAACGTAGTAGGTCATGTACGGTGCACCCAACACTTCAGCCAATCCCACATAGGGTTCTCCGCGCAGCAGCAGCGCCCTGGCAGGGTGATCCGCTCCCAGGGCCGAGCCAGTGGCTCGGGTGCCCGTTGCGTCACGAATGCTTGTAGCGACGCGAACAAAGTCGTCGCCATCCCTGACGAGCACCGACGCTTCCCCGCCTGCTTGTTCGTGAAACAAGTCCACCTCTGCATTGTCACCATCAAGCGCCATACCGAACTGAGTGAGCTGGCCTGTGGATGGATCAATGTCAATGCCCGTACGATAACGTGCCTTGAGAGGCTCCAAGGAGCGCTCAACCATGTGACGCGCACTGGAATCGAACGCGTTGATCGCCTCGACCAGTGACTCCAGCTTGTCGTTGACGCCTTGAACGATCCTGTCGCGCGAGCGCTCTTCCGCCACCACCGCCATGACTGCACTGATCGAAACCAGAACAATGGCCATGGCAAGTACAGCCAACAAGGCAACTCGTTTCGCTACCGAAGTGGAAGCGCCTGATCGCCGTTCGTCAATATTTTTCTCGCGCACGCCCGGATCCTCCCTGCACCATCACTGCAATTGCTGAGACGCGTCGATCAAGCCCATATCGGCGCTCGACATCAATGCCGCGATGTCCATCAGGATGAGCATGCGATCGCCCACGCTGGCAATACCGGTGATAAAGGTCGTGTCCACCGAGGTATTCATCTCAGGCGACGGCTTGATGGACTCCTTGTCCAGCTCGAGCACGTCCGAGACCGAATCGACCACTGCGCCCACGACGCGGCCGTGCACGTTCAGCACGATCACGACGGTGAAGCCGTTGTATTCAACAGAGTCGCAGCCGAGCTTGATGCGAAGGTCGACGACCGGGACGATCACGCCGCGCAGGTTGACCACACCTTTGATGAAAGAAGGCGCGTTGGCAATGCGGGTCGGCTCTTCATAAGAGCGAATTTCCTGCACGCGCAGAATGTCGATCCCATACTCTTCGCCGCCGAGGCGGAAGGTCAGGAATTCGGCGTGGGTGGCGTTGTGTGCGGCGATGGCGCTACCAGCGCCCTGACGGCTCACGGAGGCGGCTTCGTTGTGCATGTCCATGGTTGGAATCCTCAAAAAACTCAGTCAAGGTCTTAGCACTATCGGCCGAAGTGGCGCATCCTGAAGCTCGGAAAAGCGGCCTCTTGTCGGCGCTGCAAATGAAAAGAGCCCTCTCGTGCATACGGAAGTACGCACCAGGAGGGCCGGAGATCCCCAGCGAGACCTGGGAACTTAAAGAACGGACGTTCGCGATCAGAGCGCTCGGGAACGCCTCGTCTTGAAAATGGAGATGGCCTGGACCAAGAGCTCGGATTGGTTCCGCAAGCTGTTGGCTGCTGCTGCGCTCTCCTCGACCAAAGCCGCGTTCTGCTGGGTGGTCTGATCCAACTGGCCCACAGCCTGGCCGACCTGAACCATGCCGGTGGTTTGTTCACGGCTGGCGTAGCTGATCTCTTCGACCAGGTCTCGAAGTCGTTGAACCGATGCCACGGTGCGGTTCATCGTCTCACCCGCCTGATCCACCAGCGCAGCGCCCTCGCCCACCTGATTGACGCTGGCAGAGATCAACCCCTTGATTTCCTTGGCGGCCTCGGCACTGCGTTGCGCCAGACTTCGAACCTCGCCAGCGACCACGGCAAACCCACGACCTTGCTCACCTGCGCGCGCTGCTTCCACTGCAGCGTTGAGTGCCAGAATGTTCGTTTGGAAGGCAATGCCGTCAATCACGCCAATGATGTCGCTGATGCGGCGCGAGCTCTCTTCGATACCCCGCATGGTCAGAACGACGTTGCCCACAATCTCTCCGCCTGCAACCACCTCCTGGGAGGTGCTTTGAGCAAGTCGGCTGGCCTCTTCGGCATTGTCGGAATTGTTTTGCACGGTGGAGCCGATTTGTTCTGCGGAGGCGGCCGTCTGCTGCAAGGCGCTCGCTTGTTCTTCGGTGCGTCGGCTCAAATCCTGATTACCCGACGCGATCTGCGCGCTGGCCGTGGCGACATGCTCGGCGTTGTCACGCACACCTTCGACCAGTTGCGTCAGTTGCTCCGTCATGGATTTCATGGCCGCCATGACGCTGTCTTTGGCCTTGTGGGGCACTTCGAACTCCAAAGCCAGATCCCCTTTGGCGACGGCCAACGCAGCCTCACGCACTTCATGGGGTTCTCCGCCTAACTGCATCTGCAATCGCGACGAAAAGAAAAACACGCCTGCGGCACCCAACACAATGGATGCGGCCAACACCGCGCTCATCAGAACCATCAGGTGCGCTGTTTCCTCGGTCCCTTCATCATGCATTCGCTCGGACACATCCAGCTGAAGCTGGATCAGTTCCCCCAGTACACCCTGCAACGGATCGAAGTCAGCGTACATCTGCTGAGCGGCATAACGCGCAACACCTGCCTGATCGCCAGCCGCGATCAAGCTCTCCAAGGTGGCCGCTGAAGCATCCGTGACCCTTCGCAAGCGCTCAAACTTCTCGATCAGGGCCTTCTCCTCCGGAACCAAATAGGTCGACGTGTATGCCGACCACTCGGTGGAGATCACCGATCTGGCATTGGTCATTGCCTTCAAGGCTTGCTCCTGGTCCACAGAACCGTCGCGGTACTTGTGCGCCGTGTCGACCATGTTGACTGCGTACATGTCCGCGATGGACTTGAGCTGTTTCATGGGCACAACCCGGTCCTCGTACATGCTGAGCATTGCCTTGTTTCGCTGTAGCGTCTCATAGACGCCCATGATGGCGACCAGGCAAAGCAACCCAATGAACACCGCCCCCAAGCTCATCAACTGGGTGCGCAATCGCCAGGGAGACTTCATGACCATCCTCCATATTGAACAAATGCCAATCGCATTGACACCGCACCAGGACATCCTGGACGCCGCCTGACCTTTGTCGATTGGTACTGTCCGGTATCTCGACAATGATGGCGAACACCTTTAGCGCTTAGTACACAAAAAAGCCGGCGCTGTGCCGGCTTTTTCTTAGTTTGCGGGGAGACAGAGAAAACGATAGTTCCGTAGCACACCCTCAGTTGGAGAGCTTGAATACCGCTGTGCTCGCCAACAGATTCGGCCAGAGCCTCACTTCCTGGCCTTCGTGAAAACCGAAGCTGTCCACGACGTTCAGGCCGCAGTTGCGCGCCAGAACCTCAAAGTCAGCATACGTGCCCACCCGGATGTTGGGCGTGTCATACCACTGGTAGGGCAAACGTTTGGTCACTGGCATGCGGCCGCGCAGCACATCCATGCGGTTCGGCCAGTGGGCAAAGTTCGGGAAGGCCACCACACCAATGCGCCCCACACGCGCCGTCTCGCGCAACATGGTCTCGGCATTGCGCAAATGCTGCAAGGTGTCGATCTGAAGCACCACGTCAAACGCTTTGTCCTCGAACATGGTCAGACCGTCTTCCAGGTTCAATTGCAGCACATTCACACCGCGGTCCATACAGGCGAGGACCTTCTGATCGCTGATCTCTACGCCATAGCCTGTGCATTGCCGTGTTCGCTGCAGGTGAGAGAGCAAAGCACCGTCTCCGCAGCCCAAGTCCAGCACATGGGAGCCAAGCGGGACCAGTCGAGCGATGCGCTCCATGATCGACAAGCTGCTCATGCCGACACCTCTCGCTCTGACGCTATGCCTTGACTCACCGTGCGATCAAAGAACGCGCGAACAGCTTGGTGGTAGCGCTCATCGTCGAGCAAGAAGGCATCATGGCCGTGCGGCGCGTCAATCTCCGCATAGCTGACCGATCGACGGTTGTCGAGCAAGGCTTTGACAATCTCGCGGCTGCGCGCCGGCGAGAAGCGCCAATCAGTTGAAAAGCTGATGACCAGAAATCGCGCGGTGGCACGGGCAAGAGCTGCCGAGAGGTCGCCGCCGAAGGCGCCCGCCGGATCAAAGTAGTCCAGCGCTCGCGTGATCAAGAGGTAAGTGTTGGCGTCGAAGTACTCGCTGAACTTGTTGCCCTGATAGCGCAAATAGCTCTCGATCTGGAATTCGACATCCTGCGTGGAATAGCGATAGGGCCCGGCGCACTGATTCCCTGTGTCCTCCATGGGTATGGATGCGGCCTGCTCTGCGGCTTGCGCCAGTTCCACCGGGCGCAGTTGACGCCCGAACTTGGCGTTCATCACGTCATCGCTGAGGTAGGTGATGTGCCCAATCATTCGGGCGATTCGCAAACCCCGGCGCGGCAGCGTCTGATGCTGGAGGTAGTGGCCGCCGTGGAAGTCGGGGTCAGTGACGATGGCACGTCGCGCGACTTCATTGAACGCGATGTTCTCCGCTGTCAGGTTGGGCGCGCTCGCCACCACCACCGCGCTGCGCACACGATCGGGGTACTGCAAGGTCCAAGACAGCGTCTGCATGCCCCCCAAACTGCCCCCCATGACGGCTGCCAGCGTCTGGATGCCCATGGCGTCCAGCAAGCGGGCCTGCGCATTCACCCAGTCTTCCACGGTCACCACCGGAAAGTCTGCACCCCAGGCCCGGCCAGTCGCTGGATTGAGGTGCGTAGGGCCGGTCGAGCCAAAGCACGAGCCAAGGTTGTTCACGCCAATCACGAAGAAGCGATTGGTATCGACCGGCTTGTCCGGGCCAATCATGTTGTCCCACCAGCCTTCAGTTTTGGGCTTGGCGACACCCACTTCATCGGCGTGCATTCCAGCCACATGCGCTGAGGCGTTCAGCGCGTGGCATATCAGCACTGCATTGGATTTGTCGGCGTTGAGCTCGCCATAGGTTTCTACCACGAGCTCGTACGCTGGCAATACCGATCCGCTTTGCAGCGGCAGCGGTTCATCAAATCGAAAGGTCTGAGGCGTGACGATCAACGGAACGCTTTCTCTTCTTCAACCAAGGTGCAAGCTTTCGCTTGGCAACAGGCAACAAAAAACCCGGCGCCGCCGCAGCAACCAAAGGGTCACTCAAAGGCGAGACCGGGAATCTCCCCTTTAGCGGCATTTCTAAAGCGCCCGCAATCCGGAACAAATCGGCGCTGAGCCGACAGTATATCGGGATCCACTTGAGAACGCGCGCTCGCCTCAGGGAACAAAACCCAACCCTTGTTGGCCGACAAGTTCTTGTTCGATCTTTTCAACAAAACAAGCTCGTCAATGACCTGGACGTGACAATTGCGCCAATTTCCCTCAGATTGTGCATTGGCACCCCTCGCGGGAGTCGCAAAATCGCTACGGATAGCGAAGCATTCACGCTACAACTGTTGTTGGAAAACCATGACTGAAGTTCTGACAAATTGCGTTACGAAAAAAGTCACACGCGATGAAATTCGCAAGCGCATAATTACGATTGCAAAGTCAAGTTCTGACTTGATTTCGCATGTCGGTGATTGGACGGTTTCGCGCGCTACAGACCTCTTGTGCTAACGGGGCTCCATCGCTTTCTTTTCTGTGTTTCTAGGAGTCCCTCAAATGGGCAATAAACTGTACGTCGGCAACCTGCCTTATTCGGTGCGCGACGACGACCTCCAACAAGCCTTCTCCGCTTTCGGTGAAGTGGGTAGCGCAAAAGTCATGATGGAACGCGACACAGGTCGTTCCAAAGGTTTCGGCTTCGTCGAAATGGGCACCGATGACGAAGCGCAAGCTGCCATCGAAGGCATGAATGGCCAAGACTTTGGCGGCCGTAACCTCGTGGTCAACGAAGCTCGTCCCATGACCCCACGTCCTCCCCGCACTGGTGGCGGCGGCTTTGGCGGCGGTCGTCGCGAAGGCGGTTTCGGTGGCGGCGGCGGTGGTGGCCAGGACGGCGGCTTCCGCAGCCCCTATGGCAATGGCGGTGGTCGTCGCAACCAGGGTTATTGATCAACCCGGATCGCCTAACGGCGATCCCCCCAACGAAAAGCCTGCTGTTCATCAGCAGGCTTTTTTACTTCGTTCATGGTCTTCCGGCTGCCCGCTTTGCTCGTTCCCCTTCGCCCGCACCAACTACAACCGGCCAAGGATCAATCTTTTTGTTCGTCCGGCGTCTTGCCCTCGCCCTGACGATGCTTGCGCGGCCGACCCGCCACCAGCTTGTCAAAAACATCATTCGGCAGCATGCGCATGATCTTGGCCACGACGCCCATTTGCCACGGAATGACGCGATAACTGCTCTGAGCGCGAATGGCGTCGAACGCTTTGTCGGCGAAGTCCTCGGGAGACATCAGAAAAGGCATGGGATACCTGTTTTCCTTTGTCAGCGGCGTGTCGATGTAGCCGGGAAGAATCGTGACCACGCCCACACCGCTGCCACGCAGCTCACCACGCAGGCTTTCGCAATAGGCCACCACGCCTGACTTGCTGCTGCAGTAGGCCCCGTGCCCCGGCAAGCCCCGAATGGCTGCCACACTGGCGATACCCACCAGGGTGCCGGCCCCTCGCTCGCGCATGCCGCCCAGGAAAGGGTGAAACGTTGCCGCCATGCCCACATTGTTGACCGCAAAGGTTCGGGTCATGACGGAAAGGTCCTCGCGCTCAGCAGTGTCCATGCCAACGCTGATCCCCGCATTGGCAATCACAACATCCGGTAGGCCCTGTCGATCGATGCAGTCCCGACCCGCCGCCACGATGCTGTCCACGTCGGCCACGTCGGCGCTATAGACCTGACAAAGGTTTTGGCCATAGCCTTGCTGATCCGCCCAGGCCTGCATGGCGTCTGTCCGTCTCGCCACGAGCGCCAATCGCCAGCCAGACCGCGCGAAACGCTGAGCCAAGGCCTGACCAATACCGCTCGATGCACCAGTGATAAAGGCCAGAGGAGCAGCCGGTGTGGATTCAACTCGAGATGCATTCATATGACAGCAGCCTCATTTGCCAGCGCGATGAGCGACGCGTTCATCTGGTTTTCTTGACCGGCTGGATCGTCGCCCTGACCTGACCTTTCATCCGCGCCAGTCGCCGGGTATCGCCCCAGTAGTAGAGCGAATCGGCGTTGATCTGGTCCGATCCACGGATCATCAAAACCGGTTGATCTGAAAAGATGCGTTCGGGCAAGGTCGTCAAATGGAGATACTCGCCATGAAACTCCATCCGCGGCGTCGGAATGCCATCCGGATCTACGCCGGCCTGGCGAATCACCACACCGTTCCCGCGCAATTCGAACTGGGTACCTGGTTCGTTGCTGGTGATGAGATCGGCGTTGGCAACCGTCAATTGCCCGTCTTCGGTATAGGCGCGGACGCGCGCATGATCCACCTCTGTCTCCCCGTTGTCAGGGTAGTGGCGAGCCTCCACACCATAGATCTCTGAGCGCATCATGCCGCTGGCATTGAACACACGTACGGAGAACCCACGCATGATGCTGTCGGGCTCATGCAGCACTTCCGCTTCCGGCACCGGGATATCGGGCTCAGGTGTTGATCGAAGCAGCCAATAGCTTCCCAAGGCCACCAGCAACATCAAAACAATGGGCAGGTAGATCGAAATTTGGTCAAACAGAAGTGAAAGCCTGTCCCGACGCCGAACTCTCGCTCGCTCGGAACCCGGCGGAGAGAGCGTGGCCCCGTTGCGAACGGCCATTTCCTCACCGCTCATGCTGCAGCCTCCTCCAGCCAGGCAGCGTAGTGGCCACCTGCCATCAACAGCAGATCGCACAGTTCTCGCACCGCCCCCGCACCGCCCGCAGCCATCGTGACCAGATCGGCCACGGCCAACACTTCCGGGTGTGCTGCGGGCGGCGCGGCGCTGAACGCAGCGCGCCTCAGCATCGGCAAATCCGGCCAGTCATCGCCCATGGCTGCCGCTTCATCCCAACCCAGCCCCAAATCGGCCAACAAGGCATCCGCTGCCTCCCTCTTGGCTTCGGTGCCCAGCCGGACATGCGACACGCCGAGCGCAGCCAGACGCTTGCGCAGGGCCTCGGAATCGCGACCGCTGATGACGGCAGGCGTTATGCCAGCCCGCTGAATCAACTTCAGGCCGTGACCATCAAGCGTATGAAACCGCTTGGTTGTCTCACCTTCGGCCGTGAAATAAAGGCCTCCGTCAGTCAATACCCCATCCACGTCCAAAAAAACCACTTTCACCGCCTGGGCACGCAAGAGCAGCGCAGGCGGGAACTGGAGCGCCGGGCGCAAGGGTGGCAGGGAGAAAGACGCTGTGGCAGACATGTTTGAATCGTAACCGGAGAGAGGAAGGTTAGGGTGCTCACCCGACACGGGAAGCGAAGTTGAGGAAGGTTCCGCCTTGTCTGCCGGCCTGCTGAAGACAAGGTTCCGATTTCAAATGCATTGCTACCCTGATTCCCCTAGACCGGCCAAAGAAGAAGTGGGGAAGAGCTCCTCGCTCAATCCATCAAATCACCTTCGCCCGCATCAAATCATTGCTGTTCAGAGCCCCGCACAATCGCCCGTTGTCATCCACCACCAACACGCTGGTGATGCGATTGGCCTCCATCACATCCGCCGCTTCCACCGCCAGTGCTGTGGGGCTGATCCGGCGAGGCTCTCTGTGCATGATCTCTCCGGCTTTGAGCGCGCGAAGGTCAACACTGCTGCCACTGTTCTCGATGAGCCTGCGGAGGTCGCCGTCGGTGAAGATGCCCACCACGTGGCCCTGAGCATCCACCACAGCACTCATGCCCAGACCTTTGGCGCTTATCTCTCGCATCACAGTCATCAGGTCCGCGTCGATAGCCACCTGAGGAACGTCCGGACCGCTGCGCATCACGTCTTCCACATGGGTCAGCAATTTGCGCC
The DNA here is from genome assembly GCA_050293865.1 of Hydrogenophaga sp. Taxonomy (GTDB): domain Bacteria; phylum Pseudomonadota; class Gammaproteobacteria; order Burkholderiales; family Burkholderiaceae_C; genus Hydrogenophaga. The sequence continues at coordinate 8,054 of JBNKNN010000143.1, read as the reverse complement.
CCAACGAGCCACCCGGATGAGATCGGGCGAAGTCGACAGCTTTGAAACCGCGAACATCCAGCAGCACGACCGCCAAGGCATCACCCAGTGCCATCTGCGCCGTGGTGCTTGCCGTAGGCGCCAGGTTGTTCGGACAGGCCTCCTTGGCCACGAAAGTGTCGAGCACCAGATCCGAATGGCGCCCCAGGGTCGAGTCTTCGCGGCCTGTAAAGCCGATGAGCCTGACCCCCATGCGCTTGATCATGGGCAGTATGGCCGACAATTCGTCGCTCTCGCCACTGTTGCTGATGGCCAGTACCAGGTCTACCGGCGTGATCATGCCCAAGTCACCATGGCTGGCTTCTGCCGGGTGGACAAACATGGCTGGGGTTCCCGTCGAAGCCAGCGTGGCAGCAATCTTTCGGCCAATGTGGCCACTTTTGCCCATGCCGGTCACGACCACCCGCCCTTGGCACTCCAGCATCATCTGAACGGCCTGCACAAAGCGGTCGTCGAGCCGGGCGGCCATGGCGGCCACGGCATCCGTTTCAATGGTCAGTGCTTCGCGGGCTCGCGACAACACCTGGGCACCGTCGAGCGAGGCGGAAATCTTGGTCTGGGACATCCCGAGATTATCACCCGCCCCAGGATATCTGCGGGTTTGCATCACGTGTGGAGAAAAGCCGCGCAAGCCCGGATAACATCGAGACATGAATTCTCTCGACATCACCCTGCTGTACCTGCTGGCCGCAGTGCTGGGCGTGGTGGGCTTCCGAATGATGAAGCTCCCGCCCATGCTGGGCTATTTGGTGGTGGGTGTGGTCATTGGACCGAACGCCCTGGCACTCGCACAGGATTCCAGCGGCGTTCGCTACCTGGCCGAGTTCGGCGTGGTCTTTCTGATGTTTGTCATCGGGCTCGAATTCAGCCTGCCCAAGCTCAAGGCCATGCGGTTTCATGTGTTTGGTCTGGGCATGTCTCAAGTGCTTCTGACCGTGATCATCACCACCCTGGCTTCACTGGCCCTGGGGTGGCTCATGCCCCATTGGTGGAAGACCTCATGGCAGATCGCCCTGGCACTGGGCGGAGTCATGGCGATGAGCAGCACTGCGATCGTCATCAAGCTTGTGGCCGAGCGGTTGGAGCTGGAGTCTGAACATGGCAAGCGCGTCATGGGCATCCTGCTGTTTCAGGACCTGGCAGTCGTGCCGCTCCTGGTGCTCATTCCCGCGTTGGGTTCGGGCCCCGAAGACTTGTTCAAGGAACTGGGGCTGGCCTTGGTCAAGGCGGTGGTCGTGTTGGGCATTCTGCTCACCGGCGGACAAAAGCTGATGCGCTGGTGGCTGACCCTGGTCGCCCGCCGCAAGAGCGAAGAGCTGTTCATGCTCAATCTGCTCCTCATCACGCTGGGGCTGGCCTGGCTGACTGAGCATGCTGGCCTCTCGCTGGCGCTGGGGGCCTTCATCGCCGGCATGCTCATCTCCGAAACAGAGTTCAAGCATCAGGTGGAGACCGACATCCGGCCATTTCACGATGTACTGCTAGGCCTGTTCTTCATCACCATCGGCATGGCGCTGGATTGGCGCCTGGTACTGGAACGCTGGCCGCTCGTTCTGTTGCTCTTCACATTGTCGGTCGGATTCAAGCTGGCACTCATCACCGGCCTGACCCGCTCCTTCGGCGCTCCCATGGGCGTCGCCCTGCGAACAGGTCTATATCTCTGTCAGGCCGGCGAATTCGGCCTCGTGCTGCTCACGCTGGCCAGCCAACACGACCTCGTTCCCCCACAGTTGTTCAACCCTATCCTGGCCTCCATGGTGATTTCCATGCTGGCCACACCATTCATCATCATGTTTGCAAACGACATCGTCACCCGTGTCGTTGGGAGCGACTGGCTGATGCAATCCGTGCAGATGACCAGCATTGCGCGCACGGCCATCAATGCTGACAAGCATGTGATCATCTGCGGCTACGGCCGATGCGGGCAGAATCTTGCCCGGCTGCTCGAAGCCGAGGGCATTCCTTACATGGCGCTTGACCTGGACCCCGACCGGGTGCGCCAGGCTGCGGCTGCCGGCCATTCCGTGGTGTTCGGAGACGCGGCCCGCCTGCAGGCTCTGATGGCTGCCGGCCTGCACAGAGCCAGTGCGGTAGTGGTGACCTACATCGAAACCGCTAGCGCACTCAAGGTGCTCCATCACACCACCGAGCATGCACCCACCGTCCCTGTGGTGGTCCGTACCATCGACGATCTGGATCTGGAGAAGCTCCGCACCGCCGGCGCAACCGAAGTGGTGCCCGAGGCCATCGAGGCCAGCCTGATGCTGGCGTCTCACGCATTGGCCCTCGTGGGGGTTCCGATGCGCCGGGTGATTCGCGTGGTGCAGGAGCAGCGAAACGCACGCTACAGCCTTCTGCGCGGTTACTTCCATGGGGCCGACGATGCACTCGCCGACGAAATGGGGCATGAGCGACTGTCTTCCGTGACTGTCCCGCCCGGGGGTGGCTGCGTGGGCAAGGCCATTGAGGAACTGCACCTCGAGCCCATGGGCGTGCTGCTGGTCAACCTGCGCCGCGCATCGGGGCGGGCCGAGCCATTCAGCGAGACGACGCTGATTGAAGGCGGTGACACGCTCGTCATCAGCGGCAAGCCTGAGTCCCTGGCACAGGCCGAGACCAAGCTCACATCCCGTTGAGCCAACCCCTGCGTGCAGCAGGGTTTATGGCAGGAGCCCCCACGCTGCCTACTTCTCCCGGTAAAAACGGCAGTGCAAATCGATGTGATCTGATCCGGTCGTCCCGCATGGCTGGGGGTTGGCCTGGATTCTTTCGTTCCACCCTTAAGGAGTCGACACATGAAACAGGTTTCATCCGCGCTGTCCAGGCGCGGCTTTCTAGGCGCAGGCATTGCCAGCGCCACGGCACTGGGTCTCTCGTCCGCCTGGTCCCAAAGCACACCTGACTTGGGCGCCCCAGACATTCCCGCTGCTGGCAGCGGCATGCGCAAACACGCTCTGGGCAAAGCGGAGCTGTATGCCCTCAACGACGGTGGCTTGCGCAGGCCACTGGGAGAGGAGTTCGTGCGCAACGCACCACTGGAGATGGTCAAAGCCTTGCTTGCATCCCAGAAGCTTCCCACCGACTACGTCGACATTCCGTTCACCGCGTTTCTGGTGGTGATCAATGGACAGAAAGTCTTGTTCGACTCCGGTTTCGCCGACAACGGCCCTCCAACCACGGGACGGCTGGATGCCAACATGGCCGCTGCAGGTTTCAAGCCGGAAGACATTGACCACGTTGTGATCAGTCACTATCACGGCGATCACATCAACGGCTTGCTCAGGAAGGATGGCAGCCTCCGATTCGCCAATGCCAAAGTTCACGTACCCAGTCCGGAGCATGCGTTCTGGACCTCTGCAGAAAAGATGTCGGCAGCACCACCAGCAGCGCAGGGGGGCTTCAAGAACGCTCAGCGCGTCATGGCGGGTATCCCCGCTGATCGTCTGGTCATGTTTGACGCCGGTTCGGAAGTGGTGCCGGGGGTGCGAAGCGGCGCTGCTTTCGGGCACACACCAGGCATGTGCATCTTCGATGTCTCTTCTGAAGGCCAGCACTTCGTTTATGTCGCAGACGTCACCAATGTTCCTTCGCTCTTTGCCCGCAGCCCTGACTGGGCCGTGGCATTCGACATGGATGCGGAGATGGCTCGTCAGACTCGACGTCGGGTGTTCGACATGCTGGTCAAGGAGAAGACGCTGGCGGGCGGCTATCACTTCCCCTTCCCAGCATTCGGCAAGATGGAAAAGGCTGGCGAGGGATACACCTTCGTTCCTGCCAGTTAGCGACCCTTTGCATCACCTTCAACCTGTGCGTTCGAGGTCACAACAGGTTCGATGGCGAGTCTGCTTGTCGCGTGGCGTTCCCAGGGGCAACTGCCAAGGCAACGGGCGCGGCAGAGGTCTGTTGTCGGCCCGAACCCGACGCGGGCCGGTGGTTTGCGAGAGATGCACTTTATTGTGGCCCTCGCCGTGCCGTGCCGACCGGGCATGACTCGGGTCTGGTCGCCGGCTGCCGAGGCGGCCAGCCACTGGGCTCGCCGTGTTAGTCGAGCACGGGCTCCCATGCTTGAGAACGCGTGATAATAACCAGATGGATACATCGGCCTATCTCAAGTCACACATCCGCACCGTGCCCGACTGGCCGGCGCCTGGCGTGCAGTTCCGCGACATCACGCCCTTGCTGCAAGACCCCAAGGTCTTTCGCGTCCTCATCGACACCTTCGTACACCGATACATGGACCCTGCGCTACGCCCCGATGTCGTAGCCGGTCTCGATGCACGCGGCTTCATCATCGGCTCCGTGGTGGCCTACGAGCTTGGCGTTGGCTTTGTGCCGATCCGGAAGAAGGGCAAACTGCCTTTCACCACAGTGGAAGAGACTTACGAACTTGAATACGGCAGCGCTACCGTGGAACTGCACACTGACGCCGTCAAGCAAGGGGATCGTGTGTTGCTGATCGACGACCTCATCGCCACAGGCGGCACCATGATGGCAGGACGTCGTTTGCTGGAGAAGCTTGGCGGCATTGTGACCGAGGGCGCCGCCATTGTGGATTTGCCTGAACTCAAAGGATCTGCGCGTCTGCGTGAGAGCCGGCTGCCTTTGTTCACGCTGGTCGGTTTCGACGGCACCTGACCTGTACCCCTGAAGGTGAAACGGCGCCATCAGGCGCCATCTTTTCAAGTTGGGGACATAGAGGCTGCCTAGGCTGCCTTGCTCGCCTTATTCCAACTTCCCATACTGTGTCTCGCTCAAAGCATCAAAGGCACTGACGGACTCGGGCTCATGCTCTTCTTCCGGTTGCAACCGATCAGATGGGCGCAACTTGGGATTCCTGCGGTCAGGCAAAGGTTCGGCGCCGTCGAGAGCCTTTCGGAAAGCGCTTACCTCTTGCGAATGCACTGACTCGGCCATTTCGCGAGGTTTACTCTGAGACAGTGCAGGAATGGCTGTCGGGCTGACATCCTTCTCTGAAGTGGACGCATTTCGGCGCTGCTGTGCAGCCACTGCCGCACGCAAGGCAACGCCTTGCTGGTCTTCTTCCAACTTGCGGCGCCAATAGACCGAGCGCACCTTCATGCTGTGGCGCGACTGCGCGGCGATCTGGATCCAGCGCTCAATTTCCAGCAAATACTCGTCCGGCATGGTTTGCGCTGGCAAGGCCAGATCTACCAAAACCAGGAAGCTGTCCCCGTTCGAGTCCAACGCGAGCACTTTGAACTCGTAGCTGGTAGAGAGCACACCTCCTCGAATCAGGGACTCCCTGACCACTGAGAACAATTGCTCCCGACGCAGCAAACGGCGACCGCGCCGCGGAGAGATCAACGGCAGCGTGGTTTCACGGAAGGCATTGCGAAGGCCACCCTTCTTTTTCTTGCCTCCGGTATCGGATTTCTTGGTCTGGAGCCAGTTAAACATGGACATGTGGTTCAGTGTGATGCGGGTCCGCCAGCGGCGGTCGTTTAATCACCGGTCAAAAAGCCGGCTTGTTTTATGGTCTCCCTGGCAAACACTTCTCTCGTTCTTCCTCACGTCACAGCTACCCGCTTGGGCTTGTTGTACATGCGCTTGGCCAGGACGCCAGCCATCGCAGAAATCAGATCCACCGCTGCACCCGGCTGACGAGCTGCCAACTCGCGAAACCGCAAGGGCGTCAGGCTCCATACGATGCTGTCCTCCGTGGCATTGACACTGGCGCTTCTTTCCAGATGACTGAAGAAGGCACCCTCACCCACAATCGACCCCGGCTTGATCTGCGCAATGCGAATGCGGTCTTTGCTGTCTTCGTAGTGCACGGTCAACAAACCAGATTGCAAAAAATACACGGTTCGGTCGGCAACACCCTGTTCAATCAACAACTGCCCTCGGCGCACCATCGATGGCTGCATGTAGCTGGCAATGACTTCCCATTGCAAGATCGGCAATCGAAGACCGAGGGCATCCACTGCATCAGAGGCCTGAACGGCTTCTGCCAGCAGCTTGATATCAAAACGAACCGAGTTGTTAGTTGGCGTTTCCATGTGACTCTCCACCACGATAACCGGCGGGTGTCAGCCTTTGCAAGGCGTTAGTAACATTTACTCACCCACCACATCCAGGCGGTAGGTTTTGGATGTTCAACGGTCTTGAAACTGCTACTTACCGATGCAAAAACGTTGAAAAATTTCCCCCAGCAAATCGTCCGCAGTGAACTCGCCCGTGATTTCACCCAACGCTTGCTGAGCCTGTCGCAACTCTTCTGCCAACAGATCCAGGTGCTCCGCCCGGGCCTTCAGCCATTCCTCTGCCAAGGCCAGGTGTTCCCTGACCCTTGCCAGAGCGGTCAGATGCCGCTCCCTGGCCATGAACAAACCCTCGCTACCCGGCTGCCAACCAGCCAAAGACAAGAGACGCTCCCGCAAAACCGAAAGACCGTCCCCTGTCTTGGCGGACAAGGTCACCACCTCATCCGCTGGCTGTACGGCCAAGGCAGCATCAGGCGATAGCCCAATGGGCAGTTGATCCCATTTGTTCCATATCGACAATACTGGCACGCCTTCCGGCAGCGCTTCACCAATCGCAGCGTCAGCGGCCCTGTACGCAGCGTCATCGGCGCGGGTGATGTCGTGAACAAACAACACGGCATCAGCTTTGGCGATTCGCTGCCAAGCCCGTTCGATTCCGATTCTCTCCACCTCGTCCACATCAGGGGATTCGCGCAAACCCGCGGTGTCTATGACGTGCAACGGAACACCTTCGATCTGTATGGTCTGCTGAACCACGTCCCTCGTCGTGCCGGCCACCGGAGTGACGATGGCCAGCTCGGCCCCCGCCAAAGCGTTGAGCAAGGAGCTCTTCCCGGCGTTGGGCTGCCCGGCAATCACCACCTGCAGACCATCGCGCAGCAATGCACCCTGCCTGGCCTGAGCCAGAACGTCGGCTACCCTCACCATGAGGTTGTCCAGCTGGCCTTGAGCGTCGGCTTTTTGGAGAAAGTCGATCTCTTCTTCCGGAAAGTCCAGAGTGGCCTCCACCAGCATTCGCAGACGAATCAGGTCTTCGAGCAAGGCTTTGACCAAACGGGAAAAGTCACCCGAGAGCGACCGGCTGGCGCTACGCGCCGCTGCCTCGGTGCTGGCATCGATCAGATCGGCCACGGCTTCCGCCTGCGCGAGGTCAAGCTTGTCATTCAGGAACGCTCGTTCCGTGAACTCGCCCGGGCGCGCCGGACGCAGGCCTTGCATGGTCGCGGACGCTGCGGCAGCTTCCAGGCAGCGTGCCAGCAGCAGTTGCATCACCACCGGACCGCCATGTCCCTGCAGCTCCAGCACGTCTTCGCCGGTATAGGAATGCGGCCCCGGAAACCAGATGGCCAAGCCGTGGTCGATGGGCTGACCGGAAGCATCCGGGAATGGCAGATACGTGGCCTCTCTCGGCTTCAGATCTCGGCCCAACAGCCCTTTGACATAAGCAGCCAAGTCTTTGCCCGAGACCCGCACGATGCCGACGGCGCCCCTGCCGGGGGCGGTGGCGATCGCGACGATGGGGTCTTTGGATGCGGAGAGCATTTGAAAGGCTTTCTTTTTTCTGTTCCACAGAAGGGGGTTGAGGGGATTATCCCTTGGGTACCTCGAACTCCAATGCGCAAAGCCTTTGCCTTGACGAGGCTCGCTTGCTGTATTGGCTTATTTTGAAGTTCTTTCTTCTTTCGTTCCTCTTTTCTTTCCCCCCTATCCCCCCAGCCCCCTTTCCACCCCGCCGGGCGGAAAGGGGGAGCTCTCCTTTGGTTTCTGGTCTCCGACTCGGCTTCTACGGCTCGAACCGTCGCCACCGTGGTTTGGGGCACATGCATTTCGCTGAGGCGGTCGTAGGAGCCTCGACATTGGTCCTTACGCCCACGGCGCCCAGCTGACGTTGCCGCTTCGCGGCTTGTCATTTGGGCGCTTACTTCGCGCGTTGCAAGTCCCTTTGGCCTGCAATGTCTCGCTCGCAGGCAACCGGCGAGCCGCGCAGCGGCAACGCTGGTTGACTGCCTT
>JBNKNN010000142.1:0-2841 GCA_050293865.1 Hydrogenophaga sp. | reverse complement strand
CCCCGGGCGAGCTGCCTCGCAGGTCGAAAATCTCGACAACCGGTAAAGTGGCGAAAAGCAATTGTCGCTTTTGAGCAATTCCCCTCACATGGCCGCACCCAAACCCACTTCTTCCGAACGTCCGAAGGCAACCGCCCCCACTGCCCTGGCCGGACTCCTCCCGTTCATACGCCCTTACCGCGCGCAGGTGGTCATGGCATTGACTTTTCTTGCGGTGGCCGCAGCAGCCACGCTCATGTTCCCCGTGGCACTTCGTCACCTGGTCGATGGCGGCTTGAGCCAGACAGATGCCGGAGCCAAGGCCCTGGCGTTGCGCGATCACTTCTTTACGCTGTTCGGGGTGGCAGTGGTGCTCGGCCTGGCCTCGGCCACCCGTTTCTACCTGATGAGTTGGCTGGGAGAGCGCGTCACAGCTGACGTGCGCAACGCTGTCTACGCGCATGTGCTTCAGCAAAGCCCTGCGTTCTTCGAAACAACCCAAACAGGGGAAGTCATTTCGCGCCTTACCACCGACACCACCCTCGTTCAAACCGTGGTGGGTTCCTCTTTCTCGATGGGATTGCGAAGCACGGTGACGGGACTGGGCGCACTTGGCATGCTGGTGTGGGCACATCCAGCAGTCATGTTTCAGGTGCTGCTCGTCATTGTGCTCGTCGTTCTGCCGGCCATGTGGTTCGGGCGCAGGGTTCGCCGCCTGTCTCGCGACAGTCAGGATCGCGTGGCTGACGCCAGTGCTGTGGCGGCAGAAATTCTAAATGCCATTCCTGTCGTGCAAAGCTATACCGCCGAAGCAAAAGAAGCCAAGCGATTCTCCGCCGCCACGGAAGGTGCATTCAAAACGGCCATGCGCCGCTCACGCGCAAGGGCCGTACTGGTCGCCTTCATCATCATCGCCAATGCCGCCCTGGTGCTTTTTGGTCTCTATCAGGGGACTCAGTCGGTACTTGCAGGCGACATCAGCGCTGGAGAGCTCGGCCAAGCAGTATTGCTGGTGGGCATCTTCGCCAGTGCTGTTGCCATTCTTGGGGAAGTCTACGGCGACTTGCTGCGAGCCGCGGGTGCCAGCGAACGTTTGATGGAGCTGCTGGCTACCGAATCTCCCGTCCAGTCGCCAGCCCAACCAGTAAACGTCCCCAAGCCGCTAGGTGGCAGCACAGTGGCGTTCCGCGGCGTGTCTTTCCGCTATCCGTCGCGCCCGGAAGAATTGGCCATCGCTTCCCTGGATCTCGAAGCGAAGGCTGGTCAGACCATTGCCCTGGTAGGACCCAGCGGCGCCGGGAAGACCACAGTGTTCGCTCTGCTGCTGCGCTACTACGATCCCGCCGACGGAACCATCCTCGTCGACGGCACGCCCATCGACCAGATGAGTCTGTCCTCACTGCGAGAAAGGGTCGGCATCGTTCCCCAGGACCCCGTCATCTTTTCTGCAGATGCCATGGAGAACATCCGCTATGGCAATCCAGAGGCTTCAGACGAAGAAGTGATGGCCGCAGCCAAGGCTGCCTTCGCTGACGAGTTCATCCAGCGCCTTCCTGAAGGCTACCGGACCTTTCTGGGTGAGCGGGGAGTCCGGCTCTCCGGAGGGCAACGTCAGCGGATCGCGATCGCGCGCGCCATGCTCAAGAATCCGCCGCTCCTGCTGCTCGACGAAGCCACCAGCGCACTGGATGCCCAAAGCGAACGCATGGTACAGGCTGCTCTCGCCACTGCGATGAAGGGGCGAACGACACTCGTCATCGCTCACCGTCTGGCGACCATACAAAAGGCTGACCGCATTCTGGTGCTCGACCATGGAAAGCTGGTGGAGCAAGGCTCTCATGAGGAGCTGACACGCCAAGCAGGGATCTACGCCGGATTGGCGGCACTCCAGTTCAACGCCTGAACTCTGCCAGCAACCCGATCATCAAAAGCAGTGAGCACAATCAACCCGTTGCCGGGCTATGAAAGAATGGCATAACGTCAGGCAAAGCCCGCCATGGACGAGGCGGGTCAGCGCCACTATCCTTTCCAAACCATGAAGAACCCACAAACCGCCCCCATCCCTGCTGTTTCGCCCACGTCTTCAATACCGTCCTATCTGGCTGCCGACCACCTCGGCCCGTGGGGAATCTATCTGCAGCAGGTCGACCGCGTAACCCCTTACCTTGGCAACATGGCGCGCTGGGTAGAGACGCTCAAGCGCCCCAAGCGCACGATGATCGTCGACGTGCCCATCCAGCTCGACGATGGGTCCCACGCGCACTTCGAAGGCTACAGGGTGCAACACAACACCACGCGCGGCCCCGGCAAAGGAGGCGTTCGATTTCACCCAGACGTCACGCTTTCAGAAGTCATGGCGCTCTCCGCGTGGATGTCCATCAAGAACGCAGCGGTCAACGTGCCTTTCGGCGGCGCCAAGGGTGGTGTGCGAGTTGACCCCAAGGTGCTGTCCCAAGCCGAGCTGCAACGGGTCACTCGACGCTACACCAGCGAAATCGGCGTGATCATTGGTCCCACCAAGGATATTCCGGCTCCAGACGTCAATACGAATGAACGTGTCATGGCCTGGATGATGGACACCTACTCCCAAAACGTTGGTGCCACTGCCACAGGTGTCGTCACAGGCAAGCCCGTCGACATCGGTGGATCGCTTGGCCGGCGAGAGGCCACGGGCAGGGGCGTGTTCACCGTTGGCATGGAGGCCGCCAGCCGTATGGGTCTTGAGGTTCCTGGCGCAGCGGTGGCCGTGCAAGGTTTCGGCAACGTCGGGGCTGTGGCTGCCCAACTGTTCTCTGCGGCTGGCGCGCGGGTCGTTGCGGTCCAGGATGCACACGGCACGCTGTACCGGGAGTCGGGGCTAGA
>JBNKNN010000141.1:0-8704 GCA_050293865.1 Hydrogenophaga sp. | reverse complement strand
CTTTCCGCCCGGCGGGGTGGAAAGGGGGGCTGGGGGGATAGGGGGGAAAGAAAAAAGGAAACGAAAGAGAAAAAGCCAGAAAGAAGAAAAAGTCGAAATAGGCAAACCTCACACGGCAGAAGACAACAAGAAATTGATTTTAGAAAATAGTCAGGCAAACTGAACAAAAATATGGTTTTATAGAAAGTATTTCGTCATACACTCCTGTTCAAGCATCCAGTCTGTACAAAAAACCACCGATTGAAGCGAACACACACTTACGCAAGAAGGAGTAAAAAATGGACGCAGCAGCAAAGAACATCAATGGCGAAAAGGCCAAGGCACTGCAGGCCGCGCTGGCCCAGATCGAGAAGCAGTTTGGCAAAGGCACGATCATGCGTCTGGGTGAAGGCGAGCAGCTGGAAGACATCCAGGTGGTGTCAACCGGTTCTTTGGGGCTGGACATCGCGCTGGGCGTCGGTGGCTTGCCTCGTGGTCGAGTGGTCGAGATCTATGGCCCTGAATCCTCTGGCAAGACCACACTCACCCTGCAGGTCATTGCCGAAATGCAGAAACTGGGTGGCCAGTGCGCTTTTGTGGACGCCGAGCACGCGCTTGATATCCAGTACGCCCAGAAGTTGGGTGTCACCTTGTCCGACCTTCTGATCTCCCAGCCGGATGCCGGTGAGCAAGCCCTTGAGATCGTGGACTCCCTCGTGCGCTCCGGTGCCGTGGATCTGATCGTGGTCGACTCAGTGGCGGCTCTGACCCCCAAGGCTGAACTCGAAGGCGAAATGGGCGACTCCCTGCCCGGTTTGCAGGCCCGCTTGATGAGTCAGGCCCTGCGCAAGCTCACCGCCACCATCAAGAAGACCAACTGCACGGTCATCTTCATCAACCAGATCCGGATGAAGATCGGCGTGATGTTTGGGAGCCCTGAGACCACCACCGGCGGTAATGCGCTGAAGTTCTACTCGTCGGTGCGCCTCGACATCCGCCGCACTGGCACCATCAAGAAGGGTGACGAAGCCGTTGGCAACGAAGCCAAGGTCAAGGTCGTCAAGAACAAGGTTGCCCCTCCGTTCAAGACCGCTGAATTCGACATCATGTTCGGTGAAGGCATCAGCCGCGAAGGCGAGATTCTCGACCTGGGTGTGGCCCAGCGTGTGGTGGACAAGTCCGGCGCTTGGTACTCCTACAACGGCGAGAAGATCGGTCAAGGCCGCGACAACACCCGCGAGTTCCTCAAAGAGAACCCCGAGCTTCGTCTCGAAATCGAAAACAAGGTCCGCGAAGCTCTCGGCGTACCGCTGCTGCCGGTCGATGATGCTGCTGCAGGTGGCAAGGGCAAAGGCGCGAAGGGCAAGAAAGCCGCAGCAGCTGCTGAGACGGTTGAAGCTGAGGCTGAAGCCTCCGCCGAGTGAGCTTCGCCAAACTGTCTCTCAAAGGGCGGGCACTCAAACTGCTCGCCTCGCGGGAGCACTCTCGGCAGGAACTGACGCGCAAGCTCACGCGGTATGTCGAGGAAGGCGACGACCTGCCCCGCATATTGGATGAACTGGAGGCCAAGGGTTTCATCGACGAAGGCCGAGTGGTGGAGTCGGTCATCAACCGTCGGGCCAGCCGGCTGGGCGCTGGCCGGGTGCGCCAGGAAATGCAAGCCAAAGGTCTGAGCCAGGAAGCGATTGCCGAGGCGGTGGGTGCTCTGCAGGAAACTGAAGTCGAGCGCGCCCGGGCGGTGTGGAAGAAGAAATTTGGTGAACTTGCTGCTGACCCTCAAGGCCGGGCAAAGCAGATGCGGTTTCTGGCGTCGAGGGGGTTTGCGCCTGGGGCGATTCGGAAGGTCGTGAGTGGAGGGGATGAGGATTGATGTTTGAGGCTTGGCCTCAATTCTCCGGACCTGTACTCTTTTTTGCCTGCGGCGCTGTCTTGCGACGACCTCGCCCTTCCCCCCTATCCCCCCAGCCCCCTTTCCACCCCGCCGGGCGGAAAGGGGGAGTTCTCATTTGGCTTCTGGTCTCCACCCCGGCTTCTACGGCTCGAACCGTCGCCACCGTGGTTGGGGGTACGTGCATTTCTCTGAGGCTGTCGTAGATGCCTCGGCTCTGGTCATCGCTCCCACGGCACCCATCTGACTTTGCCGCTTTGCGGCTTGTCAGGTGGGTGCTTGCCTCGCGCGTCGCCAATCTTCTGGAAGTTGCGTGTCTCGCCGGCAGCGTGCCAACGAGCCGCGTAGCGGCTAGGTTGGCGGGCTGCCGTGGGCGACCCTCGAGCAGGCGAGGCCTCTACGATAGCGGCGGAGAAACCGTGGTGAGCCAGAAGCAGTGGCAACCTTCCGCCAGTAGCCACCCGTCCAATTGGCAGAAGCCGAATGTTTAAATGCTCCCCTTTCCGCCCCGGCGGGGGTGGAAAGGGGCGGGGGGGATAGGGGGGGAAGAAAAAAGAAAATCAAAAGATAGAAACCTGCCGGGGGCTAAAAATGCAACCCCAACAGCAGGTCTCTATCAAGAGGAGTCGTTTGCAGGAGGGGCGCCAAAGCCCCTACCCCCTCAAATCCCCATCATCAACTTCAAATTCTGAACCGCCGCCCCACTGGCGCCCTTGCCCAGGTTGTCCAGCCGGGCCACCAGCACGGCTTGGCCCAGCTCGTCATTGCCAAATACGCTTAGCTCCATGCTGTTGGTGCCATTGAGCGCCGTCGGCTCAAGCCGGCCACCGGCGGCAGGCGGCACCACCTTTACCCATTCCCTACCTTCGTAATGGGCTCGCAGGGCATCTTCCAGCTGGGATGTCTTGGTCACGCCGCTCATCAAGTCAAACTGCACCGGAATCTGGTCGATCATGCCGGCGTAAAAATTGGCCACCGCCGGCACGAAGATGGGGCGACGGGTCAATCGGCTGTACTTCTGCAGCTCAGGCAAGTGCTTGTGTGTCAAACCCAGGCCGTAGACCTCCATGGGGGGGGCAGACTTGGTGACCTCATAGGCTTCGATCATCTGGCGACCGCCGCCGGAGTAGCCGGAGTAGCCGGAAAGCACCACCGGGTAGTCTTGTGGCAGCAAGCCGGCGTCCACCAGTGGGCGTAGCAATGCAATGCCCCCCGTGGGGTAACAGCCCGGGTTGGCGACGCGGCGCGCCGAAGCGACGGTTTTGGCGTGATCGGGGGTGAGTTCAGGAAAGCCATAGACCCAGCCATCGGCAACGCGGTGGGCGGTGGAGGCATCAATGATCTTGGGGCCAGTCGCCGGGCCAGACGACTTTTCCAGTCCATCGACAAGGGCCACGGTTTCCAGTGCGGCGTCATCGTGCAGGCACAAAATGACCATGTCCGCCCGGGCCAGCAGTTCGCGCTTGGCTTCTGGGTCTTTACGACGCTCGGTGGCAATGCTCAATAGCTCGATCTCGCCCATGGGTTCGAGCCGTTCGCGAATTTGAAGGCCGGTGGTACCGGCTTCGCCGTCAATGAAGACCTTGACCATGTGTTCTTTTCCTTTTCTCTTTCTTTCCGTACTTTCTGATATGCCTTTGTGCAATGCCAGCAGATTACCCCATCGTCTCGGTCAATGAAGGATCTTGGGCCCAAGTTTGAGTTCTGCGTCGGGCCAATACAGAGCGACGCGGGAAGAAAATAGGCAATTCCGCAAGGACAAATGCCGTGCTGTCAGTGTCGGTAAAGGGAAAAGTTTCTATAATTATGTATTACCCAGAAGCGGTCACGGCGCGCTTGGGTATGGCAGCCAACGGAGGTTGCCGCGTCGCAACATGATACAGTCCGCGATTGCCGTCATCGGCGCTACCGCCCGGTGTCTGGCCGATTCTTTCCAGTCGGAATGACCAACCCCCCAGTCTGAGAGAAGCCTCATGAAGATTCACGAGTACCAAGGCAAGGAAATCTTGCGTCAATTTGGTGTACCGGTTCCACGCGGAATTCCGGCGTTCACGGTTCAGGAAGCGGTGGAAGCTGCACAGAAGCTCGGCGGCCCCGTTTGGGTCGTGAAAGCCCAGATCCACGCCGGTGGTCGAGGCAAGGGCGGTGGCGTGAAAGTCGCCAAGTCCATCGAGGACGTGCAAAAGCTGGCCGGCGACATCCTGGGCATGCAGCTCGTGACGCATCAGACTGGACCAGAAGGTCAGAAAGTCCGTCGTCTCTACATTGAAGACGGCGCCGACATTCAGAAAGAGTATTACCTGTCGGTCGTGACTGATCGCGCCTCCCAGAAGGTGGCTTTCATCGCCTCCAGCGAAGGCGGCATGGACATTGAAGAAGTCGCTCACAGCACCCCCGAGAAGATCGTCAAAGTATTTGTCGATCCGCTGACCGGCTTCACCACCGAGCAAGGCAAGGAACTGGCCAAGGGCATCGAACTGCCGGCGGACTCTGAAGCCCAGTTCATCGACGTGTGCCAGAAGCTCTACAAGTGCTACATGGACACCGACGCCTCCCTGGTGGAAATCAACCCGCTGAACCGCGACTCCAAGGGCAACATCATCGCCCTGGACGCCAAGTTCAACTTCGACTCCAACGCGCTGTACCGCCACGACGACATCGTCGCTCTGCGTGACCTGGACGAGGAAGATCCTGCCGAAATCGAAGCCTCCAAGTTCGATCTGGCATACATCTCCCTGGACGGCAATATCGGCTGCCTGGTCAACGGTGCCGGTCTGGCCATGGCCACCATGGACACCATCAAGCTGTTCGGCGCCGAGCCGGCCAACTTCCTGGACGTCGGCGGCGGTGCCACCCCCGAGAAGGTCACTGAGGCCTTCAAGATCATGCTCAAGAATGACAAGGTCAAGGCGATCCTGGTCAACATCTTCGGCGGCATCATGAAGTGCGACACCATCGCCACCGGGGTCATCACCGCCTGCAAGGCAGTGAACCTGTCCGTGCCGCTGGTCGTCCGCATGAAGGGCACCAACGAAGAAATGGGCAAGAAGATGCTGGCCGAATCCGGTCTGCCGATCATCTCCGCCGACACCATGGCCGAAGCCGCTCAAAAAGTGGTTGCTGCAGTCAAGTAAAGCCCAGAAAGCGAGAACAAGTCATGTCGATTTACATCAACAAAGACACCAAAGTCATCACCCAGGGCATTACCGGCAAAACCGGTCAGTTCCACACGGAAAAGTGCCAGGAATACGCAAACGGCCAGAACTGCTTCGTGGCCGGCGTGAACCCGAAAAAAGCGGGCGAGTCCATCTTCAACATTCCAATCTATGGCTCCGTCAAGGAAGCCGCCACGCAGACCGGCGCCACTGTGTCCGTGATCTACGTGCCTCCGGCAGGCGCTGCTGCCGCCATCTGGGAAGCCGTTGAGGCCGATCTGGATCTGGCTATTTGCATCACCGAAGGCATTCCCGTCAAGGACATGCTCGAAGTGCGCAACAAGATGAAGGCCAAGGAAGCCGCAGGTGGCAAGAAGACCCTGCTGCTGGGCCCCAACTGCCCAGGCCTCATCACGCCCGAAGAGATCAAGATCGGCATCATGCCTGGTCACATTCACAAGAAAGGCCGCGTTGGCGTGGTGTCCCGCTCCGGTACGCTGACCTACGAAGCCGTGGCACAGTTGACCGAGCTCGGTATCGGCCAATCCAGCGCCGTGGGTATCGGTGGTGACCCGATCAATGGCCTGAAGCACATCGATGTGATGAAGGCTTTCAATGATGATCCCGATACCGACGCCGTCATCATGATTGGTGAGATCGGTGGTCCGGACGAAGCCGAAGCCGCCGTGTGGTGCAAAGAAAACATGAAGAAGCCGATCGTCGGCTTCATCGCCGGCGTGACTGCCCCTCCAGGCAAGCGCATGGGCCACGCCGGTGCGCTGATCTCCGGCGGTGCCGACACGGCTGACGCCAAGCTGGCCATCATGGAAGAGTGTGGCTTCAAGGTCACGCGCAACCCTTCCGAGATGGGCAAGCTGCTCAAAGCCATGCTCTGATTAACTGAGCGATCTTTCTGCCGATAGGGTAGCCACAAGTGATGGCTACCCTTTCTTTTTGAAACGGCGGTTTCCTGGCCGGAATGCAGAATCAGCCTGCGAGTAATGAAAATTTGTCTCTTCTGTCAGCAATGGCGGGCTTGTAACACGCCATAATCGGCAGGCTTTGCCGAGAAAAGCGGCAAGCTGCGGCTATAACTGGCATCTAAATGAATTTCGAGTTTTTCAGCCTGACCGATCCGGGTCTGGTACGCGACAACAACGAAGACTCCGTGGCGGTCGAAGCCGACCGTCAGGTGTTGGTGTTGGCAGACGGCATGGGCGGATACAACGCCGGTGAAGTAGCCAGCGCCATGGCGACTTCGTTTGTGAAGAACGAACTCGGACACTGGATAGCCGAGGGCGGTAGTGAGGCCTCGGGCCGCGAAATCAAGCGCGCCATGGAGATCTGCGTCGACAACGCCAACCGATCGATCTTCAATGCTGCCAACGCCTCGTCAATGTATGCGGGCATGGGCACCACTTTGGTCATGGGATTGTTCGTTGGCCAGAAAGTGCTGGTAGGGCATGTCGGAGATTCACGCTGTTACCGACTTCGCCAGGGCCAGTTGCAGCAATTGACGCGTGACCACTCTTTGCTCCAGGAGCAAATTGACGCCGGTCTTATCTCACCCGAACAGGCAATGTTTGCAACGCACAAAAACCTGGTGACCCGTGCGTTGGGCGTAGAAGACACGGTGTTGCTAGAAGTCAACGAATTCCGGGTGGATGATGGTGATCTCTACCTTTTTTGCTCAGACGGCCTGACCGATATGGTCAAGGACGAGCAGATCGCATTCATACTTGGGGGGGCTTCCTCATTGGAAGACAAAGGGGTGGCGCTGGTAGATGCTGCCAACGAAGCAGGTGGTAGGGACAATATTTCTGTAATACTTGCGTCTGCTAGGGCAAAGCCCGTGCGCCGGGGATTCCTGTCCCGGATGCTGGGCCAGTAGTATTTTTTTGATAACACGTCACCGTTTTCTGCGGTGCCACAGGAGTCGGCCATGCCGAAGATGATTGTTTCCATTGATGGTGTCGTCATCAAGGAAGTTCAGCTTACCAAGGATCGGACCACTTTGGGCCGTCGTCCGTACAACGATATCGTCATCGACAACCTTGCCGTCAGCGGTGAGCACGCGGTGCTGCAGATGTCGGGTGCAGACGTTTTCCTGGAAGACCTGAATAGCACCAACGGCACGTACGTCAACGGGAAAGCGATCAAAAAGCAGCACCTGCAAAATGGCGACACTGTCGAGATTGGCAAGTACAAGATCAAATTCATCCATGATGGTGCAGCAGCACCGTCCGAGAAGACCATGGTCATCAACTCGGGCAGCATGGAGGAGCCTTCTGCGGGAGGCAGTCTCAAGGCTGCCATCAAGGTCATGTCCGGCCCTGCGACGGGTCGTGAGGTGCCCCTGATCAAAGTTGTGACCACCATTGGCAAACCAGGGGTTGCCGTGGCCGCCATCACGCGCCGGCAACACGGTTTCGTCATTGCTCTGGTGGAAGGCGCCCAGCGCCCAACCATCAACGGCAAAGACATTGGCTCTGAAGTGATCAATCTGAAAAACGGCGACTTGATTGATCTGGCTGGTACCCAGATGCAATTCATCCAGTCCTGACGGCTGGGTGTAGGCGGCGCCTATCGTGACAGTGGAATGAGGACTGCAGGCCATCGAGGATTTCGTTGGCCGCTCTCGTTCCTGCCACTTTTGCTGGTGCTCGCCATGCTGCTTGGCTGGCTCCCGGCTGAGCCCTTGCGGCGTCTTGACCATCTCATCTACGACCTGCGACTGCGGATGCAGCAGTCGCCCGCCCCAGATGGTCGGGTACTGATTGTCGACATAGACGAAGCGAGCCTGGCTGCCTTGGGCCAATGGCCCTGGCCACGCGACCGTCTGGCAAGGCTCATCGACCAGTTGTTTGATCGCTACAACATAGCGGTACTGGGTCTGGATACGGTTCTGGCCGAGCCGGATCGCAGCTCGGGCTTCGAGCGCCTTGAGCAGTTGGCGCGACAAGAGCTGGCAGGGCATCCGGAGTTTGTGGCGCAAGTGCAATCTCTGCGGCCATTGCTGGATCATGACGGCCGTCTTGCGCGAGCCCTGCGTGGGCGACCAGTGGTGCTTGGCTACTATTTCACCAGTGAGGCAAGAGGCCTGACCTTGGGGGAGTTGCCCGCCCCGGTGGTCCGCCATGAAGCGGGTACTGAGGTCAAGCCGGTTCGTGCCACCCAATGGACAGGGTACGGCGCCAACCTTCCCATGCTCACGCGCTCAGCAAAGCAATCGGGCTTCTTCAATTCGGTCACCGACGCTGACGGCGTGGTGCGTTCGCTGCCGTTGCTCGCCAGATATGAAGGCTCGTATTACGAATCCCTGGCGCTGGCCATGTATCGGCAGGTACTGGGCATGCCTCGGATCGAGGTGGTCGCTGCCGAGGGAAATCTGGAGATCGGTGGAGAAAGCGTGGCGAGTGCCGTTCGTCTCACGCAAACTGGCTTCACGGTTGATATTCCTGTGGACGATTGGCTCACAGCCCTGGTGCCTTACCGGGGCGAGGGCGGGCCTGATGGGGGTAGCTTTCACTATGTTTCGGCGGCAGACGTCCTTCAGGGGCGAGCAGCCGAGGAGCTTTTGCGAGACAAAGTTGTGTTGCTGGGGGCCACTGCGCCTGGCCTGCTGGACTTGAGGGTCACGCCAGTTGCTCGCGTGTATCCCGGAGTAGAGACGCACGCCAGC
>JBNKNN010000140.1:0-7187 GCA_050293865.1 Hydrogenophaga sp. | reverse complement strand
AGCGGCGCCGAGGTCGGCTGTCAGGGTGAGGTAGGCGTGGCCTGCTCGATGGCAGCGGGCGCCCTGTGCGCAGTGCTCGGCGGCACACCGGAGCAGGCAGAGAATGCTGCCGAGATCGGCATGGAGCATCACCTGGGTCTGACCTGCGACCCGGTGGGCGGGCTCGTGCAAGTGCCGTGCATCGAGCGCAATGCCATTGCGGCGGTCAAAGCCATCAATGCCGCGCGCATGGCGCTGCGCGGCGACGGCATGCACCTGGTCAGCCTGGACAAGGTCATCCGAACCATGCGTCAAACCGGAGCCGACATGAAGAGCAAATACAAGGAGACCTCGCGCGGCGGGTTGGCGGTCAACATCGTCGAGTGCTGACCAGGTTTTCCGTCTGTCGGCTTCAAGGTCTCAATGACCATTGGTGCTATGCATCAAAGGGCAAACCCTCTATTTTTCCGCACGACCGTTCGTTCTAATTCCATTCACGGCCAATAAGAGCCGTCATCAAATGAGGAGACAAACCGATGATCCGAAAGCACCTGTGCGCGGGCCGCACCGGCCTGTTCACGCTCGGCCTCGCCGTGGCCGCGGCCCTGACCTCTCTGCCCGCCCTCGCGGCCGACACCTACACCAAGACCCGATACCCCATCGTGCTCGTGCACGGTCTCTTTGGCTTTGATTCGGTTGGACCCATCAACTATTTTCACGGGGTGGCCAGTGAACTGAGGCGCAGCGGTGCAACGGTCATCGCCACACAGCAATCCGCGGCCAATGCCAGCGAAGTCCGGGGAGAGCAGTTGTTGTCTGAGTTGCGCCGCTTGAAGGCCGCCTACGGCTATCAGAAATTCAATCTGATCGGCCACAGCCATGGTGGTCAGACCATTCGGTATGTGGCGGCAGTGGACCCGTCGCTGGTGGCATCGGTGACCAGCGTGGGCACGCCGCACCGCGGATCAGCAGTGGCAGACACCATCCAGGCCGCCACCGACCTGACGGGCACCACCAACGCAGCGGGAGCCATCTTCAACGGACTGGCCAGCATCATCAGTGCCTTTTCTGGTGGTAGCACCTTGCCACAGGATGCAGTGGCGGCCATGACCTCACTCACCACCAGTGGCGCTGCTCGCTTCAACCAGCGTTTTCCTGCTGGCGCTCCCAGTAGCGGTTGCGGAGAAGGCCCAGCGGTCGCCAACGGCGTACGCTACTACTCGGCAGGGGGGACCTCGGTGGTCACCAATGTGTTCGACCCGGACAGCGCCTTGGGCCTGACGGGAGTGCTGTTCTTTGGCAAGGCCAATGACGGCCTGGTGGAGCGATGCTCGTCGCACTGGGGCGCCGTGCTGCGCGACAACTACCCCTGGAACCACCTCGACGAAGTGAATCAGACCTTTGGGCTGCGCGGCCTGTTCACGCCCAACCCGGTTTCGTTCTATCGCACCCAGGCCAACCGCTTGAAGAACGCAGGCCTGTGAGCAACCCACCGGGACACTCCCTGCCACCCGTCGGGCTGACGGGAGTGGCCTTGGCACTGAGCCTGGCTGTGACCTTATGGTGGACATTCCGCCCACCACCGTCGCAGCCAGAGCCCCGCTCGCCAGCCCATGCATCTGCCTCCACCTCACAAGGGTGGTCTCTGATGTCGGCTGGTGGCGGCGCGACTGCTGAACCAGCAGAAAAAGCAGCACCGACAGCCTCTTCCATAGGTACGGACGTCGAAGCTGTGCGCCAACGCCTGCTGGAAGACGGCTCCCTGCGCGGCGCGTCGCTCGACGGCGGCTGGGGCCACTGGGATGGCCAGCAGTTGCATCCGTCCCTAGCGCTACGCCAGCGCTTTGATCAACTCCTCACCACACAGGGTGAAGCCACGCTGCCCGAGTTGCGAGCGTTGGTGAAGCATCTTGCCGCTACGGATCTGGGCGAAGCCGGCGCACAGGCGGTGCTGACGCAATGGGACGCCTACGTGAAGCTCCTGGCCAGCGTGGGAGAGACCCGTGTGGATTTGCAAAACCCGCAGTCCTGGCTGGCGGAACTGCAACGACTGCAGAGGCTGCGGGTGGCCGCCCTCGGGCCTCAATGGGCAAAGGCCTTTTACGCTGATGAAGAACAGGCTTTGGTGGATCGCGTGCAGGGGATGACATCGAATGAAACAGCGCCATTGCCTTCCGAAACGCAGAGCCGGACACTTCTGATGGCCAAGCCATCGGTGGACGCTACCGAGCGCTTTCGCCAGCGAGAGGCAGAATGGGGAACGCAGGCCGCACAGCGTCTCGCTGCATTGGACGAAGAAGAAGCCAGATGGCTGCAGCGCTTGCAATGGGCCAGAAACGAGCTGAGTGAACTGACCCAGGCGCCAGAGTTGTCCGATCTGCAAAGGCAGCAGGCTATTGAGCAATACCTAGCGCAGCAGTTCACACCAGACGAACAGGTCAGGGCAAGGGCATTGCTCGGGCTGTAAACTGAAGGCTTCGGCCGAAGCTGCGTGCGGTAGGCCCCGGTTTCTTCGCCTCTGGCCGCTTCATGACCCCACCGCTTCGTGTGCTCAGCCTCATCCCGCCGATGACGCAACTGAACACGCCCTACCCCTCCACCGCTTACCTCACTGGCTTCCTGCGCGAGCAGGGTATCGATGCCCGTCAGGCCGACATCGCCCTGGCGTTGGTGTTGCGCCTCTTCACACACAAGGGGCTGGATGCGGTGCGCGATGAGGCTGAAGCCATGCAGGAAGCCGAACGCAGCAGCAGCGTGCACGCCTTCCTTGACCAGTTCGAGCACTACCGCTCCACCATTGGGCCAGTGATCCGCTTTCTGCAAGGGAGCGACGCCACTCTGGCCTACCGCATTGCGGCGCGCGGCCTGCTGCCAGAGGGGCCGCGCTTCGCACCGCTGGATGTGTATGCCGACACCGATTTGGGCGAAGGTGAAGACCCGCTGGCCTGGGCCTTTGGCGCACTGGGTACGCAAGACAAAGCGCGCCACCTGGCCACGCTCTACCTCAACGACCTGGCCGATGTGATTCGCGACGCGGTGGACGCGCGATTCGAGTTCGTGCGTTATGCCGAGTCGCTCGCCAGCAGCCAGCCAAGCTTTGACCCACTGGCCGAGGCCTTGGCCGCACCACCTTCGTTGATTGACGACTGGCTGGCAGAGATCACCCTGGCAGCCGTGGCAGAACACCAGCCGCAGCTCGTGCTGCTTTCCGTGCCATTCCCGGGCTCGGTCTATGCAGCCTTTCGCATGGGGCAGGCCATCAAGGCCCGACACCCAGAGGTGAAGATCGTACTCGGCGGCGGCTACGTGAACACCGAGTTGCGCGAGCTCAAAGAACCGCGCGTCTTCGACTACGTCGATTTCGTGACACTGGACGCGGGCGAGCGCCCGGTGCTGTCCATCATTGAACACCTGCAAGGTGACCGTGGCCCGCAGCGCCTGCAACGCACCTTTGTTCGCGATGGTGAAGACCAGGTGCAGTTTGTGAATCTGGTCGAACCCGACATTCCGTTTGAGAACGTCGGCACCCCCACCTGGGACGGCTTGCCCATTCACCAGTACCTGAGCCTGCTCGACATGCTCAACCCCATGCACCGGCTGTGGAGCGACGGGCGCTGGAACAAGCTCACCGTGGCGCACGGCTGCTACTGGAAGAAATGCAGCTTCTGCGACGTGGGGCTGGACTACATCGGCCGGTACGAAACTGCCACAGCCAGCACCCTGGCGGACCGTATACAGCGCATCGTGGAAGAGACCGGCCAGACTGGATTTCACTTCGTCGACGAAGCCGCACCACCCAAGTCGCTCAAGGCCCTGGCCGAAGAGCTGCTGCGCCGCGATTTGCAAATCAGTTGGTGGGGCAACATCCGGTTTGAAAAAACCTTCACCCCCGAACTGGCCGAGCTGCTGGCCGCCAGCGGTTGCATCGCCATGAGTGGCGGGCTGGAAGTGGCCAGCGACCGCCTGCTGGACCTCATGAAGAAAGGGGTATCTGTGGAACAGGTGGCCCGCGTCACCCGAGGTTTCACCGATGCTGGCATCCTAGTGCATGCCTACCTGATGTACGGCTTCCCGACACAGACGCTGCAAGACACGGTGGACGCGCTCGAATACGTGCGGCAATTGTTCGAGAATGGCTGCATCCAGAGCGGTTTCTTCCACCGCTTTGCCTGCACCGTGCACTCACCCGTGGGCCAGAATCCGGCCGAATATGGCATCACCCTCGCGCCCATGCCCGAGGTCACCTTTGCCAAGAACGACATTTCATTTTTCGACCCGACGCCCATGCCCGCCGGTGTGGACCACGACGTGCTCGGCCAGGGATTGCGCAAAGCCATTTACAACTATATGCATGGCCTGTGCGTGGAGGATGACGTGCGTCGCTGGTTCGAGCACCTGCCTTGCCAGGTTCCCCGCGCTACGGTCAAGCGCAACCGGATTGCGAAGGCACTGGCGCGACCGCTTTGAACACCAGCTGGTGACGATGGCTTTCATGTGCATGAATATGCACATATAATGCCAATATGACTCCCGCAGAGAAAGCCGCCATTACCTGCCTGGAACGCCTGGACTCAGGCTTCTTCAAAGCCCTGGGTGAACCCGCACGCGTGGCATTGCTGCGAGCCTTGATCATGAAGCAGCGCGCCGACGTGGGCAGCCTGGCCGAGATGGTGCCGCAGGAACGCTCCGTCGTGACCCGGCATCTGCAGGTCATGGAACGTGCCCGGCTCGTGCGCAGCGAAGCCGAAGGCCGCCACACCTACTACGCGATCGACAACGAAGGCGTGCTGGCACAACTCAAGGATTTGGTGAACCTGTTTGAAAGCCTCGGTCCCCTGTGCTGCCCTCCAGGGAAGCGTTAGCGCGTCGAACCGGGGCTTGTCGTCCCGACTCTCGCTTCTCTTTTTTTGATCATTCATGTGTATATGTGTACACCCATAAACATTTTTTCTCGTTCGCGAATGATCTCCCTTATCTCCAGTGACCATTGAAAGGACCCGCCATGCCTGAGCACCTCGCCCCTTCCTGCATCCAGGTTCATGCCTTCATCGAGCAATACATCAGCTTCATCGTGCCCTTGGCCTTCATGGCCATGTGGTGGTGGGAGCGGCGCAAGCCGGCGCGCACGTATGCAGACATGCCACACTGGGCTCGTTGGGGTTGGGGCTTCTTTGCGCTGACCGCTGCCGTGGGATCCATCGTCCCGCTCACACTGGCTGCCGCAGGATGGACAGACTGGCGCCTGTGGAATGGCCGCGCCCTGGGTTGGTGGGGCCTGCCGCTTGGTCTGCTGATGACTTCGCTGCTCCACTACGGCTGGCACCGCCTGGAGCACGCCAGCGATCTGGCCTGGCGTTTCGGGCATCAGTTGCACCACAGCCCTACGAGGGTCGACATTCCAGGCGCGTTCTATGCGCACCCCAACGAAGTGATCGTCAAGACCCTGCTGGGCATCACGGCGAACGTCTGGCTACTCGGCTTGAGCCCCGCCATCGCTGCGACAGTCACCACCATGCTCACGCTCATCAGCCTGTTCCAGCACTGGAACATCCGCACGCCCCGGTGGCTGGGCTGGTTTGTTCCCCGTCCCGAAATGCATGCCTGCCACCATGAGGCCAACGTGCACGCTCGAAACTACAGCGACCTGCCCCTTTGGGACTGGCTGTTTGGCACCTACTACAACCCGCCCAGCTTCGAGGGCCAAGTGGGCTTTGAAGCCCCTCGCGCCACCCGGGTGGGTGACATGCTGCTCATGCGCGATGTCCACCAAGGGGAGAAGGACTTGCCATCACCCAGCCTCAAGGCTTGAGAACCTGCGCTACAAAACCAGGGTGGGCAAGACGAACTTCAAAGGCAACAAGGCCAGCCTCCCCAGCAAGCCGTGCGTGGTATGCGGCCGCCCCATGACTTGGAGAAAGGCCTGGTCGCGGTCATGGGACGAGGTCAAGTACTGCTCTGATGCCTGCCGTGCCAGGAAACAACAAGCGAACCAAGAGCCTAGGAAAGGCGATGAATAGCAGCACCGCAGCCTCAACACCGGGGCCATGCCGCCACCTCGTCATCGTGCTGGGCGACCAGCTTAACCTGGACGCATCCGCCTTCGACGGCTTCGACCCCGAGCAAGACAAGATCTGGATGGCCGAGGTGACCGAAGAGTCCACCCATGTGTGGTCATCCAAACCACGCATCGCCCTCTTCCTGAGCGCCATGCGGCACTTTGCTGAGGCCTTGCGCGAGCGCAACTGGCCTCTGCACTACGCCAAGCTGGACGATGACGACAACGCAGGCACCCTGGCTGATGAGCTGGCGAAAGCCATTGAAGCGCTCCAGCCCGAGGGTCTGGTGCTAACGGCGCCCGGCGACTGGCGCGTGCTTAAGGCTATCAAGGGGGTAGCCAAAACCCATTCGCTGCCTTTGGACCTGCGGGACGACACCCATTTTTTCAGCACGGTGCGCCAGTTTGCCGCCCATGCCAAAAGCCGCAAGCAATTGCGGTTGGAATACTGGTACCGGGAGCTGCGCAAGAAGCACAACATCCTCATGGATGCCGACGGACAACCCACTGGCGGACAGTGGAATTTCGACGCCGACAACCGCGACAGCTTTGGCAAGAATGGCCCGAAGAATGTGCCCAATCGGTTTCAGGTCAAACCAGATGAGCTGACTCGAGAGGTCATTGCGCTTGTGAACGAACGCTTTGCCGGTCACCCCGGCCAGTTGGACAGCTTTGCCTGGCCCGTCACGCGAGACGATGCGCTCCAGGCACTGGACAACTTCATCTCCCAACGCCTGCCGCTCTTCGGCCAGTTTGAAGACGCCATGTGGACCGACGAAGCCTGGCTGTGGCATTCCTACCTGAGCCCCGCGCTCAACCTGAAACTGCTCAACCCTCGCGAGGTGGTGGCCGCTGCGGAAGAAGCCCTCAAGAACGACAAAGCGCCCATCGCTGCCGTGGAAGGCTTCATCCGGCAAATACTGGGCTGGCGTGAGTATGTGCGCGGCATCTACTGGACCCAGATGCCTGGATACCTGGAGCGCAACGCACTTGACGCGCAAGAAGACCTGCCCGATTGGTACTGGACGGGCGAAACAGACATGGCCTGCCTGCGCGAGGTCATCACCCAAACACTCGCGCAGGGCTACGCGCACCACATTCAGCGCCTCATGGTCACCGGCCTGTACGCCTTGCTGCTCGGCGTGAAGCCGCA
>JBNKNN010000139.1:0-9798 GCA_050293865.1 Hydrogenophaga sp. | reverse complement strand
CTGCAGACGCCCGCATTCCTCTGCCGGCAGACCAATTTCATACATCGCGTGGCCGCGGCCGGCATTCCCGTGAACATCAAGAAAGGGCAGTTTCTGAGCCCCTGGGAAATGAAAAACGTGGTCGACAAGGCGCGTTCTACGGGCAACGAGTCAATCATGGTTTGTGAGCGCGGCTTTTCGTTTGGTTACAACAACCTTGTCTCCGACATGCGTTCCCTGGCCATCATGCGAGAGACAGGTGCGCCGGTGGTTTTCGACGCCACGCACAGCGTTCAATTGCCCGGCGGACACGGTACCAGCAGTGGCGGTCAGCGAGAAATGGTGCCAGTTCTTTCACGCGCAGCGGTGGCTGTGGGTGTCGCTGGGCTGTTCATGGAGACCCATCCGGACCCAGCGAATGCCATGTCTGATGGCCCGAACGCCGTTCCGCTCAAGCACATGAAAGCGCTGCTTGAGACTCTCAAGTCGCTGGACGAAGCCACCAAGCGACACGATT
Organism: Hydrogenophaga sp.; assembly: GCA_050293865.1. Classification (GTDB taxonomy): domain Bacteria; phylum Pseudomonadota; class Gammaproteobacteria; order Burkholderiales; family Burkholderiaceae_C; genus Hydrogenophaga. The sequence continues at coordinate 9,302 of JBNKNN010000139.1, read as the reverse complement.
TTCTGGAAGACCATTTCGCAGCCTGACTTGGTGTGCGCCCCTTGTACGCCAGGTGAAGGCGGCCAACCCTTTTCGTTCAATTCTTAGTTTGTCAATCATCCAAAGGTAGAGAGAAATGAGTGCAATCGTTGATATCGTGGGCCGCGAGGTCCTGGACAGCAGAGGCAACCCCACCGTTGAATGCGACGTTCTGCTGGAATCCGGCGTGATGGGCCGTGCGGCCGTGCCGTCTGGTGCCTCCACCGGTTCCCGTGAAGCCATCGAACTGCGCGACGGCGACAAAAGCCGCTACCTCGGCAAGGGTGTTCTCAAGGCGGTTGAACACATCAACACCGAAATCTCCGAAGCCGTGCTGGGCCTGGATGCCACCGAGCAGGCTTTCCTGGATCGCACCCTGATCGATCTGGACGGCACGGACAACAAGAGCCGGCTCGGCGCAAACGCCATGCTGGCGGTGTCCATGGCTGTGGCCCGCGCCGCCGCCGAGGAAGCAGGCTTGCCCCTGTACCGCTACTTCGGCGGCATGAGCGCGGTGGAAATGCCCGTGCCCATGATGAACGTGGTCAATGGCGGAGCACATGCCAACAACAACCTGGACCTCCAGGAACTGATGATCATTCCCGTGGGCGCTCCGAATTTCCGTGAAGCCCTGCGCTGGGGAGCGGAAACTTTCCACGCCCTCAAGAAAATCATTCACGACAAGGGCATGAGCGTGGCTGTCGGTGACGAAGGCGGTTTCGCGCCCAATGTCCCCTCCCATGAAGCGGCTCTGCAAATGATCCTGGAAGCCATCACCAACGCCGGCTACACGCCTGGTGAACAGATCGCCCTGGGCCTGGACTGCGCTTCCAGCGAGTTCTATAAGGACGGCAAGTACCATCTTGATGGCGAAGGCATGGTGCTCAGCGCCGAAGAGTGGACCAACGTGATGGCCACCTGGTGCGACAAGTACCCCATCATCTCCATCGAAGACGGCATGGCCGAAGGCGACTGGGAAGGCTGGAAGCTGCTGACCGAGCGCCTGGGCGAAAAGGTTCAGTTGGTGGGTGACGACCTGTTCGTGACCAACACCAAGATCCTGAAAGAAGGCATCGACAAGGACATCGCCAATTCGATTCTCATCAAGATCAACCAGATCGGCACCCTGACCGAGACGTTCGCAGCCATCGAGATGGCCAAGCGTGCCGGTTACACCGCCGTCATCAGCCATCGTTCCGGCGAAACCGAAGACAGCACCATCTCCGACATCGCCGTCGGCACCAACGCAGGTCAGATCAAAACTGGTTCGCTGTCGCGCTCGGATCGCATGGCCAAGTACAACCAGCTTCTGCGCATCGAAGAGGATCTGGGCGACGTGGCCGTCTACCCAGGCCGTGCTGCTTTCTACAACCTGAAGTAAGCAGACGCTGACCCGACCCTGTCCAGCACTAGCCGGGCATGGGTCGGCCACGGTACACTTACGGCCAACCATGGCCAATCGAATCGTCTCCGCCCTGCTCCTGGGCCTGCTGTTGATACTGCAGGCCCAATTGTGGTTTGGACGTGGCAGCGTTCCCAAAGTCACCCAGCTGAAAAACGAGTTGACAGAACTCGAGACCCGAAATCGTCTGGCCAAACTACGCAATGACCAAGTGGCCAGCGAGGTGAACGACCTCCAGGATGGTTTGGGTGTGATCGAAGAGCTGGCACGGCAAGACCTGGGCATGGTCAAGCCCAACGAGGTGTTTGTACAGGTGGCCTATGGCCAAGGCTCCTGAATCCCTCGGGTCTTCGCTCCTGAACGGTCGTCCAACGCTGCATTGGGCATGATCATCGCCCTGCTCGGCGGCGAATCCTCTGGCAAATCGACGCTTTCCTCAGCCATGCAGCTGGCTTTGCAGAAACTGCAGCGCAGGCGCGTCGTGCTCGTCGAGGAACACCTGCGCCAGTGGTGTACTGACCATCATCGTGCTCCCCGACAGGACGAGCAGGCAGCCATCGCTGAAGTCCAGCGGCAGCGCATTCTTGACGCGCACGCCGCTGCCAGCCCGGGCAACATCGTCATCGCCGACACCACCCCCCTGATGATCGCAGCCTACAGTGAACAGTATTTTGCCGACTCCAGCCTCTGGGCATCCGCCCTGGCGTTTCAACGCCAATGCGACGTGACAATTCTGATGGGACTGGATCTGCCTTGGGTGGCTGACGGACTCTTCCGGGATTCCCCCCGAGCGCGTGAACACACAGACGCCTTGCTGCGCGCTCAACTGGAGCAAGCGGGATTGCCTTTCCACACCGTGTATGGCTCAGGTGAACAGCGTGTTCAAAATGCGCTGCGCGTGATCCTACCCACGTTGGGCCAAGGAGCTCGCCCGCCAGACGAGGCATTGGAACAGGGCCGCATGGGCGCTTGGCAATGTGAAGCCTGCAGCGACCCCGACTGTGAACATCGGTTGTTCACGGCACTGCTCAAGGCTCGCGTCAAAACCTCGAAGGTCTGAGGCGCTGCGGGCCTGTGAGCCTGTCAGAACCCCTTCCTGCTCAGTGCGTCTGGTCGCCAGAGGGAGGCTGATCCGATACGCCGACAAAGATCTGCGCCGCGTCTACCGGGTCGAACCGATATTGTGCGCCACAGAAATCGCAACCCACTTCCACCTGCCCCTGTTCCTCGAGGATCGACTCCACCTCTTCCCGGCCCAACGAACGGAGCATATTGCCCACCCGCTCGCGCGAACAGCTGCAAGCAAAACGGGGCCCTTGCGCGCCCTGAAGCGGTTCAAAGCGGCGCACATTTTCTTCCCAGAACAATCGATGCAAGATGGTGTCGACGTCGAGCGTCAACAGCTCTTCTCGCTTGAGGCTTCCGGCAAGGATGGCGATTCGGTTGTAGTCTTCATTCTGGCCGATGTGGTCCTCATCCGACCGACCCGCAGCCTGACCAGCGAGGTTGGCCTCACCTTGAAGTGGCAGTCGCTGTATGAGCAGACCCGCGGCCACCTGATCATTGGCGGCCAACACCAGCTTGGTGTCCAGTTGCTCGCTCTGCAGCATGTAGTGCTCGATGACTTCAGCGAGCGATTCCAGCTTTTCACCCCGGTCGCCATACAAGGGAACAATTCCCTGATACGGCTGCTGACCAGGCTTTCGGTCCTTTGGGTCCAGCGTGATCGCACAACGGCCTTCCCCGTTGACATTGACCACATGGGACAAAGGCGCATCGTCGGCAACCTCCCCCACTACCTTGGCGGTAGCCCGCACTGCCAGGTCGGGCTGCACCTCGGCAACGGCCAGTTTCACAGGGCCATCTCCCTGAACCTGCAGGATCACGGCGCCGTTGAACTTCACGTTGGCCTGCATCAGAGTCGCTGCTGCCGCAATCTCGCCCAACAGTTCCGACACTCGGGGAGGATAGCCCCCGGCTTCCGATCGGCGGGCCAGCATTTCGGTCCATGCATCGGTCAAACGAACCAACATGCCCCTCACGGGTAGCCCCTCAAACATGAACTTGTGCAACTCTGACACGGATTCAATCCACCTGCTTGTAGCTGTTGATGTAACGCTGAGCGTTGCCCTGGTAATGTGCTGCACTCTTTCGCAGCCCTTCAATCTGTTCGGGAGTCAAGTCACGAACCACCTTGGCAGGAGAGCCCATGATCAGCGTGCCGTCCGGAAACTCTTTGCCTTCAGTCACCAGTGAGCCAGCCCCCACCACACAGTTCTTTCCAATGCGCGCTTTGTTCAGCACAGTTGCACCGATCCCGATCAGAGACTCATCTCCGATCGTGCAGCCATGCAGCATCACCATATGCCCCACTGTCACGTTTTTGCCCACCACCAGCGGCACGCCGAAGTCCGCGTGCAAAACGCTGCCATCCTGGATATTGCTGCCCTCGCCGACCGTAATGCGATCTGCGTCCCCGCGCAACACAGCGCCAAACCAGACACTGCTGCCAGCTTCCAGCACCACGTCTCCAATCACGCGGGCAGTGTCTGCCACCCATGCGTCGGACCCTATCTTCGGCTTCATGCCATCAAGTTCGTGAATTGCCATCGCTGTCGACCTTGCAGAAGGTGATAAAAAGACAGGCCAACTTGGCGCCGAGCAGCACCGCGTTGGCGAATACCTAGAATTGTAGGGATGAACAGTCCTCGCGCCGCCAACAGCTCAAACATGCCCGACCCACACCTGAGGATTCGGGCCCTCTCGGCGTTGTGTGAATCCGACCCCACCACCAAAGTGGATGCGGTACACGGAATTTTCAAGCGGCTCGAACAATGCCAGCGAGACGATACGATGCTGGTCAAGGCGCTGAGTCCCAGCGATGTGCTGCGTCCTCCGACCGACTTGCCACTGCCAGGTCGCCCCGAATCCCCGCCCCTGGTCCCTGCGGCGCAAGTGCCTCAGCGCAGCCCCTTCACCGATGAAGGCCTGGCAGCCTTGCTCCACGCAATATGTCACATCGAGTTCAATGCCATCAACCTCGCGCTCGACGCCGTCTGGCGCTTTCCGGGCATGCCAGGCACGTTCTATTCGGATTGGCTGCGTGTGGCCGACGAAGAAGCCAAGCATTTCACGTTGCTGGTCGGCCTCCTGAGGGAGCTGGGTTATCAGTACGGCGATTTCGAGGCCCACAACGGCCTATGGGAAATGTGTATCAAAACCCAGGAAGACATCATCGCCCGCATGGCGCTGGTGCCTCGTACGCTTGAGGCGCGGGGCCTCGACGCGACTCCGCTGATCCAGGCCAAACTCCGCAAAGTCAAATCGGCTGCGGCCGACAAGGCCAACGGCATCCTCGACATCATTCTTCGAGATGAGGTGGGTCATGTGGCCATCGGCAATCATTGGTACGCTTGGCTGTGCCGGCGTGACGGCTTTGAACCTGTGCCCCACTACCGCGTGCTGGCGCGGCGGCATGAGGCCCCTCGCCTGAAACCTCCATTCAACGAGCAGGCGCGCAAGGCGGCTGGCTTCTCGCAAGAGGAGCTGGACTTTCTATTGGGGGCTTGAGGCCCTCAATACCCCGTCATCCACGGGGATGGTGCTCGCTCACGATGTTTTTCAATCGCTCCCGGGCGACGTGGGTGTAAATCGTGGTGGTGGATATATCGGCGTGCCCCAGCAGCATCTGGACCGCGCGCAAGTCCGCTCCATGGTTGAGCAAGTGGGTCGCAAAAGCATGCCGCAAGGTGTGGGGCGAAATCGGGGCCATGATGCCGGCTTGCAATGCATAGCGCTTGACCAGATTCCAGAACATCACACGGCTCATGGCCTGCCCTGGCTTGGGCCCCTTGGATGTGACGAACAAATCCTCTGAGCTTTTGCCTGCCAGAATCTGCGGACGGCTATCTTCCAGATAGCGTTCCAGCCATTGGCCCGCCACCTGCCCGAAGGGCACCAGTCGCTCCTTGTTGCCTTTGCCAGTCACCCGGAGAACGTGTTCGTTTCGGCTGACTTCAAACGTGCGCACCGCCACGAGCTCGCTGACCCGTAAGCCACTCGCATACATCAGCTCCAGCATGGCACGATCCCGCACCCCCAACGCCTCGGCCGTATCCGGTGCCTGCAACAGTGCTTCGACCTGAGCCTCCGAAAGCGTCTTCGGCACTCGCAGAGCCTGACGTGCTGCCAGCAATCGAAGCGTAGGATCCGCACGGACATACCCTTCGCGCAAGGCCCATCGATAAAAGCGGCGAAACACCGTCAGGCGACGATTGGCGGTGGTGGCCTTGGTCCGGGCATGGCAATGAGCAAAATAGGCATTGATTTCAACCTCGCCCGCTTGGTCAACACGCATCCCAATCGTCACAAGCCAGGCCTGGAACAAAGACAAATCACGTCGGTAGGCATCCAGTGTGTTGCGCGACAGACCTTCTTCCAGCCACAAAGCGTCGACAAACCTGGAGACCAAGTCTTCAGTGGTTTCTTCAAGTAAAGGCTTAGCTGACTTATGGGGCATGGAAATGACTATCGAGAGCCATAAGGGCTCCGGCCGCCCGTTGCTGAATCAGCCAAGGCGTTCTGGGCCAATCAAGTTGCTTGGAGACAACATTCGCACGCATGCAACTCTCTCGAACGCTATCCACGGGCAACGAGGCTCAAAACCTAGGGTATTCGATAGCTACTGTGGCAAAATCTTTGGGTTTAGCACTTATCACTTCTGTCGGGGCTTTTCGGACAGAAATTTCACATTGCGATGTGAATGATAGTCTGCTCGCTGCGACAGCTTTACACAACGGCACCTGCTGCCCTTTCGCGTCGTGTGCAGCCTGACTCTGAGTGCGCCGAGTCATTCCCCTAACCGTGTACCGAGAGACGAATCCTATGCGTTTCAAACAAACCCGCGCCATCCGATTGACCTCTGTGGCCTTCGCCGCAACCATGGTGGCAGTGCTTGCAGGCTGTTCCAGCACCGGGTCGGGCAGTGGCTCCAAGGCCGCCACTTCGAATCCTTTCGAAATCAAGGATGGCGACAAGACCAAGATGCAGATCAGCACGCTGCGTGCATTCGGCGACAGTTACACGGATATCAACTTCACGACAGCCACGCAACGCACGAGCAACTGGACGACTGAGCTGACCAGGCAAGTGCCGACGAACGTTCTGCTCAACTTCGCGATTGGCGGCTCTCGCGCAGGCAGCCGAAGCGCCAAATCGCTCATTGGTCAGCTCAACGCCATGGTCGCGCAAGGCCGGCAAAACTTTGCCGACCGCGACCTGACCATTGTCTATCTGGGCTACAACGACATCAACAAGAAAGGCAGCAGCAACAACCTCGAATGGGCTCGGCAAGGCTACGACGAAGGTGTCGGCCGTCTGCTTGAAATGGGTGCTGCCGATGACAATCGCCGTCTCTTCCTGACACAACTGCACAACTGGAGCCGCAGCCCAGGCGTCCAACCAGGCACGCATGGTCAGGTGTTGTTCTGGAATCAGTACATTGCGGCGTTGGCCAATGAGCACAAGAACGTGATTGCGGTCGACCTGTACACGCCCTTCGAGCGCGTTTTCACCAACCCCAGCGCCTATGGATTTGCCAACGTATCCACCGCAAATGCGGGGAGATCCGCAGTTGATACGCTCTATCACGATCAGACTCACTTCGGCACTCGAGGCCAGCAAATCATTGCGCGCGTATACGCCCACTACCTGACCCGTGGATGGGACTGGGCCAACACCCTGTCTGCGGGTGCCGAGTCGGCCAACCAACTGAACAAGGACATTGACTCAGGCACTCTGACCCTTTTCAACGGAAAGGCCAAAACCATCAATGGCAACTGGAACCTGATCGCCTTGGGCAACCCCGGCCAAGCGCAAAACCAGCCCATCACTACCGTCAAGGCCACCGCTACCAACCTCAACGACCGCAACTTGCCACGTGCCGACTTTGGTCAGAGCCAGTCGCCCTATGGCCTGGCGCTCGATTTCTCGGCCGGCGGGACCGGCAACGCTGACAAGGCTGCACGGTATGGTTTCGCGTTTTCGCAAGCCAGCAGCCGCCGCAAGGTGTCGAGCCATGAAGAGCGGAACCAGAACATGCTCAATGGCAACGCGTCAACGTTTTATTGGCATCAGCCTGCAGCGGCGGGGTTCCTTGTTTCTACGCAGCTCTCGCGACACGATCTCGAGTACACCAACTCGGCCTCTGATGACATCCTGAGTCGGACCGTCTCGAACAGTGGTGAAGGCAAGATCTGGTCGTTCGAGACCAAGTTGCGCCGCCCCATGAGCAACAACCAAATGTTGTTCACCCCTTGGGTTTCGCTCAGCAGCATGCGCCAGTCCATGTCTGCATACGACGCTCAGACGCTCTACACGGTAGACACTCGCTACCAGATGAACGCGTTGAACGACACCTATGCGGGCATCGGTTTCGATGTTCAATCTCACCCCATGCTGATTGGTCGTGGCATGGAACTGACGCTGGGTGGTGGCCTGAGCCATACCAGCAGCCTGTCCAGAACCGATGCCAAGATCAGCATGACCGAGATCGAACGAAACTTCACTCAGAGTGAGACCATCGCCCGCGACCGCATCGAGCGAACACGTCTTGGCTTCAACGCCGATCTGGCTGTATCGCGCAATTTCAGTCTCTCGGCGACCTACGCAACACACTTGCAGGACGTCAAGGGTACACAGGCAATACGGCTCAGCGCCAACTACTCGTTTTAACTGACACCCAGGCGGCCGCTTTGCGCATGCTCACGTTCCGTGACCATGCCGAAGCGGCCATTTGCATTCAGCATCGATGTGAGATGCACATGATTCTGCCTCGAGGACAACAATGAAGATCGCCATTGCGGGTACGGGTTACGTAGGTCTTTCCAACTCCATCTTGCTTGCGCAGCACAACGAGGTGGTGGCACTGGATATCGTCGCGGAAAAGGTTGAGATGCTCAACCGCAAAAAGTCGCCCATTCAAGACAAAGAAATTGAAGACTACCTTCAGCACAAACCCCTGAACTTTCGTGCGACCACCAGTCCGGAGGACGCCTACGCCAACGCGTCGTTTGTGGTCATTGCAACTCCCACCGACTACGACCCGCAAACCAACTACTTCAACACCAGCACTGTCGAGACAGTCATTCGCGATGTGAAGCGAGTGAATCCCTCGGCCGTCATGGTGGTCAAGTCCACTGTCCCGGTTGGCTTCACTGCCAAGATGCGGGAAGAGTTTGATACCGAGAACCTGATTTTCTCGCCGGAGTTCCTGCGTGAAGGCAAGGCCCTGCACGACAACCTTTATCCCAGTCGGATTGTGATCGGAGAGCGCAGCGATCGGGCTCGGCAATTTGCGGACCTGTTGGTTCAGGGCGCCGTGAAGAAGGACGCACCAGTGCTGTTCACCGACTCCACCGAAGCCGAGGCGATCAAGCTGTTTGCCAACACCTTCCTCGCCATGAGGGTCTCCTATTTCAACGAGCTGGACTCCTATGCAGCCTCTCATGGTCTGGACAGCCGCCAGATCATCGAGGGGGTATGCATGGACCCCCGAATCGGCAATCACTACAACAATCCATCCTTCGGGTACGGCGGATACTGCTTGCCCAAGGACACCAAACAGCTGCTGGCGAATTACCGCGACGTCCCTCAAAACCTGATTCAGGCGATCGTTGCGTCCAACAGCACAAGGAAAGACTTCATCGCGGAAGAGATCATCCGCCGCAGGCCCAGAACAGTCGGTGTCTACCGCCTGATCATGAAAAGCGGATCAGACAACTTCAGGGCCTCCAGCATTCAGGGCATCATGAAGCGGATCAAGGCCAAAGGGATTGAAGTGGTCATTTATGAACCCATGTATGAAGAAGCAGAGTTCTTCAAC
>JBNKNN010000138.1:0-3251 GCA_050293865.1 Hydrogenophaga sp. | reverse complement strand
TTGCCAGTCACCCAGCGCATTGCCGCTGGTCATGCCGCCCAACCGCTTGAACCTGGTACGTGTGCGCGGATTTTTACCGGTGCTCCGCTGCCTGAAGGTGCGGACGCAGTGGTGATGCAGGAAGAAACGAGGGAGGTGAGTGGGGATGTGCATGGCGTGCACATCGACAAAATGCCCAAACCGGGCCAGTGGGTACGCCGAGCGGGCGAGGACGTCACGCGTGGCACGGTGGTGCTGCCCAAGGGGCAGGTGCTCAGCCCGGCAGAAATCGGCTTGGCTGCCAGCATTGGCTTGGCTCGTTTGAAGGTCGTAGGGCGAGCCAAAGTGGCCTTGTTCTCGACGGGCGATGAACTGGTGATGCCAGGCGAGGTGGCTCCACAGGATATGAAGCCCGGTGCGATCTACAACTCCAACCGGTATTTTTTGCGCGCGATGCTCGAGCGTCTGGGTTGCGAGGTCAGCGACCTCGGCATTGTGCCGGATAGCCGCGACAAGACTTTGGCAGCGCTCAAGACGGCAGCCGATCACCATGACCTGATTCTTACCAGTGGTGGTGTGTCGGTAGGGGAAGAGGACCACATCAAGCCTGCCGTTCAGCAATTGGGCAGTCTGGACTTGTGGCAGATCGCGATGAAGCCTGGCAAGCCATTCGCATATGGCACGGTGCGACGCGATGCAGGCGCCGGAAGCGAGCAGGGCTTGCCTTGCCATTTCATAGGCCTGCCGGGCAATCCAGTGTCCAGTTTTGTGACTTTCATGTTGCTGGTTCGGCCTTTCCTGCTCAAGCTGCAGGGCGCAACTTCGACGGCCTTCAAACCAGCGTTCCGACCAGTGATGCTGCCGGCCCATTTCAGCGTGACCAGGGCTGAAAAGCGCCGGGAGTTCCTGCGGGTGCGGCGTAACGCCAATGGTGGGCTCGACTTGTTTCCCAATCAGAGTTCAGGTGTTTTGACCTCTGCAGTCTGGGGTGATGGTCTGGTGGACAATCCGGCAGGGGCTTTGATAGCCCATGGGGACTTGGTGCCCTACATCCCCTTCTCGGACCTGCTGGGGTGACAATAGGCGATGCCCTTTGGCAAAGAAAGCAGTATGAAGGTCCAGATCCGCTATTTCGCATCTATCCGTGAGACCCTTGGTCAGGGCTCAGAATCGGTGGAAACCTGCGCGCATACCGTAGGCGAGCTCAGAGATGAGTTGATCGACCGCGACGAGGTGCACGCCGAGGCGCTGGGTCGGGTGCGGCCGATTCGTGTCGCGCTCAACCAGGTCATGTCTGAAGAAAGCGCGCTGCTGGCCGAAGGGGCAGAGGTGGCATTCTTCCCCCCGGTGACTGGCGGTTGAAGGCGCTGCAAGTACGGCGAGGAGCGGGAACATGACTGAACGAGTCACCATCCAAACCCACGATTTCGACCTGTCAACCGAAGTGGCCGAGTTGCGCGCCAGAGATCCCAGGGTTGGCGCGGTCTGCTCCTTCATCGGAACCGTGCGGGATCGCAACCGCGCAGGAGATGGCGAGTTAGCTCCGCAGGTTCAGTCCATGGAACTGGAGCACTACCCTGGCATGACTGAGACGTCGATCGAGGCAATGATCGATGAAGCCATGGAGCGCTTTGACATCCTTGGCGCTCGCGTGATTCACCGCGTTGGCCTGCTCCATCCGCTGGATCAGATCGTGCTTGTGGCGGTCAGTTCGGCGCATCGAGGGGAGAGCTTCCAGGCTTGTGAGTTCCTCATGGACTATCTCAAGACCCAGGCACCTTTCTGGAAGAAGGAGCAGACGCCGGAAGGGGCCAGGTGGGTCGACGCGAGGGTGGCGGATGATGCAGCGCTGGCGCGTTGGGGCATCGAACGCCCGAACGTCTGAGTCTCGCCTGCGAAGCTTTTCAACGTTCATGCCGCCAAGGCCGAAGTGCTCATCAATGATGATCGAGGTTGACTCCTTAGAACTGGCGACGCTATCTGCCGTCCCTCCCGAGCGACTTGACGATGGCGTCGCCGGGTGGTTGGTGCCGATGGACCATGGCACGGTGGGTCGAGCCAGATCAGCGGTGCCCCTCTCTCACCAGCCGCCTTCGGTGGCTGACGTGGTGGCCATCGCAACTCGCTACCGCCAAAATGGCTTCTTGCCGGTATTCCGTTTGCCTGAGTTGCCGGCCTTTGCCGAGATCAAGGCTTGGCTTTGTGCTCAGGGGTTCAAGGCTCGTCAACCAACTCAGGTGATGGTAGCTGCAGTCGATGCGTTGCATCCAGCCTCCAGCTCTGCAGAGTACGCGGTTAGGCTGGATACACTGCCCGATGATGCTTGGCGTTCGGTGTTTCTGGGGGAGGGGTTTGATCCGGTGGATGGAGCCAGTCGTGTCGGGATCCTGTCGAGGGCTCGCGAGAGCCGGTATGCGAGCATTCGTTGCAAGGGGGCTGCGGTGGCCTGTGGCATGGCGAGTTTCAGCCATGGGTGGCTCGGGGTTCATGGGATGCGCACGCTGGCGGCGTATCGTGGAAAAGGAATGGCCAGCGCTTTGCTGTCGGCGATGGTGAGGTCCGCGAGGACCCGAGGCATCGAGCGAGCTTTTCTGCAGGTGGATGGAGCCAACAAAGCAGCCGTCAGGCTTTACGAGCGAATGGGGTTCACGCTTGCCTGGACCTACGCCTACTGGGGTCAATGAGCCCAGGCTCATCTGCGGCAGGGCAAACTCTGTGCGGGGTCTTCATTGCATCTCTTGAAATTTGAGTGGTGAGCGCCATATAAGCTTCAGTTCAAATCATTGGGAGTGAGCATTCATGCGACTCGACAAACTGACCACCAAGTTTCAAGAAGCCCTGGGCGATGCCCAGAGTCTGGCGTTAGGCGGCGACCATGCCTACATTGAGCCAGCCCATGTCCTGCTGGCGATGCTGCGGCAGGAAGACGGCCCCAAATCGCTTTTGCAACGGGCCGGCGTCAACGTGCCCAGCCTGACCAAAATGGCCGAAGACGCTGTCAAGCGTTTGCCTGAGGTGGAGGGGCAGGAGCAAGTGCAGCCGGGGTCCGATCTGATCAAGTTGCTCCAGGCCACGGAGAAGGAGGCGATCAAGCGCGGTGACGCGTTCATCGCCAGCGAGCTTTTCCTGCTGGCCGTGGCTGATCACAAAGGCGAACTCGGGCGAATGGCCAATGAAAGCGGCCTGACCCGAAAAAGCCTGGAATCTGCCATTGAGGCGGTTCGGGGTGGCCAGCCCATGGACAGCGCCGAGGGCGAGAGCCAGCGCGAAGC
>JBNKNN010000137.1:0-15436 GCA_050293865.1 Hydrogenophaga sp. | reverse complement strand
GCTGCTGCAAAAGCTCCTGCTTGCGCCGTGCTTCCCGCACCGACGTCACATCCACAAACGTCTGAACCACATGCCGCAGCCGACCTTGAGCGTCATTTTCGGGAAAGGTACTGGTCAGAGCCCAGCGGATCTTGCTTTCATCGGCGCGACCCTCAGGCGCGAAGCCCAAGATCACGTCCTTGACTGGCTGGCCGGTGGCCAGAACCTGATAGAACGGCATGGCGTGCTTGGGCAGCGGTACGCCGTCGTCGGAAAGCAAATTCCACAGCGTTCTATCGCTGACTTCCTGACGGATGGACTCTGATGAACCCCACCCAAAAAAGTGGCGCGCTGCCTGATTGACCGAGGAAAGGGTCTGATCGGGCAGGAACACGAGTACACCAGCATTCAGGTTGTCGATCAATCCGCGCAAATCCGCTTCCCGCTCCGACAGAGTCTGCCGGGCTTTATCGCTTTGCAGCTGGAGGCGCGCCGTTACCAGCACCTGGTAGACCGCCAGCCGAATGGCCAAAGAAGCTAGAAACACCAAAATCAGGGCGTGGGCTTGTTGCGATACCCCCTGAATCTCGCCGGTGCTATGGCGTGCCGTAACCACCATGGCAATGGCGCTCAAACCGGCAATTTCTACCCAGGTCTGAATACGCAGAGCATGCAGTCCTGCGTGCATGGGTTGATGGAGGCGATAGTCATTGATGTCGCGCAAGGTCAGCCAGCAGATGACAAGCCCAGAAAAGCTGTAGACCATGTAGCGCCCAAACACGCTCGGCCAGACCGCCGACATCAGCCAGTGCATCAACCCGACCACGATCATGGACAGCAAAACTGCCTTGCCAGGCAACGGCTTTTCCATGTAGGCCCGAACGCCGATCCACGCCACGGCCATGGATCCCAGGATGAGCGTGTTGGCCATGACGATCGTGGCGAAGTCTGGTCCTTGCCCACGGAATGTCAAACCCACATACCCGGCGGTAGCAAAGAAGCCACCCAAAGACCACCACCCCGGACCACGAATGTCAGGGTGTCGATATGCCAACACACCGAATGCGCCGGTGAATACCGTTCCGACGCAAACGAGCGCTAGCACCAGGGTGACAAGGTCTAGGTTCATAGGGCTGAGAGGACCGTACTGCTTTCAATGGTGCCGCAATGCGCGTGACAAAGGGGCGAGCCGGTCCATTTCCGCAGGGCGCTGTGGAACATTGCAACACAGCCGAGCGAATCTTTCTGTACGTATTAACGACAAATTCACACCCAACTTGACGTTTCACTGCTTCAGTCGCGACCGAGACAAACCTCACGTGGCCGCCTGGCCAACAATGCCTTCCATGGGAACTCTCTACCTCGTGCGCCATGGCCAGGCCTCGTTTGGCGAAGACGACTATGACAAGCTCAGCGAACTCGGCTGGAAGCAAGCGGAGCAGTTGGGGCAGTATTGGCGCGAAAGAGGCGTGACATTCGATGCCGTCATCCATGGCTCGCTGCGTCGCCACCATGAAACCTGGGCAGGGATTGCCAAGGGTGCAGGCTTCTCACAGGGACCATTGGTGTGGCCCGGCCTCAACGAGTACGACAGTGCCGCCGTGATTCGTACCGTTCACCCGGAGCCACTGCATAAACCTGCCAACAAGGAAGAGTACCGGGCCCACTTTCGTCTGCTGCGAGACGGTCTGGCTCAATGGATGGCGGAGACTGTCACTCCGGAGGGCATGCCGACCTACCGGGATTTCGTCAAGGGCGTGACCTCTGCGCTCGACCATGTTCGTGCCAAACATGCCGGCCAGAACGTGCTCATCGTCTCCAGCGGAGGTCCGATCTCCACGGCCGTGGGCCATGTGCTGGGCTTGGCGCCCGAGACAACGATCGACCTGAACATGCGCATCCGTAACAGCGCCGTGACCGAGTTTCAGTTCAACCCCAAACGCCACAACCTGGTGACCTACAACACCTTGCCGCACCTGGATGCCCCGGCACTGGCGGACTGGATCACCTACGCCTAAGGATCTGATGTATCACCTTCGCCATGCGCGTTCGAAGTCAAGACCGGATGGAAGCGTGCGCGCCTGCTTGCCTGCGTGTGTCTGCCGGCAAACGCAAGGCAACAGGTGAGGCAGATGTTTTTCTGGCCGAAGCCCGAATCAGGCCCTGGTTTTGCAGGCGATGCAGAGGGTCACCAGGTGGTGACGCTGTTCAGCACTTGGGACTGAACGCCGTGTGGTGAGAAATGGTCTCCGCCGGCAATTGATCAATTTCGATCAGGGTATGCGCCAGGGCTCGGCCTGCGGCATCCAGAACAGCCTTTCCCTTGTCCGCTGTGGCGGCTGCAGCATCCCCCACCGCCCCCAGCGGGTTGAGGTCCTGCGTCATCCAGGCCAGTTTGGCGCTGCGCCCATTGCCCAGCGTCGGGAATCTCTCGGCGCGCTCTTGCGACGTTGATCGGAAATGCTCCGCCTGATCGTGCCGCACTGATTCTGGACGAATCACCATCATCAGGCTCGTTTCCACGTCACCCCCATGCACTCCGAAACGGTGCTCATGAGCAGGGAACAACTCGTTGACATCCGCGCCGTCGGGCGCGTTCAGCGGCAGGTTGAACCAACTGAGACTGTATGCCAGCATGCCCAAGCGGGCCCTCAGATCCCGTGCCACCAAGTCCAGCGCGCCAACTTGGCCACCGTGGGTGTTGAACAAGACCAGCTTTCGCACACCCGAGGCAGCCACCGATTCGGCCAACTCGGTCCAAACGCGGATCAGCGTTTCCGACTTCAAGCTTAGCGTACCGGCAAACGCCCCGTGCTCAGGAGAGAAGCCAACCGCTTGTGTCGGCAGAAACAACGCGGGCAGGTCGACAGGCAGATGAGGCAAGGTCGATTGGACGATCCCATTGGCGATATCGGTGTCGACGGACAGGGGCAAGTGCGGACCGTGTTGCTCGGTGGCAGCCACGGGCAAGACAGCAATCGCGCGCGACAAATCCAGGCGGGCAAAATCGGCCGTGCTCAGGTCGGCCCAGAAGCGAAGAGGGGAGGCGGGCATGGCGCACATCTTACGCCGATGAATGCCCGGCCGGCACACCTGCGTTCAGCCACCAAACGATAATGCACACACCACCTTGTCCACCAGACTCCCCGCCAACGGGGAACCCTGGGCGTATGGTGGCATCTGAGAGGTGGACCGTCTTCCTCCGCCCAATGCCATGCCTTGGCCTACTTGCCTCATGAGTTCGATACGACAGCTTCCTATTTCCAGCCCCACCCCAGCAATGCCCGGCCGGCGCGTCTCGCCCGCCTGGGCATGGATGCTGATGTTTTGGGTGGCTTTGGCCGCATGGGGAACGGTGACGCTTGCGCACGCCCAAGGGGGATTGCTGGACACGCTCGGAGAGCGACGCAGCAGCCAAACCGAACAAGTCTCTGCGGAGCTGATGGCCCATGCGCCTGAAGGCGCTGCGGCTGGAGCACAGGTCTGGGTGGGCCTGAGGCTGACGCATGCGCCGAAGTGGCATACCTACTGGAAGAACTCTGGCGACTCGGGCCTGCCGACCACTTTGGAGTGGACGCTACCTGAGGGCGTGACTGCGGGTGAAGTGCAATGGCCCACTCCACGGAAGTTTCCACTGGGATCTTTGGCCAACTACGGCTACGATGGCGCCGTCCTGCTTCCTGTTCCCCTGACGGTGGACCCGTCCTACACCGGCGACAACATCGATGTGCGCGTCCAGGCCAGTTGGCTGGCCTGCAAGACGGAGTGCATTCCTCAGGACGCCACGCTCAACCTGCGGCTGCCCGTCAGCGGCTCCACGGCGCTCAACGGCGTCCTGTTCGAAGAAGCGCTGGAAGCCGCGCCCAAGCAGCAAGCAGCGCTCAAATCAAGCATTCGACCTGCAGCAGAGCTCATTGAAGTCGAGTTGGAAGGCCTGCCGACTGCATGGATAGGGCAGCCGCTGGAGTTTTTCCCGGAAACGCCCGGCCTGATCAATCCAGGGGCACCCTGGCAGCAATTCTGGCGTGGAGACGCCTGGGACGCCAAGATTCCCATGTCGGCCGATCGGTTCGAGGCGCCCAAAGAAATGACCATCGTCGTGGCCTTGGCCAATCCGCCCGGACAAGGCCCTGGCAGCGCCGGCGTGGAAATGACGGTGCCAGTACAAGGGAACTGGCCCGCAACCAGCGCCCCTGCGCAGGCCTCCGACGCGCTGAAAGCCGCTCTGGCAGAAAACGCCGCCCGCGTCGGCCAGTCCTCCGGCGACAGGCCGAGTCAATCCATGGAGGCAGCCACCGGCCCCGTCAAGTCCTCAGGGAGCCTGTGGGCAGCACTGCTGGGCGCTTTGCTCGGCGGCTTGGCTTTGAACCTGATGCCATGTGTGTTTCCCGTGCTGGCCATCAAAGTGCTGGCCTTCACCAAGCATGCCGACAATCACCGCATGCACCGCATCAGCGGACTGGCCTATACGGTAGGCGTCGTCGGCTCTTTCATGGCCCTGGGCGGACTGCTGCTGGCCTTGCGATCTGCTGGCGAAGCGGTGGGCTGGGGGTTCCAGCTGCAGGACCCACTGACAGTTGCAGCACTGGCAACGCTGTTCACCATCATCGGTTTGAACCTGAGCGGTCTGTTCGAATTCGGGCAATGGGTTCCAGGCGGACTGGCAGGTGTCCAGCTGCGGCACCCAGCGGCGGACGCGTTGCTCACCGGCGTGCTGGCTGTCGCCGTCGCTTCGCCCTGCACGGCCCCCTTCATGGGCGCCTCCCTCGGCCTGGCCATGTCTCTGCCTGCATGGCAGGGCATGGCTTTCTTTGCGGTGTTGGGCCTTGGATTGGCATTGCCCTATCTGCTGGCCAGCTGGTGGCCAGCAGTGGCCCGCAGCCTTCCCCGTCCCGGTGCCTGGATGAACACGTTCCGCCAGTTGCTGGCGTTTCCGATGTTTGCAACGGTGGTTTGGCTGCTCTGGGTGCTGGGGCAGCAAACCGGGATTAACGGAGCCGCGGCCCTGCTGGCCGTGCTCGTCATGCTGGCCTGGGCAATTTGGGCGTTCGGGCAACACGGCGCAGCGCGATGGGTATTGGGCCTTGTATCTGCTTCGGCGCTCGCCTGGTCCGTTTGGCTGACAATTCCACTGCTTCGCACCACGGACAGCGTTCAAGACGCCGCAGGCAGTGAAACCAGCGTGGTGGGTTTTGACTGGGCGCCCTGGTCCCCTGAGCGGCAGGCCGCAGCACTGGCAGAAGGACGGCCGGTGTTTGTGGACTTCACAGCGGCATGGTGCGTAACGTGTCAATTCAACAAGCGAAGCACGTTGGCCGATGACGCGCTGCTTGCGGCCATGGCCCGATCCAACGTCGCTTTGTTGCGAGCAGACTGGACTCGTCGCGACGAGCGAATCACGGTTGAACTCAACCGCCTGGGCAGAAACGGCGTGCCAACCTACGCCGTTTACCGCCCCGGGCAAAAGCCTGTGGTTCTGTCCGAGATCATTTCGCCCAGCGACGTCAGGCAAGCCCTGCAGCTCCCCTGACACAAGCGACGATCGAAGACACCCTCAGGCGGATCACCTCCGCACCCGGTAACCCATCACCAAGGGTTCCACTTCGGGATTCTTGACCAGGTTGTATTCTGGCGTCGCGAACATCTCTGGCATTCGCCGGCATTCCTCCTGGCGCTCCTCGGGTGTCATCTTGTCGAGGACGCCCATGGCCGCGCTGGCGTCTTTCCGTGAGCGTTTTTCCAGCTCTTGGCGCTGCCCTGCACTGAGCATCGATTTGAAGATGATGCCCTTGCTGACCACAAGTTTGCCGTTGACCCGGAACCAATCGTCCCGGGCTTGCCGCACGGTCCGGGCAGCATCAGGCACCAAGCGGTCGCAGAAGTCGGTCATCGCCTTGATCATGCTTTCCGTTCCCATGACGCGAACTGCAGCGTCCAGGACCTCACTGTCCTTTCGCCCGCTGGCGGCTTCACGAGCCAGTTTCTGCTCTTGCGGGGCGCGAGGAATGGCGCGTTGCGCCGGCGGTTTGTCGGTCAGAACCCTGTTTCCATTCTCGTCAATGTACTGATAAATGCGTCCCGCATGGGCAACGCCCGTGGCCGAGCACAACGCCAAGCCTGCAGCCAAAGCACACGCCCACCCAGTGGAACGCAGTGCGCGCTGCTTGCCTCGACCTTCAGCCTGGTTGACCAGCGAGCATGGTTGAGCTCTCATCTTGCCTGTCCTGTCCTGTCCTGTCCTGTGTTGGGTGACGATGCATCTTCCGATTCACTTACGCGGCTACAACCTATCCCTTGACGACATGCAACCACCTGTTACCAACATTCTGCCCCCAGGCAAATGAGAGATGAATGTTGCCCCGACAAAGGGCACAGAATCGTGACGTAGGTGGCGTGGGGTGTTCAAACACGATCCATCCAGTGTCGCATTCTCGCCATGATCACAGTGTTCGAACGGGCGGGAGATAATGGGGCGCTTATTTCCCGAGAGATTCCGAGCCAGATCCTATGCCCTTTGCCCCCCTGAAAAACGACAGCTTCCTGCGCGCTTGCTTGCGTCAATCCACCGATCACACGCCCGTCTGGCTCATGCGCCAAGCCGGCCGGTACCTGCCTGAGTACTGCGAAACCCGTTCGCAAGCGGGAAGTTTCATGGGCCTGGCCACCAACGTCGACTACGCGACTGAAGTAACGTTGCAACCGTTGGAGCGATACCCGCTGGACGCGGCCATTTTATTTTCCGACATCCTGACGGTGCCCGACGCCATGGGCCTGGGTTTGAGTTTCTTGCAAGGCGAAGGCCCGAAATTTGCCCGGACGGTCCGTTCGGAAGCCGACGTCAATACCCTGCAACCCCCTGACCTGGAGAAGCTGCGCTACGTGTTCGACGCAGTGACTTCCATCCGACGCGCGCTCGATGGCCGCGTGCCCCTTATCGGATTCTCCGGCAGCCCCTGGACTCTGGCCTGCTACATGGTAGAAGGCGGCGGCTCCAGCGACTACCGTCAAGTCAAGTCACTGATGTACAGCCGCCCTGACCTGATGCACCGCATTCTGGCCGTCAATGCCGACGCGGTGGCGGCCTACCTCAACGAACAGATTCGTGCAGGCGCGCAAGCCGTGATGGTGTTTGACAGCTGGGGAGGTGTTCTCGCCGATGGCAAGTTCCAGGAGTTCAGTCTGGCCTACACACGCCGTGTCCTCGACCAACTTCTTCGCGAGCACGAAGGTGCCGTGATCCCGCGGATCGTCTTCACCAAAGGTGGTGGCCTGTGGCTGGACGATATGAAGGGCCTGGATTGCGATTCACTGGGCCTGGACTGGACAGTCAACTTGGGCGAAGCACGCCAGCTCGTGGGCGAGTCCGATGACGCGCTGGGCAAAGCGAAGGCGCTGCAAGGCAATATCGACCCCAACGTTCTGTTCGCGCCACCAGCCCAGATCGAGGCTGAAGTGAAAGCCGTGATCGACAGCTTTGGCTGCCCACACCAAGGTGACGGCACAGGGCCCACCCATGTTTTCAATCTTGGCCACGGAATCAGTCAGTTCACGCCGCCCGATCACGTCACTGCGCTGGTCGAAGCGGTACATCGGCACTCGAAGGCCATTCGCCAAAGAGGCTGAAAGTTTTCGTTTTGGGTCAGCCCTTCAGTTTGACGCGCACCCGTGACAAATTTGTGACGACTAGATAGCTCCAGGCAGTGGCTGTCAAGGCCTAAACACTGTTTTTGACAAAAAAATGGCCTTGACGCGCGCCACTTATACACACAGTTTCTGCTGCGGCGCGCCATGAGCGCTCTTAGGCAAGTTTAGACAACGAAGCTCACCAACACTCACGTAAGCTGTTGATTTTATTGGAAATTGATTTCTGCTGATTTTTTGGGCAGATTAAGCAAGCGCTTGATTTTCAAGGCTTGCGGACCGACAAGCTGCAACTATCAACAAAGTTATCCACAGTTTCTCTGGAAAGCTGTTGATCCGGAGATAAATCAATGACTTACGCCGCTTTTCAACAGTTTGACTGAAGAAAAAGTGCTAACTACCACTTACTGGCTTCAGGTCGTCGTGGCCACACCTGCGCACAGCCAGGTGGCAGGGGCGCTCAGCTACAGAAGTGAGCTTCCGCTTGCACCGGGCAGCCTGATCAGGGTGCCGCTGGGCAAGCGGGAGGTTCTGGGCGTGGTGTGGGCAAGTCATGTGCAGCCTCCTCCCGACATACAGCCGGAACAGGTTCGCTGCATAGCAGGTGTTCTGGAGGGGGTGGCGCCAACGAACGAAAGTTGGCGCGAATTGGTGGCCTTTGCCGCCCGCTACTACCAGCGAGGTTTGGGCGAAGTGGCTCTGGGGGTGCTTCCGCCGCCACTGCGCACGATCGACAACACACAGCTGGCTCGCCGCCTCAAGCGACAGGAAAAGCTTCGCAAAGCTGGCGAAGCCGCACGCTCCGACATGACGCCGGCCAAGGAGTCTCCAGCGCCGAGCGAGGCGCAGGCCAATGCCCTTGCCGCCATCGAGCACGCCCAATTACCCGTCCTGCTGTTCGGCAGCACAGGCAGTGGCAAAACCGAAGTCTACCTGCGCGCTGCGGAGGCAGCCCTTGACCGAAGCCCGGACGCCCAAGTACTGGTGATGGTGCCGGAGATAAACCTGACGCCCCAGTTGGAACAACGTTTCCGGGAGCGTTTCGAGGCCCGATTCGGTGCGGGAGCCCTGGTCAGCATGCACAGCGGTATGACGCCGCCCCAGCGGCTGGCAGCCTGGCTGGCCGCCCATCACGGCCATGCCCGCATCGTTCTTGGCACCCGCATGGCCATCTTTGCCAGCATGCCCGGCCTGCGCCTGATCGTGGCCGACGAAGAGCACGACCCCAGCTACAAGAGCCAGGATGGCGCCCGTTATTCTGCAAGAGATCTGGCGGTGTATCGAGCCAAGCTCGAGAGCGACCGATACCCCGCAGAGGGAACCAGCGGCCGTCGTTGCCAGGTCATCCTGGGCTCTGCGACACCGTCACTAGAGAGTTGGCACGCAAGCGAGCAAGGGCGTTACCAGCGCGTAGACATGGCGTCCCGCATCGGCGGCGGCACTCTGCCGCGACTTCGCCTGGTGGACATGAACCACCAACCCAAAGGCGCCACACTGGCGCCCCCCCTGCTTTCCGCCATGGAGGAGCGAATTGGGCGGGGCGAGCAATGTCTGGTGCTGCTCAATCGCCGGGGTTACGCCCCGGTGCTGGCCTGCGGCGACTGCGGATGGAAGAGCGGTTGTCCACACTGCAGCGCTTACCGTGTGTTCCACAAACTGGACAGGACACTGCGCTGCCACCATTGCGGCTTTACCCAAAGGGTACCCCGATCCTGCCCTGATTGCGGCAACCTCGACATTGCGCCCATTGGCCGAGGCACAGAGCAGATCGAGGAACAGATAACGGCCTTGATGACCGACATGAGGCGTCCCGACGGCACGCCGGTGCGCGTTGCCCGGATGGACGCAGACACCACACGCACCAAGGGCAGTCTGGAAGCCCAACTGGCAGCGCTTCACAACGGTGAAGTGGATGTATTGGTGGGAACGCAAATGATCGCCAAAGGGCACGACTTCCGGCGCATCACTCTGGTCGCCAGCGTGAATGCCGACAGCGCCCTCTTCGCCAGCGACTACCGTGCACCAGAGCGGCTGTTCGCCTTGCTCATGCAAGCCGCAGGCCGCGCAGGCCGCGACGCACAACACAGCGCCAACGCCGAAATGTGGGTGCAAACCTGGCACCCAGACCATGCGCTGTTTGCTTCGCTCAAAGCGCACGACTACCCGGGCTTTGCGCAATCACAGCTTTTGGAGCGCGAGGCCGCTGGCATGCCACCCTACGGATGCCAAGCCTTGCTGCGTGCAGACGCTCGCACACAGGAGGCGGCCCAGGCGTTTCTGAACCTGGCCGCCGAGCAGGCCTCCGGTTTGCCTGGGCACGAAGACGTGATGTTGTACCCCGCCGTGCCCTTGAATATTCAGCGTGTGGCCAATGTCGAGCGGGCGCAAATGCTGGTCGAATCCGATTCGCGGGTCAACTTGCAACGCTTTCTGGCGCGCTGGCGCCCAAGCTTGCTTCAGGCCCGACTCTCCCCACAAGGCAAAGGCGTCATCCGCTTCGCCATCGACGTGGACCCGCTCGCCATCTGACGCAGCGCAGGTCTAGCGCAACGAACCAGGCAACCAGCAGTCTGGCTTGTGCTGCTGGGATCACCCCGATCCAAGCACGGGTGATATTCTGAGCACACGCGCAAACTCTATCTCTATCTGGCTGGCGCACACACCAGCGAGACAACACCATGGAGGCAGGCATGACCTCGGCCCGAACCAGCATCCTCACCCCTCTCTCAGATTCAACCTCAACGACGCCCATCCGACGCAAGCTCGGCTCTCCGACTCGAAATTTCGTTCTGAAAATGGCCACGACCGCACTCGCTATCGTCGTAGCCGCCGTTGGCGTGCCCATGGCCTTGTACCCGACATTGGCCAAGGCCGAATCGTCCCCGCAGTTCAAGCCCATGACGTTCGACGAAGAGACCCCATCCATGATCGTGAGGCAGGTCAGCCAGCACGGTTACTACGTGGAAGGGCTATCGCAACTGGGCTCCGGCGCCAACCAGAACTTCATCTCCAATGCCGGCTTCGTGGTCACACCCGAAGGCGTCGTCGTCATTGATGCCCTGGGCTCGCCCCACGCCGCCCAACGCCTGATCAAAGCCATCCGCCAGATCACCCAACAACCCATCACCGACGTGGTGATGACCCACTACCACGCCGACCACATCTACGGCCTCCAAGCCTTCAAGGCCGAAGGCGCACACATCATGGCCCACGCCGGCGGGCGGGAATACCTGGCCTCCGAAACGGCCAAACTGCGCCTGCAAGCCTCTCGCACAGACATCGCCCCCTGGATCGACAAAGACACACGCCTCGTCCCCGCCGACACCTGGATCGACGGCCCCACCAGCTTCAAGCGCGGCGGCATGGAATTCCGCATCGACCACGTTGGCCCCTCCCACACACCGGAAGACCTGGCCGTGTACGTGCCGGCAGACAAACTGCTCTACGCCGGCGACCTGTTCTTCAACGGCCGCCTTCCCTTCGTCGGCAAAGCCAACAGCGGACAGTGGATCCGGTCGCTAGACAAGCTGCTCGCCTTCGACACCGAAGTGGTCGTGCCCGGCCACGGCTCTTTCTCAGCCACCCCCAAGCAGGACATCGCCATGACCCGCGACTACCTGATCTACCTGCGCAAGACCATGGGCGAGGCGGTCGAGAACTTCGTGCCTTTCGACCAGGCCTACAAGGCGACCGACTGGAGCAGCTTTGAGAAAGTGCCCATGTTCGGCCCGGCCAACCGCATGAACGCCTACAACACCTTTTTGCTGATGGAGCAGGAAGCGCTAGGGGCCACCCCGTCGCCCGACGACAGCGCCGGCGGCAAGGCCGACTGACGGACAACAGCGAAGACCAGGTGCAGAAGCAGAAGCAGATGCAGATGTGGCCAGGCTTGCCGGTAACCTCTGGTCCATATTCAGGTGTTATCCCGCACGGCGCGAGGTAAGTCCTTGATTGTGGGGAAGAAAACCTGCCGGTGTGGGAAGCTGTTACCCGACGGTGGCGATGTTATCTGGCAGACTGGTGTCGTATATATCTAAGTTATGCGGGTGCTTATGACTAATGATGGCAACAAGTGGGGCACGGCAGACGATGTGTTGGTCGCGATATCCAACACTATCGAGTTTACAGATATTGGTGTTCCGAAGATCAATCAAAAAGGTATATGTGGTAATACCCCTCTTAAGGTATCAGTCGTGTGGGGCGATGTGGCGGCTACTAATTTGCTGATCAAGGCCGGCGCGGATGTGAATGCAAAAAACGAAGATGGATTTACGGCGTTGCATCATGCAGCCGTTCGCAATAGTGAGCAGCTAGTACAGCTACTATTAGACGCGGGGGCGGATCCTACGATAGCCAACGTTGAAAGCAGGCTGCCAGCAGGTTTGGCCACAAACGAACAGGTTAAGAACCTGTTGAACTGCAATGCATAACAAATCAATGTTGCCGGACAGCTTTTCCGCGGCTTCGCCGCTCCAAAACTGCCGCAAATTTCAGCGTTAGGCTTTCAAACCTTATGGCATTTTCAACTGATTATCCGTATATAACTCAGTGGGTTACATACCACGGGAAAATGACCATCGCTCAAATAAATGAAAACACCATTGAGGTTGCATTAGCAGATGCAGGTGGATTGTCTAATGATGGCAGGTTTCATGGCGTATCAACAGACGAAGCTCTCTCAAAAGCAAACCAAGCTTTACCCTCATGGTTAAAAGAAACCAAAAACCTTTTAGATAGCTTGGTTTCTGGAGATTTAAAAACAACAGAAGTTGAGTTTATATGTGTCGCTGGTTGGCCGCCCGTGAGAAATCCGTTTTATGTGGCAGCCTAACCCATCATTCAAGCGGGACGCCTAACGGCGCCCCTTAATTCAAACGTTAGGCATAGAAATGCGTTACCACGACTATCACCTTGAGAGTTACGAAGTCGCGGATCGAGGCGAAAAAATTACCTTGAATCTCGTCTACGGCTATCCGGGCGAGGAAACGGACAAATCGGTAATCACCTTTGAAGAGGTCGCTTTGTACAATTTCGTACACACGACTGGTGCCATAATCACGGATATCGAAGAGGAGCCGGTTGGTTCATTCCTTGGCCAGATATCCGGTCAAATAACCGAATGGAATCGTATGCACGGGGTCAGGTACTGGAAAGAGGGGTTCGAGAGCTATGTCGAAGGCCTGGCTGAAAAAGGGTTTAAAGCGTGGCGTATCGAGTCGGCCATTGGCTTTTATGGCTTCGTGGTAGCAAAGCGCGTTGAAAATGCCTAACAAATCGGTCAAGCCGCTTACCTGGGCGTTAGCTGTAAAAAGAAATGAGCACGAATCCACTGGAAAAACTGGTCATAGATTATTGGTACAAAGCAGTCGCTGCGGCTGGCGTATTTGTACTGATTCTGAGTCTTACTGTCGATCTAGTGGGGGTAGATAACAATATCGTTCAGCTTATTTCTCTAGGCCTAGTATTTGTGGGGCTCGGGGAATGGGTGAATCACCCATTGCAAGAAGCAATCGTGCCCGGAACAGCGTTTTACCCACCGGGTAAGGTCTCTGGGCACCCTCGAAGGGTGTCGCTTACTGGAACACTTCTCGATCTGCTCGGTGCAGTTCTGATCGGTGTTGGCTTGTACAAGCTCTTGGTGGTGGGGTGAGGCCAGTGCGCATTGCACTTAACCCGCCCGAAACAGCTAACAAGTCGTATATGGACTCCCCCTCAACGGCAAGGGACTGACCGATTGGGGACCTTGGGGTAAAGCACCTGCAGTCGTATATCCGGCATCTGTGGTGGGATCGTCAATGTCCCGTGGCAACAAAAGAATCTGCGTCACCGCATCGCCACACGCTACAAGCGGCTGCCGTGTTGGAGCCGGAAGAGTTATCGGCGTAAAGCGGTGTGGGAGGAACCCGGTTGGCCATGATGGTCAATCAAACCAACCCGTCGCAACGTGAGATGGTGTGAAGCGGTTGGATGGCTGGGTGGTTGACGAATGAAGGAGTGAAGGAGTGAAGGAAGGGTCAGGCCGTATTGCCTGGTGCACAACATTGAGAAACTGGCGGGATTTGCGATAAATTGAAGGGCATTGGCTGGCTCAAAAACACTCAGCAAGAACCCACTCAAAGCGCCATTCAAAAAAATAAAGGCGCAGGGTCGAAACGAAGTCGACAGCGGCGTCGCAAACGACAAAACGAATCAGGAGGAACGCAGCCGTGAAACACCCACACATCCACTCTCGTGAGCAGACCTTCAAATCGTCTGCTGATGGGTTTTTTGCACAGCTTCGTTAGGTCTCATCAAGATGTCCGACGCACGAATCTACCTCTCTGGGAACACCCTCATCTTCGAGGGGCAGTTCCTGATGAACGACATGCTTCGTCCGCTTGTTGGTCTCCATCAAGCGGTTCAAGATGCCGGATATCGAGACTTGGTACTTGACTTCAGCCGGTGTACGGCTGCTTTTGCAGGACCGATGCTTGCGCTATGCGCGCAGATCATGAGGCTGCGCGAAGCCCGCGTAGACATTGAACTTGTTTGGCCGAATGACGAAAAGCTCGCCAGGCTTTTTAAGAACGCGAACTGGGCTCACTTCATTGAGCCACGGGCCTGTCCACCATCAGAGTTCAAAGGGCACTCACAGGTTCCAGCAACTCATTTCACGAATGCAGACGAGCAACAAAAGGCAGTAAACCGTATCGTTAACGCCATCCTCGGTGCAATTCCAGACCTCAATCGAAAAGAGCTCGCTGCGCTCGAATGGGCAATCAACGAAATCACAGACAACGTGTTGAATCACTCTCAATCGTCAATCGGGGGGTTGGTTCAAGTTTCCACATTTCAGCGAATGAGAAAGCGAGTCGAATACATCGTTGCCGATGCCGGCTTAGGAATCCCTGCGACGCTTAGAGCAACCCACACGTCATTGAACTCGGATGCAGCAGCCCTTGAGCAGGCCATCCGAGAAGGTGTCACACGAGACACAAATGTGGGTCAAGGCAACGGCCTATATGGCAGCTATCAAATATGCAGTCACAGCAATGGCTTCTTCCAGGTGGAGAGCGGCTACGGGAAGCTCATGTTTACCGAGCGCAAGGGACTACGCATTGCAACCGAACGCGTACCGTATGAAGGCACGCTCGTCGCGGCTCAAATTGACTTCTCCGTACCACGCCTCCTTGAAGAAGCGCTCAGTTTCGGAGGCAAAGCTCACCAACCAACTGACTATGTTGAACTCCGATACGAGCAGCACGGCACGGAAGATCTACTTTTTAAGATCGCCGAAGAATGTCAATCCTTCGGCAGTCGCGTCGCAGGAGCGCCGGTCAGAAAGAAGCTCCTCAATCTAGCAAGAATGTGCCCCAACCAACGCATCATCTTGAGCTTCGAAAACGTGCCTCTCGTGTCTAGTAGCTTTGCAGATGAAGTCGTGGGGAAACTATTCGCGGAGCTTGGCCCGCTTGCGTTCATGCAACGGTTCCAGTTTCAACATATCGATCAAACAGCTAGACAACTTGTCGATAGAGCCATTGCTCAACGTATGGCTGTGGGCGGCTCTCAATGAGACCTAACCCTTCATATATGGACTCCCCCTCAACGGCAAGGGACTGACCGATTGGGGACCTTGGGGCAAAGCACCTGCAGTCGTATATCCGGCATCTGTGGTGGGATCGTCAATGTCCCGTGTGACCCGTCCTGAATTAGGTTGACACCTGGGACGGTGAATTCAGCCGGCTGATTCCGGCCAATGACGCCCGATGCACCGCATCGGGCGTTTGCATTTTCAGCGATAGATGAGGTCGCTCCAAGTTGTAGATCTCGATGG
>JBNKNN010000136.1:0-1759 GCA_050293865.1 Hydrogenophaga sp. | reverse complement strand
GACCAGGGCGCCCGATTGCGAGACAAACGCCAGCGAGCCAGGCTTGGCTCCAATGTGGGCAAAACTGGCATTCACGCCATGGTGCGGGGCCAGCATGCCAATGCAATTGGGGCCGAGGATGCGCAGTGTGTGCTGGCGAGCAGCGTCCAGCATGGCTTGCTTCTGCCTCTTGTCCAGCCCGGCGCTGACCACGATGGCTGCCTTGGTGCCCCGTTTGCCCAGGTCAGCGATCAGGCCGGGCACGGTTTTGGGGGGCGTGCAGATGATGGCCAGCTCGGGCGCCTCTGGAAGCTTGTCGACGCCCGAATAGCACTTGAGACCGCTGAGCGAATCGTATTTGGGGTTGACCGGGTACAGTCTTCCCTGAAAGTTGCTGCCTGCCAGGTTGCGCCAGACCGTGCCGCCGACACTGCCATGGCGGACGGAGGCGCCCAACACTGCGATGGACTGTGGGGAGAAGAGTGAGTCGAGATGTCGGGTACTCATAAGGTCCAAGTGTCGGGCTGCTATGCGTCAAGTCTGTGTCAGCCGTCGTGGCTTTCTTTGCCGGAAGAAGCAGGAGAGGGTGGGGTTGGGGGGGCATCTTTGCGGTCGACTGCAGGACCGGCGGCCATGAATGCAATCAGCGCCATGCGCATGGCTTCTTCCACCGGCATCTTCACTGGCGTTACCCAGGTTCGCGGAACGAACACGGTGTAACCGCCGATCATGTATCCCATGGGCAAGTACACGGCCACGTTCTCACCTTCACCCAGGACGCCTGGCAAGCCCTTGAGGTTTTGCCGCGTCACCAGTCCTACCATGGACAGTTCCTGACCGGGAATCTGCAATTTGACGACCTGCTGGACATTGTCCTCGTGGGGCGCAAAGTAATCGGCGAAGTTTTTCAGCGATGAGTAGATGCTCTTGACCAGCGGCAAATTGGTGAAGGGCAGTTCCACCAGCGATACCAATCGAGCTGTGAAGGGTTGCGAAACCAGATACCCCAAGGCCAGAATGCCCAGGGCGCCCAGCGCAATGCCGAGGCCGGGAATGTAGTGCTCACCAACCAAGGGGCGAACCATGCTCATGGTCAATCCCTCAATCCAGGAGACGAATATGACCAGCACATAGACGGTGAGAGCCAGGGGCAGAAAGGAGATCAGGCCCCGGAAGAAGTAGCGATAGATGTGCTTCATGAGCGGCAAAAGAGGATTCGGATGCTGTGATGCAGCATATCAGCAAGCAGTCCACCGCATGGCGGCCTGGCTCAAAAATACGCCACAGGGCTGACGACCGACGCACGGCTCTTGCAAACAGGCATACTGTCCACATCTCTTCCCTGTTCGACGTCTCAGCTTTCTCATTTCCAGGGATTCCATGTCCACGTTTGCCATGTCCAGTTTCTCCGAAGTCCTCAACTCCCTATTTCGCGGTGTCTTGCGACTGGTGTTGCTGGTGGCTTCGGGCATATTCGTGTTGAGTTTCCTGGCGGCGGCGTTGATTGTGGTGGTGGCGGTGTCCTTGTGGTCGCTGCTCACGGGCAAGAAGCCCGCCCCCGTGATGATGTTCGAGCAGTTCCGTGCCCGTTCACAGCGGTTCGGGCAGGGGGCTTGGGGGCAGGACGGTGCTGCGTCCAGGCAAAGCAATGACGTGGTTGATGTTGAGGTCATTGAGGTGGACGAGTCTGCTGCTCGCAAGGACCGCGAAACCCCGCTTCGTTGACTTTTGTGTCTGGGCTTCGGATGATCCGAGTCCGAGTGATACACAGCAGCTTTGT
>JBNKNN010000135.1:0-15598 GCA_050293865.1 Hydrogenophaga sp. | reverse complement strand
GCCCTGATGTCGGGATTTGTCTTGATGGTCGATGACATCACTGACGAATTTGAGGCAGAAGCTGCGCGAGACCAGCTCATGCACACCTTGACGGCTGGCAGTCGTTCTTCGCTGGCCAATATGCAGGCCATGGTGGACATTCTCGACAGGACAGATCTTGAGCCCGGGCAGCGCCAGAGCTACCGGAATCAACTTCGCGATGAGGCAAAGGGGCTCAGCCAGCGCATCAATGCGCTTGAGCGCAGGGCCAATGAAAAGCTGCAGTCACGCTGGGGCATGGAAGACATCCGTGGTCTGGACCTGATGGAAGTGGCCTCCAAACGCATGGAGGCACTGGGGCGTTTGCGTATCAGCGTGGCAGACACCGACGAATCCGTTTGGCTCAAGGTGGACAGCTTTTCCGTCGTGCAAGTTCTCACCTATCTGGCGACCCGGCTTTCGGAAGAATTCGAAGTGCGGTATGTGTACCTTCGCTTGGCGGCCAGCGAAAGCCATGAAGGAAAAGCCCATCTCGACCTCGTCTGGAGTGGTCAGGTGATGAACACCGAAACTGTCATGAACTGGGAGATGGATCCTATGCAGTTCGGCGGCCAGGGCAGTCATCAGACTGTACGGGATGTGATCGAGCGCCACCAAGGTAGCTTCGGGTTCGAACGGGAGCGTGTCCGACACGAGGCATACTTCCGGCTGGTACTGCCCATGGCTGCTAAGCGCGAGCGAATCGCCGCCGAATCTCTTGGTTATACCGAGAGTCGACCCGAGTACTACGATTTCGACCTTTTTCAGGTGACGGCGCAAACCCGTCGCCTGGAAGACCAGCCGCTCGACGAATTGGTCTATACCGTGTTCGACACGGAAACCACAGGACTCAATCCATCACAAGGCGACGAGATCATTCAGATCGGTGCGGCGCGTATCGTCAACGGCAAGCTGCTGCGGCACGAGTGCTTCGAGCAACTGGTTGATCCCAAGCGCAGCATCCCTGCCGCATCCATCCCCATTCATGGTATCCAGCCCGAAATGGTCAAAGGCCAGCCCACCATTGAACAAGTCCTGCCCGCGTTCCATCAGTTTGCGCAAGACACCGTGCTGGTTGCCCATAACGCGGCGTTCGACATGCGATTCCTGCAAATCAAGGAGAAGTCGACAGGGGTTCGTTTTGACCAGCCCGTGATTGACACGCTTCTGCTCTCGGCGCTGGTGCACCCCAACCAGGATTCGCACCGGCTGGAGGCCATAGCCGAGCGTTTCAATATCACAGTGGTCGGGCGCCACACGGCCATGGGGGACGCCATGGTCACTGCCGAGGTGTTGATACGGCTGATCCCGCTACTGGCCGAGAAGGGTATTCTCACGCTTGGTCAGGCCATGGAAGCAGCACAAAGAACTTACTACGCGCGCCTCAAATACTGACGCGCAAGGAGGGCAGCGGGCGGCTCGGGCTCCGACGAAGCAGGGGATCAGAATCGGCCCGCCTGGTACCGTTGCCCCAGAACGTTCTGCAGGGACTGGACCACCAGAAAAGCGTCCTTAAGTTGCGAGCGTTCGAAGTTCGACACCTCATCCGGGTTGAGAAAATTATCGGGTTTGGCTCCAGCTGATATCTGGCGCGCTTGGTGCTGGATGCGCGTGAAAGCCAGAAACTCGAGGGCATCCCGCAGGTCGCGTGCGCGTTCCTCTGTGATCGCACCTCCCGCCGCGGCGCTGGTCAGCCGGTCGGTGGTGTTGACCGCCTCATGCCCTCCAGCGAGTGCGTACACACGTGCCAGATCCACCACAGGCACGACGCCGGTGTGCTTGAGGTCGATCTTGCCTTTGTGCTCTCCATTCCTTATGGTGGAAATGCCTTTGAACATGCCAAGGGGGGGCTGGTGTTGCAAGGCGTTGCCCACCATGTAGGCGAGAAAGATGCTGTTGCCTTTGGTTTGATTCAGTACTTCGCGGCGCAAGCCGTCGAGCAAGCTCGCATCGCCGTGGATGGCTCGCAGATCGAAGAACACGCACGTCAGCATCAGCGACTTGGGGTCGGGCGTACCTGTCCAACGCTTGAAGTACTCGGCCCATTTTTGGCGAGGCTGGCGCCAGGCATCGGTCATGGCCATCATGTCTCCAGGGCAGTACACATAGCCGCAGGCGTCCAGGCCATCGCACACAAACTGCGCCAAGGCTTTGAAGTATTCACCATGCGCAGCTTCGTCGTAACTGTCATCCAGAACCATGCAGTTGTCCTGATCGGACTTGGCGGTCTGTTCGCTTCTAGCCTGAGAGCCAGCTGCAACCCAGACATAGGGAATGGGCGCCTTGCCCAGCTTCTCTTCGCCCAGCTGAAGCAGTCGTACCGTGATCGCATCGGTCATCGCGGTCACGATGTGGCCCGTGCTGTATGCCGAAGCCTCGGCATTTGCCAGTGACTGTTGCAGTCGGCCAATCTTTCCTGCAGCTGATTGCAGGCCTCCGACCGCCGTCTTTTTGTAGATTTCGCTGGCCAGGTGAACGGCCGAGGTGCTTTGTCGCTCGGTCAGGTCTGTCGCTGTGATCATGCCCGCCACGCGTTCTCCATCGAGCACCGGCACGTGGTGGATGTTGTGACGAGCCATCAGCAGCAGCGCATCAAAAGCCGGATTGGCCATATCGATGGTCATGGGGGACTGCGTGGCTATGGCGGACACTGGCTGCCCACTGTCCAGGCCTGCCGCCACCAGACGGTTGCGCAGGTCACGGTCAGTCATCACCCCCCAGAGTTTTTCTCCCCGTGTGATCAGCACCGACGAAACTCGGTGCTCACTCATCAGTTTGGCTGCGTCGATGATGGGTGTCTCGGGCGGCAGCGTGATGGGCTCTCGTTTGATCAGTGCGCTGACAGGAGATGTCATCAGATTGAGCTCTGCGGCGTCGCCTTGGCCGTCGGTCGATTTTGACGCTGCGGGCGACGCCTGTTTTTCCAGTGTGGCCACCGCAACCCCATTGTGTGCCGGGGGTAGAAAGTAGCGCATGGCAGGAGAGGCATCGCGCAGCTCGTTGGCAAAAGCCGCTGGCACTGTTGCTGTTTGTGCCGCGACACTTGCTGTCGCCGAAGTGGCTCCCACGCCCAACCCCAAGCGCAAGCCGAAGCAGTCTCCTCTGCGCAGGGATACCACCACGTTTCCGCTTTTGTCTCTTAGTTCGACTTCACCCTCTAGCAGCCAGCGAAGGTGTTCCCTCAAAACATCGCCGCTGGCGATCTCGCTGCCAGCTGCGTGTTCGTGCAACTCTATGCGCTCGATCAATGCCGCTTGCTGCGCTGGTTCGAGAACGCCAAACACTCGGTGCTGTTGTACCAGTTCCTGTAGGTCGGTCTTGGAGTGGATGATCGTCACTTCGAGGTTTCTCCCGTGGTATGCATGCCATGGCTGGCAAGGATGTCACAAGTCACATGCTACCCCCTCGCATGCCGATGGTGCCAGTGGCTTTGACGACTCTTGACATTCGTCAGCGTGTGAAGGGGGCAACCACTGCTTGAAGTGCAATTTGTAAGTTTGAGGTAAGTGACTGGGCGAGGCCTTCGTGGTTACACTCTGTTCGAGCGCTCGCGCGCCCTATCTTTGTTGACCCAGTGGCATGCAGCATGCGTCGCCGAATCCTCGAAGCCCGCGGCACCGAGCCGATCAGGCACTCCCATGACAAATCAGTCTCAGCCAAAACGTCGTCGTCACTGGAGGTCCATGAAGCGCGTGACGATGTGGCTTTTGCTGGCTTGGTTTCTGGTGTCATTCGTGGTCAGCTTCTTCGCACGCGATCTTGACTTCAGGTTCTTTGGCTGGCCGTTCAGCTTCTGGATGGGCGCGCAGGGAGCACCATTCATATATGGCCTGATCACGGCCTTCTACGCTTGGTATGTTCATCGGCTGGATGTCCGGATGGATGCAGTGGATAGGTCGGCTGAGGAGGAGCGGTGAGCGAGTCACGAGCCTTTCGCCGGCAGCTCAATCGCGTGTACGGTTGGTACACAGGTGGTTTTGCCATCTTTCTGATTGGATTGGCGTCGCTGGAGGCCATGGGAATGCCGCGGGACGGCATTGGCTTCATCTTCCTGCTGGCCACTGTGGGCCTCTACGCAGGTATCGGCATCATGAGTCGTACCACCGATCCGGTGGAATACTATGTGGCGGGTCGTCGTGTACCTGCGTTCTACAACGGCATGGCGATCGGTGCCGATTGGATGTCTGCAGCATCGTTCATTGGCTTGGCAGGCACCTTGTATCTGTCTGGCTACAGCGGCCTGGCCTTCATCATGGGCTGGACAGGAGGCTATTGTCTGGTGGCCCTGCTGCTGGCGCCGTACCTGCGCAAGTTCGGACAATTCACCATTCCCGACTTTCTGGCTGAACGCTATGGCGGGCACCTGCCGCGCCTGCTCGGTGTTGGGGCCGCTCTGATCTGCTCCTTTACTTACGTGGTGGCGCAAATTTACGGCGTCGGCCTGATCACATCCCGTCTCACAGGCGTGGCCTTCGAGCTTGGCATTTTCCTGGGGCTGGGCGGTATTCTGGTGTGCTCCTTTCTGGGCGGTATGCGGGCAGTGACATGGACACAGGTGGCCCAGTACATCATCCTCATCGTGGCCTATCTGATTCCTGTGGTCTGGCTTTCGGTCAAGCAGACGGGCGTGCCTGTTCCTCAGGCCATTTATGGCTATCAGCTCGAGAAGGTCAGTTCCAAGGAGAGGGAGCTCATCGATGACCCGTTGGAGAAGCAGGTAAGGGCGCTGTTTGCCGCGCAGGCCGCTGACTACGGGCGCAAGCTGGAAGACCCAGAGGCGGCATTGCGCGCCGACAAGGTTGCGGCCGAGGCACGTATCAGCTGGTTGCAGGCCAACGGCGCCGATCTGCCGGCCATCGCCCGGGCGGAACAGGAACTCGCCGCCTTGCCGCGGGATGTCGACTCAGCCCGCGAGAAATGGCAGAAGGCTCTGGCGGCGGCCAAAATCAAGGCGGAGCCGCTCAACGGCATGCCACCACATGCGCAACAATTTGAGGGAGACCCCAAAGGAAGTCCGGAGCAGCAGGCGCTGTTCAGCGACTCTCGAACCAATTTCCTTGCCTTGATGTTCTGCCTGATGGTGGGCACGGCCGCGTTGCCGCATGTGCTGATGCGCTACTACACCGTCCCAGGTGTCAAGGAGGCGCGTCAATCGGTGACGTGGGCACTCTTTTTCATCTTTCTCCTGTACTTCACGGCGCCAGCGCTGGCCGTGCTCGTGAAATACGAGATCTTCCACGGGTTGATCGGAACCTCGTTCGACGAGTTGCCCCAGTGGGTAGGAGCCTGGAACAAGGTCGACCCCGGGCTGCTTTCTGTCTCAGATGTCAATGGCGACAACAAGCTACAGCTCAACGAGCTCACCATTGGCGGCGACATCATCGTGCTGGCCACTGCTGAAATTGCAGGCCTGCCCTACGTGATCTCTGCACTGGTGGCTGCCGGCGGGCTGGCAGCAGCCCTGTCAACGGCAGACGGTTTGCTGCTGACCATCGCGAGCTCGCTCTCACACGATCTGTACTACAAACTCTTCGACCCCAATGCCTCCACCGCGCGCAGGGTAACCATTTCAAAAGTGATTTTGCTCGTGGTGGCGTTGCTGGCTGCCTACGTCGCAGCGCAGAAGCCTGCTGATATCCTGTTTCTGGTTTCGGCCGCATTTTCATTTGCAGCCTCGGCCTTTTTTCCTGCGCTGGTGCTGGGCATATTCTGGAAGCGTGCTACTGGAATTGCAGCGGCTATGGGCATGCTCAGTGGCCTGGCGGTGACCTTCTACTACATGGCCATGACGCAGCCCTGGCTGCGCGGCCTCTTTGGTGTCACGCGCCCCATTGAATTGTGGTGGGGAATCCAGCCCATTTCTGCCGGCGTCTTCGGCGTGCCGGTAGGCTTCATGGTCATTATTCTTGTCAGCCTGTTCACTCCGACACCCAGCACGGAGGTTCAGCGCATGGTCGATCGCCTACGTTACCCGCGTGATCGCTGGCCAGAAGAAGCCGCGCCGCTCCAGGCGACCGAAGGCGCCCGGGACACACTTGTCTGATGACAGCTTGCGCGGGCGTTTGATAAACCGCTATAATCGTGGGTTCTTTCCTTGCTGCACCTCACTTCGACGCTGGGGGCAGCTTCACAACCGCAAGGAGTGTTTATGCGTCACTACGAAATCGTCTTGCTGATCCACCCGGATCAAAGCGAGCAGGTTCCGGCCATGCTGGAGCGTTACAAAGGTGTGATCACCGCTGCCGAAGGCAAGATTCACCGCGAAGAAGACTGGGGCCGTCGCCAACTGGCTTACCAGATCAACAAGCTGAGCAAGGCTCACTACCTGTGCCTCAACGTGGAAGCCACCAAGGAGTCCATCGCTGAGCTGGAGCACGCTTTCCGCTTCAATGATGCCGTTCTGCGCCACATGACCATTCAGAAGAAGAAGGCCGAGACCGAGCCATCTCAGATGATGAAGGCAGTGGAGCGCGAGGAAGCTCGCAAGGCTCAACAGCAGGAGCAGGCTGCGGCCTGATCCACCAGGCGCCAATTCGCGAGGTGTGAACAAGGTCAGTCTGACCGCCTGCGTCGTTCAGTTGCAGTCATTGCGCTACACGCCGGCAGGTGTCCCAGCCATCAACTTGGTGCTGGAACACGAGTCGGAGCTGATCGAGCTCGACACACCCCGCATCGTGAAAGTCCAGCTGAAGGCAATTGCCTTTGGCGCATTGGCCGAGACCATGTCTCGGCAACCACTGGAGATCAGTGGGACATTTCACGGGTTTCTGGCCAATGCCCGGAACGGAAAAGGCGTGACCCTCCATATTCAGGAATTCAGCAAGATACAAGGAGAAGCCCAAAATGGCTGCACCTAAGCGATTCAACAAGGACAAGCGTCCAAAGCGTAAGAGCCAATCCCTGCTCTTCAAACGTAAGCGTTTCTGCCGTTTCACCGTTGCAGGTGTTGAAGAGGTGGACTACAAAGACCTCGACACGCTGCGCGACTTCATTGCCGAGAATGGCAAGATCATCCCGGCTCGCCTGACCGGTACCCGCGCTATCTATCAGCGGCAGGTGTCCACCGCCATCAAGCGTGCCCGTTTCCTGGCTCTGCTGCCGTATACCGACCAGCACCGCGTTTGATAGGGGAACATCATGCAAATCATTCTTCTTGAAAAAGTTCTGAACCTGGGTGGTCTGGGTGATGTGGTCAAGGTCAAGGACGGCTATGCCCGCAACTTCCTGATCCCTTCCGGCCGTGCACGTCGTGCAACCAAAGAAGCCATTGCCGAGTTCGAAGCACGCCGTGCTGACCTCGAAAAAGCTGCCGCCGACAAGCTGGCTGAAGCCCAGGCTGTGGCCGAGAAGCTCACCGCTGCTGCCATCAAGTTGACCCAAAAGGCTGGCGTCGATGGTCGGCTGTTCGGTTCTGTCACCAACCACGATGTGGCAGACGAACTGGCCAAGCAAGGCTTCAAGGTGAGCAAGGCTCAGGTCCGTATGCCCCATGGTCCTCTGCAGACCACCGGCGAGTACACCGTCAACGTGCATCTGCACACCGACGTGGACGTTGAGCTGCCTGTCGTGATCGAAGGCGAAGCCGCCTGATCCACGGCTTCCCTGGCCCCATGCTCCGCCTCTGGCGGAGTCTGGCGGAAGCGAAGGCATATAAAGCCGCTGCCTCCTGAAGGCCAGCGGCTTTTTCTTCGTCGGTGGCGGATCGCTGCAGGCAGGTCATTCACAGCTTGTGCACTGCAAAGCGGGCTTTGTCCCCCGCTATTGCACAGCTTGTCCACCACTTGATCACAGTTGCCACGCCTGCTCGCTCCTCATTCCGTTCTTGATCATGTCCCGCGTGGAGTAGTGCACCGTTTTGTCACTGCTCATCAACGGGCTGTACACCACTTATCCACAGACTTGTGCCATGACAGCTTGGCGCGCTGGGGCTAATATTCCGGTTTGGCTCATGGGGAGGTGGTGAGAAGCGGGCGTTTGACTCGCTGCAAATGCGTTGACCCCCGAGCACCTTGGCACCCGCCACACCTCCAAGCAATTCCAGACCGTGAACAGCGATATCTCTTCATTCGATCCATCCCTGGATGATCCATCTTTTGGCATTGGCATGGATGACCCGGTGGCCCAGTTGCGCGTGCCCCCACATTCCATTGAGGCAGAGTCCAGCGTCCTGGGAGGTCTGCTCCTCGACAACGGGGCATGGGATCGCGTGGCTGACTTGGTCAGCGACTCAGATTTCTACCGCTACGAGCATCGATTGATCTTCTCGGCCATCGCCACGCTGGTCAACGCTAGCAAGCCCGCCGACGTGGTTACTGTGTTTGAACACCTCCAAGCGCTGGGCAAGTCGGAAGATGTAGGCGGGCTGGCCTATCTGAACACGCTGGCCCAGTACGTGCCCAGCGCGGCGAACATTCGCCGCTATGCCGAGATTGTTCGCGAGCGGGCCATTCTTCGCAAACTGGTGGCCGCCAGTGACGAAATCGCTACTGCAGCCTTCAATACCAAAGGTCGCCAGGTCGCCAAGATCCTCGACGAAGCCGAACAGAAAATCTTCAAAATCGGGGAAGAGGGTACCCGAATGAAGCAGGGTTTCCAGTCCATGGACTCCCTCGTAGTCGACCTGCTCGACCGTGTCCAGGAGATGGCCGACAACCCGAACGACGTGACGGGTGTGCCTACGGGCTTTATCGATCTGGACCGCATGACCTCTGGCCTGCAAGCCGGTGACCTGGTCGTACTGGCGGCTCGTCCCTCCATGGGAAAGACGGCGTTCGCCATCAACATTGCGGAACACGTCGCGCTCAACGAAGGGCTTCCAGTCGCTGTGTTTTCCATGGAAATGGGCGCGGCCCAGCTCGCGGTGCGTATCGTGGGCTCGATTGGCCGCGTTAATCAAGGGCATTTGCGCACCGGCAAACTGACCGATGATGAGTGGCCACGCCTGACCGAAGCCATTGAACGTCTTCGTACGGTCTCGCTTCACATTGATGAAACTCCGGGCCTGACACCCAGCGAATTGCGTGCCAACGCGCGGCGCCTCTCTCGGCAGTGCGGAAAGCTCGGCCTCATTGTGGTTGACTACCTGCAACTGATGAGCGGGTCCAATTCGGATGCCAGCAACGACAACCGTGCCACCGAGCTGGGCGAAATTTCCCGAGGGCTGAAGATGCTGGCCAAGGAACTGCAATGCCCTGTCATTGCGCTGTCGCAGTTGAACCGAAGCGTGGAGCAGCGAACCGACAAGCGCCCGATGATGAGCGACTTGCGCGAATCGGGAGCCATCGAGCAGGATGCGGACATCATCATGTTCATCTACAGGGACGAGTACTACACCAAGGACGCATGCAAGGAGCCTGGTGTGGCGGAGATCATCATCGGTAAGCAGCGTAACGGCCCGACTGGCACAGTGAAGCTGGCTTTCCTGAACATGCTGACCCGTTTCGAGACTCTGGCTGGCCACGACGACTTCTGAACAGGCGACTTGTCAACCTGGCCCGCTGTCGGGACACCTGTCGGAAATCTACAAGACGGCCCCGAACTGTGGGTTTACAGTGGGGCCGTTTCTGATTTCAACCTCAAGAAAGGCAGGTCGTCAATTTCATGCAACTTGGATACACCATTCTCTATGTGCCGGATGTGCAGCGTTCTGTCGCCTTTTACCAATCGGCCTTTGGGCTCGAATTGGCGTTCATAGATCCATCGTGCGACTTCGCCACTCTGCAGACCGGAGCAACAGCGTTGTCGTTCTGTTCCATACAGTTGCTCGAGGCGCAGGGCAAGAAGCCTTCAGCGCCAGACGCAGACCGGCCATGTTTTGAAATTGCTTTGACAACACCCGATGTGCCGAGTGCACTTGAGCGAGCGCTCAATGCCGGCGCAACGCTCAAGCAACCACCTGAGTTGATGCCCTGGGGGCAGACAGTCGCATATGTGGCAGATCAGGATGGTTTCTGGGTGGAGCTGTGCACACCCGTGGCGTCTTCAGATCCATCGTGACGGGCCTGGAAGGGCCGCTGGCTCTCAGGCAAAAGCCTTGTTGACCAGGACAATGTCGCCGCGCGCTTGCGCTACGCGCGCGGCGCGCGGCGTCAGACCGCACCATCGGCGGCATTCATTGGTCATGTGCGCCTGGTCGGCATAGCCTGCCAGGAAGGCCACCTCCGCCAGGTCGATCGGCTGATTGAGCCAACGCATCGCTTTACGCCACCGAGCCAGACGCCGCCAGAACACGGGTGTTCTTCCTGTGTGGTGGTGGAAAAGGCGTTGCAATCGACGCTCTTCGGCACTGGAAAGGCTGGGTGCATTGAGTGCAGGTCGGGCGTCTTGCATTGCCGAGAGCGCTTCGTCCAGTGCCGCTATGCGCTGGGTGTGGTCAGTCAAGTCATGCAATATGCCGGGTGTGTCCAGCAGGTCGCGTTTCTGCACCGCAAGCAGCAACCGCTCTTCGTCTATCTGAATGCCGGCCTGGAGCCGGAAGCCAATGAAACATTGACCCGCAGCCACCGGTTTGACCAAGACGCTGTCTTGCAGGGCAGAGACAAACCAGGACGGTTCTCCGTCAGGTGTGACCGTTCCGATCAAGTCCCTGCAGCCATCCGGAAGCACCAGCGCAGATTGCGTTTCCACGCTGGTGTGTTCCCAGTACTCCGCCACGTTGGCGCAGCTGTTGGCGCTGTCTTTCATGCCCAATACGCTGAGCGAGAGAGCAGGGGACGTCAGAGAACTTCGCTGGCGAAATCTGCCAGCCGTGAACGCTCTCCGCGGGCCAGGGTGATGTGACCACCATGGGGCCAACCCTTGAAACGATCCACGGCAAAGGTCAGGCCGGACGAACCCTCGGTCAGGTACGGCGTATCGATCTGGGCCAGATTGCCCATGCAGATGATCTTGGTACCGGGGCCAGCACGGGTAATCAAAGTCTTCATCTGCTTGGGTGTGAGGTTTTGCGCCTCGTCGATGATGACGTACTTGTTCATGAACGTGCGGCCGCGCATGAAGTTCAGGCTCTTGACCTTGATCCGGCTGCGAATGAGTTCGTTGGTCGCGGCTCGTCCCCACTCGCCAGCGCCGTTGACGTCGCCCTTGGCAAGAAACTCAAGGTTGTCGTCCAATGCGCCCATCCATGGGCCCATCTTTTCTTCTTCGGTGCCAGGCAGGAATCCGATGTCTTCGCCCACGCTCACGGTCGCGCGGGTCATGATGATCTCGGTGTAGCGTCGCTCGTCGAGCACCTGGGTCAGGCCTGCGGCCAGCGCCATGAGCGTCTTGCCTGTTCCGGCCGTGCCGGTCAGCGTCACGAAGTCGACCTCCGGATCCATCAGCAGGTTAAGAGCGAAGTTTTGCTCGCGATTGCGGCTGGCCACGCCCCAGACCGCATTCTTGAGGTGGGTGAAATCCTTGAGTGTCTTGAGAACCGCCGTTTCGTCGCGGATCTCTGTGACGCGCGCGTAGAGCGAAGGCTCGTCGGGGGCCTCAAAATACACGAACTGGTTGATGTGGAACTGGTTCACCGCAGGGCCACTGACTCTGTAGAAGGTATGGCTGCCACTTTGCCAGCTTTCGATGGTCTTGCTCTGGCGCGTCCAGAAATCCTGGGGCAGGGCAAGCGCACCTGAGTAGAGCAACTCGCCGTCGTCCAGCGTTTTGTCGTTCTCGTAGTCTTCCGCCAGCAGTCCCAGGGCGCGCGCCTTGACGCGCATGTTGATGTCTTTGGACACCAAAATGACCTCGCGGTCTGGGCGTTTGCTGCGCAAGGAGTGAACAACGCCGAGAATCTGGTTATCGGCTTTGCCTTGAGGGAGGCTTTCAGGGAGTTCTCCGCCGAGGGGTTCGGTCTGGAAAAAAAGCATTCCCCGGGCCGACAAGTGTCCTGTAGCGGAGAGCTTGATGCCCTTGACCATGTCGGCCCCTTGCTGAGCCACCAGAGCGTCCAGGTTTCGACTGGTTTGACGACCATTGCGGGCAACCTCGGTCATTCCCTTTTTGTGGCCGTCGAGCTCCTCCAGCACGATCATGGGCAGGTAGATGTCGTGCTCTTCGAACCGGAACAGGCTGGTAGGGTCGTGCAGCAGAACATTGGTGTCGAGCACGAAGAGGCGCCTTTTGCCATCCGCAGTGGCACGAACGCGCCGGCGATTCGCCGCCGCTTGTGCTGGCGCTGGTGCGGGCGATGCAGATTTCGCCACTTTGGCCGCAGGTGCTTCGGCAGCGGTCTTCTCGGCCACAGCGCCACTCTTGGCCGCTGGCTTGCGGCCACTGCGCCTGTTCGATTCCTTTGTCGCAGTGGATTTGCGTGCAGAGGTGGCGCGCTGGGGGCCGGATTCGGAAGAGGCTTTTGCGGTGGTTGAAGCTGCTGCGGCTTCGTCGTCCAAGCGAATCAGAGGACTGCTTTCAGTCGGATCTTCTTCGCTGACATGGATCTTGGCTTTGGCGTTGAACGCTTTGGGTGAGAGCAAACTGGCGCGCTTGGTAGGTGCTGGAGGCAGTGGCATGGGCAATTCAATGGTGATCAGGCAGCCAAGAAAGCAAAAAGCCGCCTGACAAAGCAAGCGGCTTTTCGTGCTGTCGAAAAGACAGGAGGCAAGGGGTTGGCAGGACAACATCCTGGAGGCATGGATTCATTATGCACGACTCGTGCGAAGGCCTGCCAAGGGTGTGGTGTCGCTGCGTCAAAGCTGTCGAGCTGAGTTCTCCTGTATGCGTTGAAGCAATGCTCAGGCGGCCTTTTTGAGAGCCTTGACGGCTTTGAGTACTTCTTCGACGTGACCTGGGACCTTGAGTCCGCGCCACTCTTGCACGAGGATGCCGTCGGCGCCGATCAGGAAGGTGCTGCGCTCAATGCCCTTGACCTTCTTTCCATACATGATCTTGTTCTTGACCACGCCGAACATGTGGCACATTTTCTCTTCGGTATCGGCGATAAGCTCGAACGGCAGCTCAAGCTTGGCTTTGAAGTCATCGTGGGACTTCATGTTGTCGCGAGAGACACCGTAGACTTGGGCGCCGGCCTTGATGAAATCCTTGTACTTATCACGGAACTGCATGGCTTCCGTGGTACAACCTGGGGTGTTATCTTTGGGGTAAAAGTACAGAATGACGGTTTGCCCCATCAGAGCCTGGTTGGTGATTTTGTCACCGCCGGTGGCTTGGGCTTCAAATTCGGGAATAGGTTTATTGACAACGACTGCCATGCTGCGAGGACCCCTGACATGAAAGGATGGAGGATTCGGTGGCGAGCCCGGTCTGACTGCGACTCTGGAGCGAGTCGGGATCTGATCGGGTAACCTCGTTATTTTAACCGATTCCGGGTAAGCCTGCCCGAGGGCTATCCCTCTTGCGCTGCACTGCGGAATGTTGCAGTCTTGGTAGCACAATCTCTAGTGCCTGTGCGGCCCCTGTTCAGGCTTGCGCCGGAGCATGTTTATCAGTCTTGCTGTTGCAGCAAGATGGCGACTACCTGCCGACCTTCGCCAGCAAGGACGTTGAATGTGCGACATGCAGCGGCCGTGTCCATGGTCTCCATGCCGATGCGCCGGCTGGCGAAGACGCTGGTGTGCCTGGGGTGGATGAAGGTCAGTTTTGTACCTGTACCCAAAATGACGAGCTCCGGGGTCGGTTCTCCCAGCAGGCCCAGCAGCTGTTCGAAGTGGGGTCCGTCCAGTGACGCGAGCGGCACTGGCGCCCACCGTTCAAGCACTCCGTGGCTGGATGACAGCACAAAACTCGAACGTATTTTCTCGCCGTTCACCGCGATCCAATCCGGACCGTAGGCGGAAATACTGTGTTGTTCGGGTCTGTCTGCGTGCAGCTTCATGTGCCTGTGGCTTGCGTGCCTAGTAATCTGTGGTCAAATTGCAGGTTTTCCCTGCGCATGGCGCCAATACTAGCGCCCCGGTTCGGGTTGCCCCTGTTGTGGGGGCATCTTTGCTCGGCTCGGGATCTGGCTCATGCGGAAGGAACTTCATCGCTTATTCCATTTTTGCGCTGATTGTTCTGCTCAATCGCCGCATTACTGCCAGGAGGCATCTTGAAGACCGTTCGCAAGTCCGCCAAGCTCAACAACGTACTGTATGACGTGCGAGGGCCAATTGTGGACGCGGCGCGCCAGATGGAGGACGAAGGTCAAAAGATCATCAAGCTCAATATT
The DNA here is from genome assembly GCA_050293865.1 of Hydrogenophaga sp. GTDB lineage: Bacteria > Pseudomonadota > Gammaproteobacteria > Burkholderiales > Burkholderiaceae_C > Hydrogenophaga. The sequence goes on along the minus strand of JBNKNN010000135.1, from coordinate 1,434 downwards.
GGCAATCTGGCGGCGTTCGGGTTTGATGCGCCCGAAGAAATTCAGCAGGACATGATTCGCAATTTGCCGAACTCGGCGGGCTACTCGGACAGCAAGGGCATCTTTGCTGCGCGCAAGGCGGTCATGCACTATACCCAGCAGCAGGGCATCAATGGCGTTACGCTGGATGACATCTATCTGGGCAACGGCGCCAGCGATCTGATTGCGATGGCGATTGACGTCTTGTTGGATGATGGCGACGAGCTGCTCGTGCCGGCGCCAGACTATCCCTTGTGGACGGCAGCGGCCAGTCTGGCCGGAGGCACGCCCGTGCACTACATGTGCGACGAAGCCAATGACTGGATGCCGAATCTGGAAGACATCCGAAACAAGATCACGCCTCGTACCAAAGGCCTGGTAGTGATCAATCCCAACAATCCGACTGGAGCGCTCTACAGCGACGAACTGCTCAAGGGCCTGATCGCCATTGCGCGCGAACACGAATTGGTGCTTTTGGCGGATGAAGTCTATGACAAGGTCTTGTACGAGGGCGTAAAGCACACCGCGCTGGCCAGTTTGGCAGATGACGTGCTGACGCTGACCTTCAACTCATTGTCCAAGGCCTACCGTGCCTGCGGCTACCGTGCTGGCTGGATGCACATTGCAGGTCCGAAGGACTGTGCTCGCGACTATATCGATGGCCTGAACATGCTGGCCAACATCAAGCTGGGCTCGAACGTTCCCGGCCAGTATGCGGTGCAGACAGCTCTAGGCGGTTATCAGAGCATTCAGGATCTGGTCAAGGAAGGCGGACGCCTGCGTCGTCAACGGGACCTGGCCTATGAACTCATCACAGCCATTCCTGGTGTGACCTGCGTGAAGCCAAAAGCGGCTTTGTATATGTTTCCCAGGCTCGATCCAGCCTTGTATCCGGTAGCGGATGATCGCCAGTTCTTCATGGAACTGCTTCGCGCCACTCGGGTGATGCTGGTACAAGGCTCGGGCTTCAATTATCCAGACAACCAGCACTTCCGGATGGTGTTCCTGCCCCATGAAGACGACTTGCAGGAAGCCATTGGGCGCGTTGCCAAGTTTCTGGAGCAATGGCGCCAGCGACATGCGAGCAAGCCCGCAGCCTGAAGAAGTCGCCTTTTGACGGGCAACGAGGCCATAAGCGATTTTTCACTTCCGGGGTGTGCCCGGATCCATTTCAAGATCTCGAAGATCTTCAAAATCAGACTAGACACATGAAACCGATACAAGTTGGCCTGCTGGGCATCGGCACTGTTGGCAGTGGCACCTTCAACGTCCTGACGCGAAATCAGGAGGAAATCAAGGGTCGCGCAGGTCGAGGCATTGAAATCACCATGGTCGCTGACCTGAACGTCGAGCGCGCTCGCTCCATCGTTGGCGATGGTGTGCAGGTGGTGGACGACGCCCGCAAGGTGCTGAGCG
>JBNKNN010000134.1:0-3480 GCA_050293865.1 Hydrogenophaga sp. | reverse complement strand
GTGGACCCGCGCTTTGTCTTCGGCCTTGATTCCTTTGCTGAATGGCTTTTTGTCAGGAGAATAGTCGGCGAGTCTGATCCGGTCCCGCTTCTTCCTGCTGCCCGCTTCAGGCGCGACCTGCCATCGAAGCCAGGGGCCTTTGCCTGGTGCTTTGAGCGCTTCCGTGATGACGTTCAGACGGTCTTTCATATGTGCTTGGTCGTTGCCGCAGAGGGATAGCCTCCAGCGCTGTCGGTGGGGGCTATTCTATTGACGTTTACGTAAACGTAATATCCCGATGTTAGCGGATCGGGGGCGAATGCACGCTAGTGTGAACCCGATGTCTGGCTTGGGGAACCGCTGCATGAGCCGAGGCGTACGTAGGTTCCCCAGTGCAAGTCATGGATATCGTGGCTACGATAAGATACCAGTAAGGGTATGGGGTAGCCCTGCCCAGGCACTGGCGCCGCCGATTGGGCGTCGCCACGAATCCATTGAGGAACCAAGCGATATGACAACCGTCCATGACCCCGAGCGCAAGCGGGCTCTGATTCTTCGCCTCAAGCGTGTGGAAGGACAGCTTCGCGGCATCCAGAAGCTCTTGGATGAAGATGCCGATTGCGAGAAAGTGGCACAACAACTGGCTGCCGCCCGCAAGGCTCTGGACAAGAGCTTCTTCACCATGGTCAGTTGCGTGATCGCACAGGGTGATGTTCCCGCCGATGATGTCGCCGACATGCTGGCACGGTTCTCCTGACCCCTCATCCTGCCAACTGCTTCATCCTGTACCTGCATGAACCCTATCCAGCTCTTTGACCCCGACTCCAGCACCTACACATACATCCTGTTCGACCAGGTGACGCGCGACGCGCTGATCATCGACCCGGTCGAAGAGCAGATTGGCAGGGATCTGGAAACGCTCAAGGAGTACGGGTTGAGACTGGTATGGGCAGTGGAGACCCATGCGCACGCCGACCACATCACCAGCGCAGGCAAGCTGGTGGAGTTGGCCGGAGCCAAGCTGGCTGCGCCTGCTGGCTGCAACATCGGCACCGCAGCGGTCCAGTTGCGCGATGGTGACACCCTGAATTTTGGCGGCGAGACACTCAAGGCTCTGCACACGCCAGGCCACACAGCCGGCAGTATGAGTCTGGTCTGGCGCGACAACGTCTTTACCGGTGACACCTTGCTGATCAATGGTTGCGGTCGGACCGACTTTCAGTCCGGCAGCGCAAAGGATCTCTACCACTCTCTCACCCGGGTGCTTTTCCAGCTACCGGACGAGACTGTCGTGTGGCCGGGGCATGACTATAAAGGGCAGACACAATCCAGCATTGGCAAGGAAAAGGCGGAGAATCCGCGGGTGGCAGGCAAGACAGAGGATGAGTTCGTCGCCATCATGGAAGGCTTGGATTTGCCGAAGCCCCGCAGGATTGACGAAGCGGTTCCCGCCAATCTCACCTCAGGCTTGCGACATGACGCCGATGGCGCGGAAATGATGCTACCCCGTCCGGCAAAAGGCCCTTATGCTGGGGATGTGAGTCCTCAACTGGCCTGGCAATGGATGGTGGCCGGCGAAGCCGTCATGGTGGATGTGCGAACGGATGCCGAGCGCGAGTGGGTTGGCTTTGTGCCTGATGCCAAGGCTGTTCCATGGAAGCAATGGCCTGGCATGGAGATGAACAGCAGTTTCGACGCTGGCATTGTGGACGCTGCCCAAGGCAAGAAGGTGGTGCTGCTTTGCCGAAGTGGCGTTCGTTCAATCGCCGCTGCCAAGCGAGCCACCGAACTGGGTCTGGAGGCGTACAACATCCTGGAAGGTTTCGAGGGTGATCCGGACGAGCATGCACATCGCGGTGAACGAGGTGGGTGGCGTTTCCACGGCTTGCCCTGGCGGCAAAACTGATAGTTCCGTTTCATCCGTTCATTAATTCCGCCTCCGTTAGTGGGGCTCGGCACAATTGTCTTTAATTGCGTGCCAATTAGTGACGTTCGCTGAATATTTAAACTGTGAAGTATTTCACGGAGTTGTTGCGCCCGCGCGAATCAGGGTTAAGCAGTCAAAAAAGGTTGAATAAGTAAGTACTCGTATCCCTGTCAACGCTGACAGGGTTCGAGAAATAGTTCACGGCTTTCAAATTTCAATGGGATTGTCTTAACAGGAGGCCCCCCATGGAAACACTTGAAATCGCTGCAAAAAAGCCAATCGTCAACCCACCCTTGAGTGCGACTCTGGAAGCGCGAGTCGAACGCGAATTTGCGCCCCGGTTTTCTCAAACCTGGGGAGGTCGATTTGCGGTTCAGGGCGCTCATCCGGGGCCAAATTCGATTCGTCTTGATGGAAACGACTATTTGTCCGTGACAGGACATCCGGAAATCGTTGCCGCCCAAGTTGCAGCATTGAGAGGCGACGGCGATTACGTCGTTCAATCTGGCGTTTTTCTCCAGGAAGAACATCCCACGCGGAAACTTGAATTGATGATGGCGGATTGGGTTGGCAAGGAGGACGGCGTCATTTGCCAATCGGGCTATGCCGCCAACGTCGGTCTGATCCAGGCATTGGCCGATGCCGATACACCCGTGTACCTGGATTCCATGGCACATGCCTCGCTCTGGGAAGGCGCCCATGCTGCTCGAGCCGCAGCACACTCGTTCCAGCACAACGACCCCAAACGACTGGAGCGAGCAATCAAGAAAAATGGTCCCGGTCTGGTGGTGGTCGACGCGGTCTACAGCACCACGGGCGCAGTGTGTCCGTTGGAAGAGATGCTCGATGTTGTAGAGGCGCACGGCTGCATGATTCTGGTGGACGAGTCACACTCTCTGGGCACCCATGGACCATCGGGTGCCGGGTTGTGCGCGCAACTGGGTCTGAGCGATCGCGTTCACTTCATCTCTGCCAGTCTGGCCAAGTCCATGGCCGGACGGGCGGGCTTCTTCACCGCGCCTGCGCGGTTGCGCCACTACATTCTCTCATTCAGCTTCCCGAACATCTTCAGCTCATGTGTGCTGCCACACGAGGCGGTGGCTTTGCAGGCCACAGCAAAGCTTTTGCAAAAATCGGACGCCGCGCGCGAGCGCTTGCGCCATGTCACCCGGCGGGTTCGCGAAGGCCTGGCCGCTCTGGGTTTTCCCATCGAGCAAGGCACCGAGCAGATCATTGCACTTGAAGCTGGCCCTGAAGCCGATGCCATAGAACTTCGAGACGAGCTGGACCGTTACGGTATTCACACCGCACTGTTCTGCGCGCCCGCCACCAGCGTGAATCGGGCCCTGGCGCGCATGACGCTGAACTCGGCATTGACCGACGCGGAAATTGATCACCTGCTCAAGGTGATGGAAGAGGTGGCGGCCATTGTCAAGCCGTGGGATTGGCCGGCGGCCAGACGCCAGCGCGTGGCTTGCGCAAAGGAATGAGCGTCGTGCCGCTCGACAGACAGACGGCCGGATACCGGATGCACCCGGTATCAGTCGTACTCAGGCGTCGAGAATTCCCCGGCT
>JBNKNN010000133.1:0-21434 GCA_050293865.1 Hydrogenophaga sp. | reverse complement strand
GGCCATGCGAAAAAGAGGGTTCATGCTTGAATGCCATGCGCTATTCTCCCGCACAGATGAACTCCGTCGCTACTTCTTCCCCGCAATCCCTGAACCTGGAACAGATTCAGGGCATCTCCATTGACCTGGACGACACACTTTGGCCTATTTGGCCAACAATCGAGCGGGCAGAAAGTGTCTTGATTGAATGGCTGAAAGCCCATGCGCCCAATACTGCGCGTCAATTCTCGGAGCCATCGGCTGTCAGGTCCATCAGGGTGGAGATGCACCGCTTGCGGCCAGATCTTCAGCACGATCTGAGTGCCATGCGCCGCGAATCCATCCGATTGATGCTGACGCGTAGCGATGAGGATCCTGACTTGGCTGAACGCGCGTTCGAAGCCTTTTTCGCGGCCAGGCAGGAAGTTCGGTTTTTCGACGATGCCATCCCGGGGTTGGAGCGGTTGGGGCGGCGTTTTCCCATGGTAGCCGTCTCAAATGGCAATGCGGACGTTAAGCGTATCGGCATCGAGGAGCATTTCAAGGCCGCGTTGAGCGCCCGGTCGGTCGGCGTGGCCAAGCCCCATCGGGGCATGTTCGAGGCGGCGTCACAAGCGCTGGAAGTGCCAATGGATTGCGTTCTTCACGTGGGAGATGACCCCGAGCTCGATGTGATTGGTGCAGCAGCAGCAGGGATGCAGACAGCATGGGTTCACCGCGCCGTCGGAGGCTGGAACCACCAATCGCACGGCCGTCCGCCCCACGTTCACGTGTCCGACCTTTTGCAGTTGTGCGAAATTTTGGAGTGTTGACCTTGAATGGCTGGCCTCGAGCAGGTCAGCACTACTGAGCCAAAGCAGAGACAAGATGGGTATCAAGATATACGGGATTGTTGCCTCACGGGCTGTCCGACCGCTATGGGCCGCTCAGGAATTGGGTGTGTCATTCGAGCATGTGGCCACTCCTTACGCCAACAAGGCTACCCGAACAGCAGATTTCATGGCGCTCAACCCGAACGGGCATATCCCTGTTCTGGTTGACGAGCGTGACGACATCGATGAGCCGGTGGTGGTCTGGGAAAGCATGGCTTGCGCCTTGTACCTGGCCCGTCACCATGGACTGCCGGATGGAACGAGCATCGCGCCGGCAAGTGCAGAAGAGGATGCGCAGGCTCTTCGATGGTCATTCTGGTCCGTAACGGAGCTTGAATCGGATGCACTCACCGTGTTGATGCATCGGTTCGTCATGCCGGAGGACCGGCGCAAACCTGAACTGGCAGACTTGGCGCTCGCGAGGCTTCAGTCGCCTTTGGCAATTCTGGAGCGTGCTTTGTCACGGAATGCCAACCGTGCCAGCGAACCCTATTTGGCTGGTCAACGGTTCACGGTGGCAGACGTTTGCGTCGCGAGTGTGGTCAATTGGCTGCGTCCGAGCCAGGGGTTGCAGGGATTTGAGCAAGTCAACGCCTGGCTGCACCGCTGTCTGCAACGTCCGGCATACAAACAGCTTCGACAGCTTCAATCAGACCAGTGAAAGAATGCGGAGGCATGTTGTTATATGAAAAGCCGCAGTATCCGCCTGCGTTTTATGTGACTTTGTATGATAGAGGGCTAGCCCAATCCAACGTCCTGGTTACATCGACGGTGGGATTGAGCGGCTGGTCAACACGTTTCGTATTGCAGCAGCGTTCGGTTTCTCCTTAATAAATCCATCCAGGCCGTTGGATGCACTGCGGTGCTTTCATGGACAGGCGGGCAATGTACCCGCTTCCAAACCAAGAACCTGACCAGGAGAATCCGAAGATGAACCGACTTCCCCAATTGACGCTGGCCGCCATTGCTGCCGCTCTGATGCTTTCCGCTTGCGGCAAGAAGGAAGAGGCTGCACCTGCGGCCAATGACACCACGACTTCTGCCGCTCCCGCTGCTGCTGCTGCGCCTGCAGCGTGCGGCAAGGTAACTGTGGCCAGCATGAACTGGCAGTCTGCTGAAGTCCTGGCTCAGATAGACCGCGTGATTCTGAGCGAAGGCTATGGTTGCGAGGTAGAAGTTGTTCCTGGCGACACCATGCCCACACTGACCTCCATGATGGAGAAGGGGCAACCTGACGTGGCGCCTGAAGCCTGGGTCAACGCGGTCCGCCAGCCGCTGGACGCTGCCGTGAAAGAAGGCCGCTTGCACTACGCTGCAGAGTCGCTCAAGGACGGTGGCGTTGAAGGTATCTGGATTCCAAAGTACGTCGCAGATGCCAACCCCGAAATCAAGACCATCGACGATGCGCTGAAACACCCGGAGCTGTTCCCGTCTTCAGAGAACAAGGACAAGGGCGCTATGCACAACTGTCCATCGGGCTGGAACTGCCAGATCGCTACTGGAAATGCGTTCAAGGCTTGGGATGCGGCTGACAAAGGCTTCGTCCTCGTGGACACGGGCTCAGCAGCAGGCTTGGACGGATCCATCGCAAAGGCCTATGAGCGCAAGGAAGGTTGGCTGGGCTACTACTGGGCCCCTACGTCCATCCTGGGCAAGTACGATATGGTCAAGCTGGACGCGGGCGTTCCGCACGACAAGGACGCCTGGGAGAGTTGTAACTCCAAGCAGGAATGCACTGACCCCATCAAGAACGACTGGGCGCGTGCTGAGGTCTATACAGTGGTGACCGACCGCTTCAAGAAAGAGGGCGGCGCTGCTTATGACTACCTGGCAGCTCGCGGCTGGACCAACGACACGGTGAACGGTTTGCTCGCCTGGATGTCTGACAACCAGGCCACCGGCGAAGACGGCGCCAAGTATTTCCTGAAGAACCAGCCTGACGTCTGGAAGCCCTGGGTCTCTGCCGACGCAGCCCAGAGAATTGAAGCCAGCCTGAAGTAATTCATGAGCTGGATGCAGGACTTCCCCGCGCTTGGGGCTGAGCAACTCAGCCTCTTGCGGCGGACGATTGATGCGAGCTTTCGGCAGTTCACAAGAGAATATGGCGATGTGCTCGAGCAAATGTTTGAGCCACTCAAAGCGTTCCTTTTGTTCTCTGAACGGCTGCTCACTCAGACCCCATGGCCAATCGTCATGGGGGTCATCGCCCTCGTTGCATGGCTCGCTTCCCGCTCCTGGAAGATAGTCGTGGGAACCATCCTGACGCTCGCTGCCGTAGGTTACTTCGGCATGTGGGATGACACGATGAAGACCATCTCGATGATCTTTGTCTGTACGGTGGTTGCCATTGCAGTGGGCTTGCCCATCGGCATTGTCATGAGCCGCTCTGATCGGTTTCAGCGCCTCGTCAATCCTGTGCTGGATGTGATGCAGACCATGCCGAGTTTTGTCTACCTGATCCCGGTGGTCATGCTCTTGGGCATTGGTCGCGTGCCGGGTCTGATTGCAGTGGTGATTTACGCCATACCCCCAGTCATCCGGTTCACGGATCTGGGCATACGGCTGGTCGACAAGGACCTGCTGGAGGCGGCGGACGCATTCGGTTCCTCTGCCTGGCAAAAGATGCGTCAGGTGCAGCTGCCTCTGGCCCTGCCCACCATCATGGCGGGTATCAACCAGACAATCATGTTGTCGCTTGCCATGGTGGTGATCGCTTCCATGATTGGCGTACAAGGGCTGGGCCAACCCGTCCTGCGTGCGATTACCAATCAGTATTTCGCCATGGGGCTGTTCAACGGTTTGGCCATTGTCGGAATTGCCATCATCTTCGACCGCGTGTCGCAGGCCTACGGCAAGCGGCTCCAACGTCACTTGGAGGTGCAACATGGCTGAAGTGATTGACTCACCTGCAGCCCGAGCTGCCAGCGATAGTGTGCCGGCAAGCACTGGCATCCGCATCCGGGGCCTCTACAAAATCTTCGGCCCCCACCCCCAGCAGTACCTGGAGGCCGTGCGTGCCGGCATGACCAAGCAGGAACTGCGTGACAACCACGGTCACGTTCTGGGCTTGCGCGACATCAACATCGATATGCCCGGCGGCGGAATTCAGGTGGTGATGGGCCTCTCGGGCTCCGGCAAGAGCACGCTGATTCGCCATATCAACCGTTTGATCGACCCGACTGCAGGTGAAGTGCTGGTGGACATTGACGGTCAGCCAGCGGATGTGGTCACCATGAACGTCGAGCAATTGCGTCGGTTCCGGAGAGAGCAGACGGCCATGGTCTTCCAGAAGTTTGCTTTGTTTCCCCATTTCACGGTGCAGGAAAACACGGAATACGGCCTGGATATTCAGGGCGTGCCCGCCAAGCAGAGGCGCGACCAGGCGGCCCGATGGATCGAGCGAGTGGGGCTCAAAGGATACGAAGACAGCTACCCCAATCAGCTCTCGGGCGGCATGCAACAGCGTGTGGGTTTGGCCCGCGCGTTGACCAACGATGCTCCCATCCTGCTAATGGACGAAGCTTTTTCAGCACTGGATCCACTCATTCGGAGTGATATGCAAGGTGTGTTGCTCGATATTCAGCAGGAGATCAGCAAGACCATCGTTTTCATCACACACGACCTGGATGAGGCATTGCGTTTGGGCGATCAGATTGCCATTCTGCGAGATGGCGAGGTAGTGCAACAGGGTACCGGGCAACAAATCGTGCTCAAACCGGCTGATGATTACATCAGCAACTTCGTCAAAGATGTCAATCGTGGGCGAGTGATTCGCTGCCGTACCCTGATGCAAAAGCTCGATCCCGTGCAGGGGCCCACAGTCGATCAAAGTCTGGTGATCGAAGAGGCGGCTCGTGAATTGAGCGCCTCGGGCAATGAGCTGGCCAATGTTGTGAACAGCAGGGGGCGACACATGGGGGTGATTTCCATGAATGACATCATTGGTGCCATGGTGCCGCCAGCACCGGAGGCGATTTGACTCGATTCTGGCGCGTCGACCGGTAAAACGGCGTTGCAAGCGCTGGACGACGAAAAGGGGCTGCATATCTCGCCGGTGCAGCCCCTTTTCCCTTTATGCGGACTCTCTTCCTGCGCTCTGAGAGCCGCCGTCACGCGCTAGAGCCCAATTTTCCGGACTTTCTGTCAAAAGCCCCAAAGCAGCTTCCTGGAGATCCAGCCTTTGCGATTGTTGGACTTGCGTACTTGCACCCAGTTGCCTTGGCGCTTGATGGTTCGAACCAGCTCGCCGTACTCGGTAGAGGCGACGATCCGATACTTGGTGCCAGGGCCGCTGCGCATGTTGGCTTTGTTGACCTTGACCACATGGTGTGGGGTACGTCCGGTGAGGCGTTTGGACACCCAGCCAGTGTCGCCCTCAAAGTCCTTGACCTTGATCCAGGAGCCTTTGCGCTGGACAACTTGCAGTGGATATCCTTTGTGCAGTTGCCACTGCACTTCATAGTTGGTGCCAGGACCTGAGCACATGTTCAGGATCTTTCCCTTGACGCTGACCATGCTCTGCGCGTCAGCGTGATTGGCATATCCCAGGCTTGCAACCGCAATGGCTGCGCCTAGAAAAAATCGCTGCAATACTTGTCGGGGCAGAATGCCTAGACTCATCCGCTCGTTCTCCTTTTCGATTGATGTGGTGGGGGGCTGATCAAGGGGTGGAGCGCTTTCATCAGTCGAAAGTTCCAGTCGCCTCTAGCCTACATTGTGACGCACTCCTGTCAAGGCCATCGTTCAATCGTCACAGAAACAAGCTCGGGCCGCCGCTTCCCCACTGAGAACAGCGCCTTCCAACGTGGCGGGATAGGGCCCATGCACATAGTCGCCAGCCGCGTAGAGTCCAGAAGCAATGCGTTGTGAAGGACGATGGACGCCAGGTGAGCATGCGAAGGTTGCGCGTTTCTCGATCACTGTCTTGAGATGCTGCAGACCCTTGGCGCCAGGGATGGATCGCTTCACCTGATCGATGCAGGCGCGCGTGAGTTGAGCCGTATCGAGCTGACAATCGCTGGCCACGATGGCCCACATGTGGCTTGAAGGGGCGAGGGAGGCAAGAGGTGAAGCCTCGCTTGTGCTTCGGTCAAACACAAACTGCGCCGGGGACTTCAGGGGGCCTCCCGAGGCGGGCAGCGCAACCATGGGACAGCGCAACGTCGGCGCGGAAGCTTCAACGCTGACGTACACGGTGCCAATGGCCGTGTGCCTGAGCGCAGCGGCGCTAACTGCCCATTGCGCAAGGCAGTGGTGGAGAGCTTCGTCGTCCGCGGCCACGGCGCTCTCGTGCATCACCCTTGCCGCAGCACTGGCGTTGGTGGCCCACACCACGCGGTCGAACGTTGCCGAGTGAACTGTGCCTCCCTGCCTGACGTGGAGCAGCCAGGGGGCTTTTGCATTGCGATCTCGCTCAAGGCACATGACCTGCGCGCTCAGCGCCATAGCCGATCCTTGTTGCAATAGCCATCTGCGGCCGGGCTCAGGCAACAACTTCCCCAAAGACACCGAAGGGATCAGCAGGTCTGAGGCGGCATAGCCGCCAGAGCCTCGGCCAAGCATTGCGTCGTGCATCACGCGCAAAAAAATTTCCCCACTGGCCTTGTCTGCCTGCAGGTTCAAGGCAGACACGCACAGGGGATCGATCAGATCAGTCATCACCTTTTGGGCGACACCATTGCAAACTGCGGAAACACTGGCATCAGGCGCACAAACGAATCCATCGGCCCTCCAGCGGGAGATCGTGCGCATGAGAGACCACTTGTCCCGCACGGTCCAATCCGCATTTGCCAGGATTGCCGCCAGTGCATTCCACGGCGACGCCCAGGCCTTCGCCCACGCAGGGATGCCAAAGCCGCTGCCGTCGGGGTAGGGCAGTGACAGAGGCAAACGGCGCAGCACATGTTGCGGCGAGACGCCTACGGTGCGCATCATCTCGAGCGTCGAGGCGTAGGCCCCGATCAGGATGTGCTGTCCGTTGTCCAGTTCGAGGGCGGAATCTGAAGCGGTCTTCAAGACCAAGCTTCTGGCTCTGCCCCCAGCTTGCGGGGCCATCTCGTAGACGCTCACAGAGGCCCCAGCCTGCGTCAGGCGCACGGCAGCAGCGATGCCAGCCCAGCCAGCTCCGACAACAGCTACGCGCACGTCACAGCCGTCCCAATGCCTGAACCTTCCAGGCCAGCCACAGCTTGGTCAGTGGTGAAAGGCTCACGCGCTCACTCAAAACCCGCGATGGTGCCTGTTCGATCTTATAGAGAAGATTGCGGTAAATGCTGGCCATCATCAGGCCTGGCTTCTGTGTTCTGCGGTCTGGCGGTGGCAACAGCTCGATGGCTTCGTCATAGGTTCTTTGCGCGCGCTCGCACTGGAACTCCATCAATGCGGAAAAGCGTCTTTCAAAGTCCCTCTTCGCTGCCGGGTCCTCAGTTGGCCGGAGCAGCTCATGTGCTTTCACGTCGAACTGCTGCAACTCACTGATGGGCAGGTAGATGCGTCCTCGGCGCGCATCTTCGCCGACATCACGCGAGATGTTGGTCAACTGGAGCGCCAATCCAAGCCGGTGCGCGTATGCCGTGGTTGCCTCTTGTGACTGGCCGAAGATTCTTGCTGCGACTTCCCCCACCACGCCTGCTACCAGGTGGCAGTATTGACTCAGCTGCTGGAAATCGAGGTAGCGGTTCTGATCCAGATCCATCTGGCATCCATCGATGACGGCCAGAAGGTGGCGTGGTTCGATAGAGAAAGTAGGGGTGTGAGGCATCAAGGCCTGCATGGCCGGGTGCTGCGGTTTGCCTTGGAACGCATGCGCAATCTCCTGTCGCCACCAGGCCAGTTTCGAATGTGCAACATCAGGATCTCTGACTTCATCTACCACGTCGTCCACCTCGCGGCAGAACGCGTAGAAAGCCGTGATCGCTGCACGCTTCTCAGGTGGCAGGAAGAGAAAGGCGTAGTAGAAGCTGCTGCCTGAGGCTGCGGCCTTGTCCTGTGCGTACTTTTCTGGGCTCATGTTCAGTGGCGTGTTTGCCCCTGAGTGTAATCAGGATGAATGGCGGCCTTTTGCGATTGCCCTCCTTGGCAGTGCCTCCAGAGCTTGAAATAGTAGGCAAAGGAAGCGTTTATCCGGATGCTGGCATTGTTCCAGCAGGAGAGAATCGACTCATCCAACGCGTCAGATTCTGTTTGGCGACCGCAGACCCGCACCATTGCTCATTTCTTTCTCTTCCCTCCAGGCCTTTACCTATGTCACCAGGTCGTCCGCCATTGCGCTCCAGTGAGGGTCGCTCCCCTGACGATTTGGTGGCTCGGGACGGTAGTTCCCTTGCCACCTCTGTCAGCCTGCGTCTGGAAACGGACAGCGCGAATGATCCGCGCCTGGAATCACAGGTGCTCGAAGATCAGATTGGCGTCGCGGTGCCTGAGCGACCAACTCAGGCGACCCGGCAGCCGCTGTGGAAGCCGCTGGTGCTGCTACTGGTGGCCGTGGTTTCAGTGTCGCTGGCGGTCTCTCTGACCGTGATGCAGCAATGGGTTCTTGCTGCGTTGAGCTGGACAGTAGTCGTCGGCGCATGGGTTTGGCTGAGCGCCAAACTGCGCAGGCTGGCCGCGCAGCCGCTCTTCGAGGACGATCAACGGAACCCGTGAAACTCTGACCGGCCTGCGGCCAGCTACTTCTCCAAGCGTTTGAGCCAGCTTGGAAACCGGAGAACGCGCCATAGCAGGACCGGGTAGTCACTGGCAGACAGGCGGGGGCGACGAGCCCATGTCTGTCCACCCATGGACTCAATCTGATCTAGCACCCGCAGTCCACCCTGAACCACCAAGCGCAGTTCAAGACCTGCTCTTCCAGGCAGCCTGAGCGCAAGCGGACTGCCTTGAATCATCAATGCCCGGGCCTGACGCGACAAAGCCAGAATTTCTGTCGACATCCTGGTGGCCTCTTCGCTGTCAGCCTTCATGGAGACAAGTTCCGTGGGCTCAATGCCAACGCGTTCGAAAACCGGCCGGGGCAGGTAGAAGCGCCCCCGCTCAGCGTCCTCGCGAACATCCTGCCAGAAGTTGATCAACTGCAGGGCGCTGCAGATTTGATCGCTTTGCCGAATGGAAGTCACATCCCGAACGTCATATAGATGCAAGAGAAGCCGGCCAACGGGGTTGGCAGAGAGCTGGCAATACTCGAGCAACTCGGCGTCGTCACGATAGATTCGCTGGTTCGCCGTATATCGCACGTCCTGCTCAAAGGCACTGATGAGGTCGTGCAATGGCTGCTCGGGCAATCGGTAGCGCTGCGCCACACCTGAGAGCGGATCAAAAACCTGCCGCCAGGCGTCTTTCTGGTACGTTGATCGGACCAAGCTTTCTTCAAGTGCGCGACGGTACCGGCTCAGAGCCTCCAGTCGTGTTCGGGAAGGCATCTTGCCTTCATCCGCGATGTCATCAGCGGTCCGCGCGAAACGATACAGTGCCTTGATTGCCGGGCGCAAATGAGGGGGGCTTAGCAGTGAAGCGACGGGAAAGTTTTCGTAGTGACCGACACCTTTGGTCAGAACGCCCACCTGCTCTTCGTCGGGGCTGACGTCGGCATGGCTATGTTGTCCGTTGATAGCTTGTCTCACTTTGCGCGTCTGGATATGAGGCTGGGCCAATGCATTGACCTTGATGATTCATTGTTGGTCAGTGTTTCGACGGTCCCGTCGGACCGGAACTGTCCATCGGTGTTGGAGAATGCCTTATTCATCCAAAGTAACGGTTTGGGGCACGCATTGGAACCCGAAAGGTGAACAATTGTAACCGCCACGCATTCCTTTGGACCAGTTATCAAGGACGATGCAGTGCAAATTTTCCCAGCGGATACAATCTAAGGTTGCCATGAGTCGGGAGTCGCTGATTCGGGTGTGGCAGATGCGTCTGTTTGTGGCTTGGCCTTTGGAGGTCTGGCCCTCGCTAAGGACGACAGTCGATACACCAATTGGCATTGCGCGGGTGGCGAAATTGGTAGACGCACCAGGTTTAGGTCCTGACGCCAGTTGATGGTGTGGGGGTTCGAGTCCCCCCCCGCGCACCACAATGACTCGCCTGAATTTTTTCAGAGGTGTGCCTCCTTGGCGCCCCTCTTTTCCATCGGAGTACACAATGACCGTCAATGTCGAGACACTGGAGAAGCTTGAGCGCAAGATCACGCTCACGTTGCCTGCTGAAACCATCACCAAGGAAGTCGAGAGCCGCCTCAAGCGTCTGGCGCGACAGGTGAAGATGGATGGTTTCCGTCCTGGCAAGGTGCCAATGAACGTGGTGGCGCAGCGCTATGGTTACTCCGTGCAGTACGAGGTCATGAATGACAAGGTGGGAGAGGCCTTTGCCTCCGCTGCCAATGAAGCCAAGTTGCGAGTGGCTGGTCAGCCGCGCATCACGGAGAAGGAAGATTCGCCAGAAGGGCAGTTGGCCTTTGACGCTGTCTTCGAGGTATACCCTGACGTCAAGATTGCAGACCTGTCCGATGCAGAGGTCGAGCGCGTGTCGGCCGAGGTGACTGATGCTGCCATTGACCGCACTTTGGACATTTTGCGCAAGCAGCGACGTACCTTTGCGCAGCGAGCGCAGGACCAGGCTGCCGCGGATGGAGACCGCGTCACCATCGACTTTGCCGGCAAGATCGACGGCGAGGCGTTTGACGGCGGCAAGGCAGAGGGATTTCAGTTCCTGCTTGGCGAAGGACAGATGCTCAAGGAGTTTGAGGAAGCTGTGCGAGGCATGAAGACCGGCGAGTCCAAGACTTTCCCGCTGGCATTTCCTGAGGACTACCACGGCAAGGATGTGGCAGGCAAAACCGCGGATTTCATGGTGACCGTGCAAAAGATCGAGGCAGCCAACCTGCCGGAAGTGGATGATGAGTTTGCGAAGTCTCTCGGTGTTGACGGTGGCACAGTCGAGGCTCTGCGTGCCGACATCCGCAAGAACCTCGAGCGCGAAGTGAAGTTCCGCGTTCTGGCTCGCAACAAGCAGTCCGTGATGGACGCTCTGGTGGCCAAGGCCGAGCTTGACCTGCCAAAGTCTGTGGTCCAGGCTGAAGTTGACCGCCTGATTGAAGGCGCCCGCGCGGACCTTAAGCAGCGTGGTATCCCGGATGCTGACAAGGCGCCTATCCCGGCAGAGATGTTCACTGAACAAGCAGAGCGTCGCGTGCGCCTGGGCTTGGTGGTGGCTGAACTGGTGCGGGCGAATGAGCTGGGAGCCAAACCAGAGCAGCTCAAGGCTCACGTTGAAGAGCTGGCGGCCTCCTATGAGAAGCCTGAAGAAGTTGTTCGCTGGTACCAGGGTGACAACCGCCGCATGGCCGAAGTCGAAGCTGTTGTGATCGAAAACAATGTGACCGACTTCGTCTTGAGCAAGGCCAAAGTCACCGACAAGTCGGTGGACTTCGACGAGCTGATGGGACAACAGGGCTGATAGCTTGGTGGAACGCGGCGGGTCCGGGCTTTGTCCCTCGGTAGCCTGCACGCTTCCCAGGTATCCGCTCGGCGAGGGCAGTGCCTCAAGTCCGGTGGAAAAGGGCGGGGAACCGCCCTTTTTTGCATCAAGGGGGCTGTTTTTTCACGATTTCAGCCACAGATACTGGAGTTCTCAATCCCTCATGCCGATAAGGGGGGGATTGGGTTGGTTAAAGTAGTGCCATCAACCCATTTTCAAACGGAGATAAAAGAATGAGCGCAATGGATATCCAGGGCCTGGGCATGGTGCCGATGGTCATTGAGCAGTCGGGTCGGGGAGAGCGTGCGTACGACATCTACTCCCGTTTGCTCAAGGAGCGCGTCGTTTTTCTCGTTGGACCAGTCAATGACCAATCGGCCAACCTCGTGGTAGCCCAGATGTTGTTCCTGGAGAGCGAGAACCCTGACAAAGACATCTCCCTCTACATCAACTCTCCAGGTGGCTCGGTCAGTGCTGGCATGGCAATTTTTGACACGATGAACTTCATCAAGCCCGACGTGTCGACGTTGTGTATTGGCATGGCTGCCAGCATGGGAGCGTTCCTCTTGAGCGCAGGAACCAAAGGCAAGCGATTTGCCTTGCCCAACTCCAAAGTCATGATCCACCAGCCGCTGGGCGGCGCCCAGGGACAGGCGACGGAGATTGAAATCCATGCCCGTGAGATCTTGAAGACTCGCGAGCAGTTGAACAAGATCCTGGCAGAGAACACTGGTCAGCCGCTTGAGAAAATCGAACGCGATACTGAGCGTGACTATTATCTTTCCGCAGCAGAGTCTGCAGAGTACGGCCTGATTGACAAAGTGATCGAGAAGCGCTCGGCGGGCGAGTCCAAGTAAGCGAGTGAGCTGCCGCCTGGTTTGGCTAATGAAAAAGTTCAAATTGACACTGGTGCGAATGAGGGAAAGGGGTGCTTTTCCCTCGTTTGGCCCACGTGCTGCATGAATTATCATTGTCCTAACTGCTTTTTATGAATAGTCAAAGACAGCATCTACATGGGCGATAAAAAAACGGCTTCAGGAGAAAAGGCGCTGTATTGCTCCTTCTGTGGCAAGAGCCAGCATGAAGTCAAGAAGTTGATTGCCGGTCCTTCGGTTTTCATCTGCGACGAATGCATTGACCTGTGCAACGACATCATTCGCGATGAGTTGCCGGGGCTGGAGGCTGTCAAAACCGCGGGCGAGGAGCTGCCTACGCCTGCAGAACTCAAGTCGAATCTCGACAACTACGTGATCGGCCAGGAAGCCGCCAAGCGCGCGCTTTCTGTGGCGGTCTACAACCACTACAAACGGTTGCGTCACAAGCTCGCAGCGCGCAAGGAAGACGTGGAGCTCGCCAAGAGCAACATTCTCCTGATCGGCCCGACTGGGTCTGGCAAGACTTTGCTGGCTCAGACCATGGCGCGCATGCTCAACGTGCCTTTCGTGATGGCAGATGCGACAACTTTGACTGAAGCTGGCTATGTAGGCGAGGACGTTGAGAACATCGTGGCCAAGCTGCTGCAAAGTTGCAACTACGACGTTGAACGCGCTCAGCAAGGCATCGTTTACATCGACGAGATCGACAAGATAACCCGCAAGGCGGACAACCCGTCGATCACGCGAGACGTATCCGGCGAAGGTGTGCAACAGGCTTTGCTCAAGCTTGTGGAAGGAACGATGGCCTCTGTGCCGCCGCAAGGAGGTCGCAAGCATCCGAATCAGGATTTTTTGCAGGTCGATACGACCAACATCCTGTTCATCTGTGGCGGTGCTTTTGCCGGTCTGGAGAAAATCATCGAGAACCGCACCGAGGCTTCAGGCATCGGATTTGGTGCGACGGTCAAGAGCAAGCAGCAACGCAGCCTCACCGAGACGTTCAAAGACGTTGAGCCTGAAGATCTGGTCAAGTACGGTCTGATTCCTGAGCTGGTCGGGCGTGTACCTGTGGTGGCCACACTGGCTGAACTCTCCGATGACGCGCTGGTGGAAATTCTGACCCAGCCCAAGAATGCGGTGGTCAAGCAGTTCTCGCAACTGTTGTCCATGGAAGGGGTCGAGCTAGAGGTCCGTCCCGCAGCTTTGAAGGCCATTGCCCGCAAGGCCTTGCTGCGCAAGACGGGGGCGCGAGGTCTGCGTTCGATTCTCGAGAACGCGTTGATAGACACCATGTTCGAGCTTCCCAGCTTGAACAATGTCGAAAAGGTGGTGGTTGACGAGTCCACCATCGAAGAAAACAAGGCGCCGCTTCTGGTCTACCAGGAAGCAGCCAAGAAAGCCTGAAGGGCGTAAGCCAAGTGGCCTTTGGGTCAGTTGGTGGGCGGGCGGTGGTTGACTTCCACATGTCTGCCCCCAGCTACCTGTTTTGTTGAGGTAACGCAATGTCTGGTCAAACCCCTTTGCCAAGCACACCAGTGGAGTTGCCGCTGCTTCCCCTGCGGGATGTGGTGGTCTTCCCCCATATGGTCATTCCGCTCTTTGTGGGCCGGCCCAAAAGCATCAAGGCTTTGGAGTCTGCGATGGAGGCCGAGCGCCGCATCATGCTCGTGGCCCAAAAGGCCGCTGCAAAAGACGAGCCGACAGCCGAGGACATGTTCGAGATGGGTTGCGTGGCAACCATTCTCCAGTTGCTCAAGCTGCCGGATGGGACCGTCAAGGTTCTGGTCGAAGGCGTTCAGCGCGCGAAGGTGCTCGGCATCAGCGAGAACGAGCATCACTTTCTCGCCAACGTGGCGCCGACTGACCCCGCCCAGGAGCAACGCGAGACGCAGGCCACTGAAGTGGAGGCCTTGCGCCGCGCTGTGATGCAGCAGTTTGACCAGTATGTCAAACTCAACAAGAAGATCCCTTCCGAGATTCTCACGTCGATTTCCAGTATCGATGACGCCGGTCGCCTGGCGGACACCATCGCCGCTCACCTGCCGCTGAAGCTGGAGTCCAAGCAAGTGGTCCTGGATCTGGATCCTGTGACCAAGCGTCTGGAAAATCTGTTCGAGCAACTCGAGCGCGAAGTCGACATCCTCAATGTCGACAAGAAAATTCGCGGCAGGGTCAAGCGCCAGATGGAGAAAAATCAGCGGGACTTCTATCTCAACGAGCAGGTCAAGGCGATCCAGAAAGAGCTCGGTGAGGGTGAAGAGGGCGCCGACATCGAAGAAATCGAGAAGAAAATCAAGGCCGCGCGCATGCCTGCCGAAGCCCGAAAGAAGGTGGAAGCAGAGCTCAAGAAGCTCAAGCTGATGTCGCCCATGTCAGCTGAGGCCACTGTGGTGCGCAACTATATAGACGTATTGGTGGGCTTGCCATGGCGCAAGAAGACCAAGATCAAGCACGACCTTGGTCATGCGGAAGAAGTGCTCAACGCCGACCACTATGGCCTGGAAAAGGTCAAAGACCGCATTTTGGAGTACCTTGCTGTGCAGCAGCGTGTTGACAAGGTCAAGGCTCCAATTCTCTGTCTTGTCGGACCTCCAGGAGTTGGCAAGACCTCGCTCGGTCAGTCCGTGGCCAAAGCCACGGGCCGCAAATATGTTCGCATGGCCTTGGGCGGCATGCGTGACGAGGCCGAGATTCGTGGCCACCGCCGGACCTACATTGGCGCCATGCCAGGCAAGGTGCTGCAAAGCCTGAACAAAGCCGGAACTCGTAATCCGCTTTTCCTGCTCGACGAAATCGACAAATTGGGAACGGACTTCCGTGGCGATCCATCCAGCGCTTTGCTGGAGGTGTTGGACCCTGAACAGAATCACACGTTTGCAGATCACTATGTCGAAGTCGACTTCGATTTGTCGGATGTGATGTTCGTGGCGACTTCGAACTCCATGAACATTCCGCCAGCGCTGCTGGACCGCATGGAAGTGATTCGCCTGTCAGGTTACACCGAAGATGAGAAGACCAATATCGCGGTTCGCTACTTGTTACCAAAGCAGTTGAAGAACAACGGTATCAAGGATGGTGAGCTGGACGTGAGCGAGGAAGCTGTGCGTGACGTGGTGCGTTACTACACCCGTGAAGCCGGTGTTCGTTCGCTTGAGCGCGAGTTGTCCAAAATCTGCCGCAAGGTCGTCAAAGGTCTGCTGCTCAAGAACTATGAGCCAACGGTGAAAGTCACGGCTGAGAACCTCTCGGAGTTCCTGGGTGTGCGCAAGTACACGTACGGTCGTGCTGAGGCTGAGAACCAGGTCGGCCAGGTGGTCGGTTTGGCGTGGACGGAAGTCGGTGGAGATCTGCTCACCATTGAGGCTGCGCTCATGCCGGGCAAGGGTAACTTCACGCGCACGGGGCAACTGGGCGACGTGATGAAGGAGTCGGTCGAGGCCGCCCGTACCGTGGTGCGTAGCCGTGCCAGCGTGCTAGGCATCAAGGATGAAGTGTTCGAGAAGCGCGACATCCACATTCACGTGCCGGATGGTGCAACACCAAAAGATGGTCCAAGCGCTGGCATCGCCATGACGACCGCCATGGTTTCCGCCATGACAGGTATTCCCGTTCGAGCCGACGTCGCCATGACGGGGGAGATCACCCTGCGTGGCGAGGTGACGGCCATCGGCGGATTGAAAGAGAAGCTGTTGGCTGCGCTACGCGGTGGCATCAGGACAGTGCTGATTCCGGAGGAGAACGTCAAGGATCTCGCGGAGATTCCTGAGAACGTGAAGAGTGGTCTGGAGATTGTCCCCGTCAAATGGATCGACAAAGTCCTGACCATCGCGCTGGAGCGCCAACCGGTTCCTCTGACGGAAGAAGAGGTCGAAGCGCAGATCAAGGCTCGTCGTACTGCGGGTCCATCACCTGATCCGGTGACCCACTAAAAAAATTGAAAAAATTTTCGAGGGCTTGCAAACATCGATTTTTTTGTTGTAGAATTTCAGCTTCTGAGGACGACAGCAAAGACTCTTCGGAAATGCGGGAATAGCTCAGTTGGTAGAGCGCAACCTTGCCAAGGTTGAGGTCGCGAGTTCGAACCTCGTTTCCCGCTCCAGACATCCGAAAAAGGGAAGCAAGCAGCTTCCCTTTTTTTCCATCGGGTGCTGTCACTTTTGTGTGGAAGCCCTGAGATTCGCATAGCGGCGCGATAGCAAAGCGGTTATGCAACGGATTGCAAATCCGTCTAGCCCGGTTCGACTCCGGGTCGCGCCTCCAGTCCTTGCAAGGCCCCGTTTGTCGGGGCCTTTTCTTTTGTTTCGCGCGCCTGGGGGCACTTTGAGAAAATGTGTCCTTGCAGCGTTCAGGATGGAGTCCGCGAACCTGCGACAATGGCAGCAAGCTTTCCAAGGTGAGGTAGTCGGGGTCAACCAGGCTTTGATTCTGTCTTCCCCTGGGAGGGCGCGCCTCGATGGTGAAATTGGTAGACACAGCGGACTTAAAATCCGCCGCCTTTAATCGGGCGTACCGGTTCGATTCCGGTTCGAGGCACCAGGTGCTGACCGCTAGGTCTGCACCAACCCGATATCTGAGTGAAATTGCATGACACGATTCAACGCACCATTCGAAATTCACGTTCACGGGGATGTGCCTTTGCGTGAAGACGTCGCTTATGAGCAGGTCGAGGATGCGCTGAAGCCCTTGTGGCAATACGCAGGCGCCACATCGCTTGCAGCGGCATCGGGTAGCCACTACGAGGACGAGCCCGGCATCCGCCTCGAGGTCGAAAACCACACTTTGCACATGTGCTGGACAGTCACTGGCGACGAAGATTTTCGGCAGGCCGTTGAAGAAACCTGCATGGGCATCAATGACATCGCTGCATCGGGCGCACCGATCGAAGTGTCGTTCTACGATGCCGAGTACGACGAGGAAGATGAAAGCAACCAGAGCGAAGCCCGCGACGACTTCATGATGTGTTTTGTCGGTCCAACCCCCGCAGCCATCATGCAAGTACAGCGTGATTTGCTGGTTCAGGACGTGGTCAACCTGATGGAGCGCCATTTCGAGGCATCAGAACTTGTGGAGGTGGTCACGGCGATCGATAGCCTGTTCACCCGGCGCTTTGATGACTTGGTCAATTCCATGCAATTGGGGCGCCCGCCCCGTGGACACGGAGGACCTCCGTCTGGCCATGGCGGTCCTCGCAAGCCGCGCCACTTGCATTGAATCTCACCATCTCTATTTGAACGCGATCGCGCGGCAGCTGGTTTTAGAGCGTTAAGCCATGTCCCTGTTTGCTCTGGCGCATCTCAATCCGGGGGTGCGCAAGCGCGAGGTCTTCGGTTGGGCGATGTATGACTTCGCCAACTCGGGATACACCACTGTTGTTCTGACTGCGGTTTTTGCCGCCTACTTCGTTGGCGGTGTTGCGGGGAATGCAGAGTGGTCAACCTTCGCCTGGACGCTGGCGTTGAGCATTTCCAGCTTTCTGGTCATGCTCACCATTCCTGTCATCGGAACCTGGGCGGACCAGCACGCGAGCAAGAAGCGTGCTTTGTTCATGTCGACCGTTGGCTGTGTGGCAACAACGGCAGCCTTGGCCTGGGTGGGGCCGGGCGACGTGGTGCTGGCATTGGTGCTGATTGTGCTCTCCAACACCTGCTACGCCTGGGGTGAATCACTGATCGCGTCTTTCTTGCCTGAATTGGCCAGACCGGATTCCTTGGGAAAGGTCAGTGGATGGGGCTGGAGTTTCGGCTATTTTGGGGGCATGTTGTCTTTAGGACTGTGTCTGGCTTACGTTCTGAAGTCTCAGGCGGATAATGTGCCCGCCAGTGAGTTTGTTCCGGTCACCATGCTGATCACGGCGGGGGTTTTTGCTGTGGCTGCAGGCGTGACGTTTGCCTTGTTGCGCGAGCATGCCTCGCCCAGTCTGGCCAAGGGAAGAGCCCATGCAGGCGGCCTGCGAGCGTCGCTGGCTCAATTGGCAGATACCTTCAGGCGTGCCAGGTCCTTTCCTGACTTCATGTGGTTGCTGGCTTGTACAGTGGCCTACCAAGGCGGTGTCGCCGTCACCATCGCGCTGGCGGCCATTTATGCGGAGCAGGTGATTGGCTTTGAAAAGCTCGAAACCATGGTTTTGATCTTTGTGCTGAACGTTGCTGCGGCCCTCGGTGCCTTCGCTTTTGGCTATTGGCAAGACCGTATCGGCCATAAGCTGGCGCTGGGCACCACCTTGGTGGGCTGGGTTGCCACCTGCATCATCGCTGCGCTCACCACGACCAAAGGCGGGTTCTGGTGGGCGGCTGCCATCGCTGGCGTTTGTATGGGGGCTAGTCAGTCGTCTGGCAGGGCTCTTGCAGGCATGTTCGCTCCTCCAAAGCAATTGGCCGAGTTCTATGGTTTGTGGACCTTTGCCGTGCGATTGGCAAGCATCATTGGTCCTCTGAGTTATGGCGCCATTACCTGGGCCACCGTTGGCAATCATCGCGTCGCCATTGCGTCTACGGCTGTGCTGTTTGCTGTCGGGCTGCTTTTTCTGCTGCCCATCAAGGTGGATCGGGGTCGCGCCATCGCATTGGCGACGGAACCTTTCCCGCGCTGATCTTTGGGGCGATTGGCGCCTTACAACGGCGAGGCTCGATCAATACTCGAGCGCACGTGGCAGCCCCTTGGCTTGCTCGATCCAGCCAGCGACTTCCGCTTCGGTGGGCGTACGTCGAACCAGCTTCTTGGTTTCGTTGACCATGGACATGGAGCGGTGCAAATTGACCGCGTTGCGGCGTCGCAGCTCAGGCACCGTGTCAACGCCTGCCGCTTCCAGCAACTCGGCATATTCAGAGCCGATGCCATTGACGCGATAGAGATCGACCATGTTGGCATACTTCAGAATCTGCTTTGGCGACAGTCCAGTCTTCGTCGCCAGGGCCTTGCGCAGGGCTGGTGTTCGGGTTTGCGCGAGCAGGGCGTCCGTGTTCTTGATGCCGACTTCGCGCAGTTTCCCGCCTATGGCGGGGCCGATACCTTCAACATCCTCAATGGGCTTGTTGGCCATGGCTCAGGTCCTTTCGGTCGATGGTTGGAGATTCAGCCGCCACCGGGTAGCGCGACCAAGTCTCCCCAATGTACTGAAAATGGCTCTACGTGCTTGTAACCTCTGGCAACACGCAGGGGTTTACCATCGAAGCCGCCTGGCGGAGACCTCGAGTTGAAGCCAGCGAGCGGCTGCGAGGCTCAGTCTCTCTCCTGTACCGGTGCTGTGCAGGACCACCTGGGGACCTTCGAGGGCTGCGCCATTGCGGACGGGCAAGTTCAGTACGCTTCTCACTCTGCGGGCAACGGGGGCACCATTTTCGAGAATGGAGACTTGCGGGCCGCAAATGCTGGCTACCTTGTCAGTTGCGAACGGATAGTGGGTGCAGCCGAGAACCACGACATCAATGGCGCTTTCTTCCCTCGTATCGCCCCTTGGGCTGGGAGGGATTCCAATTGCCCCCAGGTGGCGCTTGAGCATGGCTTGGACCTCTTGGTCACGCCCGTTCTCTATGGCATCGGCCAAGCCATTGCAAGCAACGCTGTGAATGCGGACGTGAGGGAAATCAGCCCGGACCTGCTCGCACAGCCGCCGGTAGCGGAGGCTGGAGACCGTCCC
This sequence comes from Hydrogenophaga sp., assembly GCA_050293865.1. Classification (GTDB taxonomy): domain Bacteria; phylum Pseudomonadota; class Gammaproteobacteria; order Burkholderiales; family Burkholderiaceae_C; genus Hydrogenophaga. The sequence goes on along the minus strand of JBNKNN010000133.1, from coordinate 1,605 downwards.
AGCAGTGGCGAGCATGGCAATGTGGTCCGTCTTGGTCAGCTTTGCAGCCGGTTTGATGGCAGGCTCCACACCGATGAACGGCAAGTCGGGATAGGCCAGGCGCAAGCTGTCTATGGCGTGGGCCGTCGCTGTGTTACACGCGATCACCAGGGCGTCCAACTGACTCTCCCGCCTCAGCCTTTCGGTGATGAAGTGAGCCCGATCACAAATGACCGAGTCGGACTTCTCGCCGTATGGCGCGAATCCTGTGTCCGCCACGTAGACATAACGAGCGCCTGGCAGCTCGGCCATCAGCGCTTTGAGAACGCTCAGGCCGCCGACCCCGCTGTCGTAGACGCCGATTGTTTTCAAGCGCCAGTGATGCTGATGCCTTTGAACTCGCCCGAGGCAATGCGCTTCTCCCACTCGGCTGGGCCGGTGATGTGCGCGCTTGTGCCACCAGCGTCGACCGCGACCGTCACCGGCATGTCAACAACGTCGAACTCGTAGATAGCTTCCATGCCCAGGTCCTCAAAGCCCACCACCTTGGCATGCTTGATGGCCTTGGAGACAAGGTAGGCGGCACCGCCCACGGCCATCAGGTAAGCACTCTTGTGGTTCTTGATGGACTCGATGGCGACTGGTCCGCGTTCTGCCTTGCCCACCATGGCGATCAGGCCCGTCTTCTCAAGCATCATGTCGGTGAACTTGTCCATGCGGGTGGCTGTGGTGGGTCCGGCCGGGCCAACTACCTCGTCGCCCACCGGATCAACTGGGCCGACGTAGTAGATCACTCGGTTCGTGAAGTCGACCGGGAGCGGTTCGCCCTTGGCCAGCATGTCCTGGATGCGTTTGTGGGCCGCATCGCGGCCAGTGAGCATCTTGCCGTTGAGCAAAAGGGTCTGTCCTGGCTTCCAGCTGGCCACTTGCTCTTTGGTGAGCGTGTTGAGGTCGACACGCTGACTTTTTTCGGTGTCTGGTGCCCAGTCCACCTTGGGCCACAGATCCAGGCTGGGCGGATCGAGGTACACAGGGCCCTCGCCTTTCAGTACGAAGTGCGCATGTCGGGTAGCCGCGCAGTTTGGAATCATGGCCACGGGCTTTGAAGCGGCATGGGTTGGGTACATCTTGATCTTGACGTCAAGGACTGTAGTCAGACCACCCAGGCCCTGCGCACCAATACCCAATGCGTTGACCTTCTCGCACAGCTCCAGCCGCAGTTCCTCGACCTGATTGAGCTTTTCGCCTTTGGCTGCCTTGGTTTGCAGCTCGTACATGTCGATGTCGTCCATGAGGCTTTGCTTGGCCAGCAAGACAGCCTTCTCGGCAGTACCGCCGATGCCGATACCCAGCATGCCAGGAGGGCACCAGCCAGCGCCCATGGTGGGCACGGTCTTGAGCACCCAGTCGACCAGCGAGTCGCTCGGGTTCATCATGATCATCTTGGATTTGTTCTCAGAGCCACCGCCTTTGGCTGCTACTGTGACATCGATGGTGTTACCGGGGACGATCTCAACATTGACCACAGCCGGCGCGTTGTCTTTTGTGTTCTTGCGGGCAAAAAGAGGGTCATCGACCACGCTCGCGCGCAGAACGTTGTCGGGGTGGTTGTAGCCACGACGAACG
>JBNKNN010000132.1:0-15424 GCA_050293865.1 Hydrogenophaga sp. | reverse complement strand
CTGTGCATGCTGGGCGGCTTGTCTGCCGCAAAGGCCGAGTCCGTGGGCGTCAACTGTCCGCCCAAGCCCGAGCCACCCACTCCGGCCATGTTCAAGGCAGCGGCCGAGTCAGCGCGCGACCGTGGGTTTCTTTGGCGCTTTGGCCACAAGGGGCGAATATCCTACTTGTATGGCACCGCGCATGCCGGCAGGGCGGAGTGGCTGGCCCCTGGTCCCAAGTTGCGGACTGCCCTGATGTCCGCCACCGCGATCGCTGTTGAAGTCGATATCAGCAATAGCAAGGTTCAACAAGCCATGGCCAGCAGCATGGATACAGCGCCTCGTCACCTGCCTCCAGACCTTAGAAAGCGGGTCGTGGCGGCCTGGGAGGCCGAATGTCTGCCCACACAAGCCCTCGATCGCGGTCCCACAGAAGTGCTGGTTGCGCAGTTGGAAGTCGCCCGTCTGGCGCGAGCGGGTTTCCACGCCATGTATGGCTCGGAGTTCCTCCTTCTCTCTGTGGGACACGCACGCCAACTCCCCATCGTTTCGCTGGAAAGCGTAGGGGTTCAGGTGGCTGGCCTGAGTGCGCCCGACAACGCCTCAGCGGTGAAGCTGATCGGTAGCATGCTGGATGATATGGCTTCCACCGGCAGCGAAGAGCGGGCCGTGCGTCTGATCAATGCGTGGGCCGATCGGGACCTTACGACGCTTGAAGGCTTTGAATCGTGGTGTGAATGCGTGAAAACGGACGAGGAACGCGAACAGTTGGTACGACTTCTGGACGAACGCAATCCGGGGCTTGCCGATGGCATTGCTGCCGCGCATGAGCAGGGGCACTTGCTTTTTGCCGCTGTGGGGGCGCTGCACATGATTGGTCCAAATGGGTTGCCATCGCTGTTGAGGGCGAAAGGCTACGAGGTCCAGCGGATCTTCTGAAGGTTCGCGGGCGATCTTGCCTGCAACCCGGACGGCTGATGGTTGTCAAACGCTCCTTTATGGCGCAAAATGCGCCATAAAGGAGCCTGTTATGTCAAACCCTTCCGCCACCGCTTTCTCCTCAGTGAAGCTGCCTGCAGGCTTGGTTCAGCAAGCTCGCGAAGCGGCACAACCCATGCGTCGCTCAGTGGCTGGGCAGATCGAGTATTGGGCGACGCTCGGGCGTATTGCCGAGGCCTCCGGACTGACTGTTCAGGAAGCACGTGAGGCAATTGCAAGGCATGACGCGCAGCAGTCTGTCTCATCCATTGATCCACTGGATGCCATAGAGGCCCGTTTTCTTGACGCAGAGTCGTCTGGACGATTGGCGCAGGCGGTACGGCAAACGGTGCAGGGTCGCCGCCGCAAAGTGCAGGAAGAAGGCGCAAGCGCGCTTTGACCTTGGCGGCATCTCCCCCCGTATTCTTTCTACTGGCAGGCCCGAACGGGGCCGGCAAATCCACGCTATACAAAGCATCAGTCGCAGAGGGGCTGATTCCTGCCGCAGCAGAGTTCGTCAACGCCGATCTCTACGAGGCTGCACACTTGCAGCACATCGCGGACCCGAGTCTGCGCTCGCAAGAGGCCCGCAGGTGGGCGGACGAGCGCCGGGCAAGCCTGCTGGGGTCTGGTCAGACCTTTGTCAGCGAGACAGTCTTTTCCCACCCCTCCAAGCTGGATCTCATCACTTCTGCTCAGTCGCTAGGCTACCGGGTAGTTTTGCTGGTGGTGTCAGTCAACGACCCGGCACAGCTTCCCATGCGGGTGGCGCAGCGCGTGCAGGAAGGCGGGCACCCTGTCCCACCTGAACGAGTGCTGTCCCGGTATCCACGAACCATGCGAAACCTCGCTCACGCTGTGGCCGTGGCCGATCTGGCATTGCTTTATGACACTTCAGGCAAAGGACGCCAGGGCGTGTCGCCTCACCGACTGGTGGCGCGCAGTCGCGCTGGCAAGGTGCAATCCGTGGCGCAGCGGTTGCCGGCCTGGGTCAAGACCCTGATCGCCAGCATGCCGGGCGGTCAGTCATCACATTGACGATGTCTTGCCGCGGACGGGAGGCAAGGTATGCAGAGGCAAATCCGCGGCCTTGGCCAGCGCATCCACGTCTCGCCTTGTCTTGCTTGCAAAGAAGCTGCCCAAGGCTTTGCGCGTGGATGGCGTTTCCATCTTCAGATGTGATCCCGCTTTGAGCCCGGCTGCCGCACAAAGACGCTCTGCGAAATGGGGTTCCAGGGCGGCCACTGCGACCCGGCCCTTGATGCAGGCATAGACCTGATAGCCCGCGTGCGCTCCACCAACGACGCCCGACGGTTGCGTCATGCCCCATCGCCTGGGCAAGCCCAGCCACTGGGCTGCTTCAGACAGCGCCACTTCCAGCTCGCTGCCTTTGCCCGTCTGATGGCGCTTCAGCATGGCCTGCAGTGCGGCTTCACTGGCCAGCAAGCTGCCAGCCATATCGGCGTACAAGGTGGGAGGCAAAGCCAGGGATGGGACCAGCCCCGCCTCAGCCATGTAGGTGAGGTCGTGTCCTGCAACGTCGGCGTCGGGGCCCGGTGCACCCACGATACGAACCATGGACAGTTGGGGGTAGGTTTTGCGCAAGGACTTCCACTCCAGGCCAAGGCGCTTGAGGGCAGCAGGGCGAAAGGAGGTGAGAAGAATGTCCGTTGCCGAGAGTGCCTTGTGCAGCTTGCGCTGGCCCTCTTCATTTTTCAGGTCAGCGCTCAGGACCTTGATTCCCTCGTGCAGCTCTCTATACGCTTGTCCGTTGTAGTGCGCCATGGGGTCGCCAGATTGTGGCGGCTCTAGCTTGGTGCACAGGGCTCCCATGGTCCTCAAACGCTGCAAAGCGGCCGGTCCTGGAAGATTCAGCGCCAGGCTCAGCACACGAACACCCCTCAAAGCCTTGGTGGCCAGATTCCCCCGTGTGGCCGGCGCTGACTTGACGATGGCTTTGCTTGAGGACTGAGTGCTTGGTGTCATGGTGCTCACAATGAGAAAAGGGGCGGACCTGATATGGCCAGCCCCTCACACTTTAGTGCACTCTGGTTGATTTGTCAGTCCGCTGTCCGGTGTTGCTTCATTGACCGAAGTCCAGTGGCAGCCCCACGTAGTTCTCAGCAATGGTCCTCTGGCCTGACTCGGAGTTCAGCAGGTAGTCGATCTCTGCGCGTTGGAACTTGCTGACGATCTCTCCGTCGTCAGGGAACTTGTGCATGATCTGGGTGAACCACCAGGAGAAACGTTCGGCGCGCCAGATTCGCTTGAGCGCGATATCTGAGTAGTGGTCGATGCCAGCTTCGGACTTCTCTTCGTAAAACTCCTTGAGCGCGTTGTGCAGGTACTTGACGTCGGTGGCAGCGAGGTTGAGCCCCTTGGCGCCCGTGGGCGGCACGATGTGGCCAGCGTCGCCTGCCAGGAACATGCGGCCAAAACGCAGTGGCTCCGTCACAAAGCTGCGCAGTGGCGCGATGCTTTTTTCGATACTGGGCCCAGTGACCAACTGCTCGTTCGCCTCTTCATCCAGGCGCAGGCGCAGCTCGCTCCAGAATGCGTCGTCGCTCCATTGTTCCACTTTGTCGGTCAACGGAACCTGAACGTAATAGCGGCTGCGGGTCAGGCTGCGTTGAGAACACAAGGCGAAGCCGCGCGGACTGTTGGCATAGATCAGTTCGTGGTGGACAGGCGGCGTGTCCGAGAGCAAGCCCAACCAGCCGAACGGGTACACCTTCTCGTATTCCTTGATGGCGCTGCGCGGAGCGCTCTTTCTGCAGACGCCGTGAAAGCCGTCGCAACCTGCGATAAAGTCACATTCAATGGTGTGCGTCTTGCCATCCTTTTTGTAGGTGACGCGTGGCTTCTCGGTGTCGAAGTCGTGCACTTGCACGTTGTCGGCGCCATAGACAGTAGGTAGACCTTGGGCTTCTCGGGCTTCCATCAGGTCGCGCGTCAGCTCGGTCTGCCCATAGACCATGACGTTCTTCCCGTCGGTCAATTTGTTCATGTCGATGCGATGGCGCTGGCCATCGACGAGCAGATCAAACCCACCATGGACAAGGCCTTCCTCGTGCATGCGCTGGCCCACGCCTGCCTCGTCCATCAGGTCGATACAAACCTGTTCAAGTACGCCGGCTCGAATTCGAGAGAGCACGTACTCTCCGGTCTGGCGTTCGAGAATGATGGCGTCAATGCCCGATTTGTGAAGCAATTGGCCGAGTAGCAAGCCAGATGGGCCTGCGCCAATGATGGCAACTTGTGTGCGCATGGTGGTTCTCTCGCTGGTCTGACGGGACAGCGACGGATGCTTGGCGCAGCCCGTCTTTCTGCCTTTTCAATGAGAGTTCGAGCGTAAATTGACGCCCGACGGGCGCCAACCCGTTGTCGAAGCGCTTGCGCGATAATCAAATCGATTGTGCGATCATCGCGCATCGTCTGCGCTGCGATGCAGCATAGTCAGTGTCCATTCATTCGAGGTCCGGCCAGCAAATGACAAAGCGGGAAATTGCAAAAGCAGACTTCATCGAAGGCATGGCCAAAGGAATGGCTGTGCTGGAGTCTTTCGACACCGAACGCCAGCGGCTGAACGCGACACAGGCGGCGGAGCGGGCGGGCATTACACGTGCTGCTGCGCGTCGGCATCTGCTCACTCTGGCATATCTGGGCTACCTCGAGACGGACGGAAGCCACTATTGGCTATCGGCCAAGGTGCTGCGCTTCTCGGGCAGCTACCTGTCGTCTGCACGCCTGCCGCGCTTGCTGCAGCCCACGCTCAATCGCCTGGCCGTGCATACCCGGGAATCCTTCTCGGCTGTGGTGCTGGACGCCGACGAAGTTGTCATCGTGGCCCGTAGCGCATCGGTAGGAGGGCAGCGATTTCTGGCTCATGGTCTGCATCTGGGAGCACGCTTGCCTGCCCATGCCACATCGACCGGTCGAATACTGCTGGCAGCCAAGACGCGCAAAGAGCTGCGAGAGTGGCTCAAGGGCAGGGAGCTGCGTCGGCTAACCGCGCAGACCAGGGTAGACGTCAATAGCTTTTTGAGTGCGCTGGAGCAGACGAGGAAGGATGACTACGCGTTGGCGAGCGAAGAGCACGAGTTGGGCGTCAGGGCTTTGGCGGTGCCTTTGCGTGACATGCGAGGCCAAACGGTAGCGGCATTGAATGTGGTCGTCGCAGCGGATCGTCTCGGAGGAGACGACTTGCTGAGACTCCACTTGCCACTCTTGCTCGATGCGGCCCGCGAGTTGCGACCCCTGCTATAGGGTTCCTAGAGGCTGAGGTGCGTCGCGAGTACACCGGGTTGGGCCAGCAATGTTGCGGTCTCGCCGTTGAACACCACTTCGCCTTTGACAAGAATCACATTGCGATCGGTGATCTGGGTGACGTGCCTCCAGTTCTTGTCCACGATCACGCTGCTGATGCCAGTGTCACGAATCAGTCCGCAGATGCGCCAGATGTCTTTGGCAATGAGCGGCGCCAAGCCCTCTGTGGCCTCATCCAGAATGAGCAGATCCGGATTGGTCATGAGCGCGCGGCCGATGGTCAGCATTTGCTGCTCACCGCCGCTAAGCTGCTGACCGCCATGGTTGATGCGTTCGCCCAGGCGAGGAAAAGTCTCCATCACGCGTTCGAAAGTCCATTCACGCTGGCCCGCGGTCCCGGGTCGGGCAGCCATGACCAGGTTTTCTCGCACACTGAGATTGCCGAAGATGCCACGGCCCTCTGGCACGTAAGCGATGCCCAGCCGCGCCACATCGTAGGGGCTTCGGCCAGTCATGTCTTGACCTTTGATTTGTACCTTGCCGTTGGTTGGCTTGACGATTCCCATGATGGACTTGAGCAAGGTGGACTTGCCCATGCCATTGCGGCCCATCAGCCCAACGGTTTCACCTCTGGCCACGCGGAAGTCCACGCCGCGCAGAATGTGGCTGGCGCCGTAGTGGGTGTGTAGCCCAATGACTTCGAGCAGATTTGGCGTGTCCATGATCAGGCCTCCTCGCCCAAGTATGCCGCTTGAACGCCCGCATCGCTTCGCACTTCGGCCGGGGTTCCCATTGCTATGACTTGGCCGTTGACCATGACTGTCAGGTTGTCGGCCAGAGCAAAGACGGCTTCCATGTCATGTTCCACCAGCATCATGGCGTGATCGGTTTTGAGGGAAAGCAGAAGATCAACCATTCGCTCCGCTTCGGATTGACCCATTCCGGCCAACGGCTCGTCCAGCAGCAGCACAGTGGGCTCAGTGGCCAGCGTCATGGCAATTTCAAGCTGTCTTTGCTCTCCGTGACTGATCGTCGCAGCAATCTGATGGGTCCTGTGCTCCAGCCTGGCGAGTTGCAGTGCCTTTTCGCAGCGCGACTTGATCCTGGTATTGCGATCGGCACGCGTCAGCCAATGAACCGGGTTGAATGGGAGGTGCTGCTCTTTGGCTTGCGCTGCAAGACGAATGTTGTCCCACACGGTCAACGGCAGGAAGATATTGGTCTTCTGATAGCTGCGGCCCAAACCAAGGCGGGCAATGGACTCCGGGCTGTGGCCGCCGATGACCTTGCCGTTGAGGGTGATTCGGCCCTCAGTGGGCGGCAAATCGCCCGAGAGCAAGTTGGTGAGGGTTGATTTGCCAGCACCGTTGGGGCCGATCACTGCGGTGATCTGATCGCGATACAAGTCGACGTTCACGTCATTGACAGCAGCCAGGCCACCGAAACGCTTGACCAAGCCTTTGGCTTGCAGAACCGGAATTCCTCTCATGGCGTGGCCTCCTGCGCCTTGCCCTCAGGTTCGGAAGTGTCTGCTGCCTTTGGGGTGGGGCTGTTGCCTCCCAGGAACCGGTTGAGCAGTCCCAGCAGACCTTGTGGCGCGACCACGACGACCAGCACGATGAAGATGCCCATGACCAGTTGCCAGTGCTTGGTCAAGTCCTTGAACACGTGGATCAGATATTCGAAAGCAAACGCGCCCACGATGGCACCGGCGAAGTTGCCCATGCCGCCGAGGATGAGCATCATCACGGCGTGGGCGCTCATGTGAAAGCCCATCAAATCCGGATTGACGTAGCCTGTCTGTGCAGCCCACAGATAGCCGGCCAAACCTGCCAGCATGCCGGAGAGGCCAAAGGCAGTGAGCTTGTAGCCATAGGTTCCATAGCCGACAGCACGCATGCGATGTTCATTGATACGGATGCCGCCCAGCGCGCGACCAAAGGGGGAGAAAAGCAAGCGACGCAGCAACGCGTACACCAGCAGCATGCAGCCCAGAGTGAAGAAGTAGAAGTGGAGCTTGTCCTCCAGGTCGAATCCCAGCATGGTGGCGTCAGGTCGGAAGTACACGTAGAGACCGTCCGACCCGCCGAGGTCTTTGTTGTCGTGGAACAGATAGAACACCATCTGTGCAAATGCCATGGTGACCATGATGAAGTAGATCCCTTTGGTGCGGACAGCCAACGCGCCGATGACGACGGCAGCAGCGCCCGATGCCAGCATGGCCAACGGAAGGCTGGTCAGCAGGCTGACGGGGTTGTCTTCTGGCGTGTTGAAAGCCAGCGCGTAGCCAGCCAGACCAAAGAAAGCCGCGTGACCAAGGGAGACCAGGCCGGTCACCCCCTGGAGCAGGTCCAGGCTCATGGCGAAGATGGCAATGATCATCATCTGAGTCACCAGCTGGATGTAGAAATCCATACTGTCGCCGGGAATGAAAGGGAACACAAACAGCGCAGCGGCACCAAAGGCCAGGATGGCCTTGACTGCCACCGGGAAGTGTTCCAACTGTGAGCGGGGATGACTCATGAGTGAAATACCGGGGAACAGCTTTTGGCTGTTCCAGGACTTTGTGTCAGTGTTTGAAGAGGCCTTCAGGGCGAAACAGCAGTACTGCGGCCATCAGGATGTAAACGGCCATGCCAGCGACCTGCGGGGCGAGCACCTTGCCGAAGGTGTCAACCAGGCCCACGAGCAGCGCTGCTACTAGCGCTCCGCGCACGGAGCCAATGCCTCCTATGACCACAACCACGAAGCACATGATCAGGACGGAGCCCCCCATGCCGGGATAGACGCTCGACAAGGGTGACGCCACCATGCCTGCCAGCGCGGCCAAGCCCACGCCCATGGCGAACACCAGCGCATGAATCCGCTTCACGTTGATGCCCAGTGCCTCGGTCATCTCATGGTTGGAAGCGCCCGCGCGAATCTTCATGCCCAGTCGGGTTTTGGCGATCAGGAGATACAGCGCGACGGCCAGGACGATGCACACGCCGCAGACCACCAGACGATAGACGGGATACGAGAGGGTGTCCGTGAGCGCAATGGCCCCATTCAGTGATTCGGGGATGGTCACCGAGTGAACGTCGTCCCCCCAGAGAATCGAACGCATCTCTTCAAAAATGTAGATCAGGCCAAACGTCATCAAAACCTGATCAAGATGGTCCCGGTGGTAGAAGTGCCGAAACAGCAAGACCTCCAGCAGCCACCCCATGGCAATAGTGAGTATCGTGCCCAGAACAAGCGCCAACGCGAGATTGCCCAAGTGCGATGACAAGGTCCAGGCCAGGTAGGCGCCCAGCATGTAGAAGCTGCCATGAGCGAGGTTGACCACGCCCATGATGCCGAATATCAAGGTGAGGCCGGCAGCCAGCATGAACAGCAACAACCCGTACTGGACACTGTTGAGCAACTGGATCAGAAAGGTGGCGAAATCCATCGAAGATGCAATGTCAGGACGCAAACAGCCCACTGGCGGCGGCCACGGTGGCTACCTCCAGTGACGAGTCAATCAATGAAATGCCAGCAATCAGCTCAAGCGGCATCCTTTGCCGGAATCCTCGACCGCTTTGCCCGCAACGCCTATGACTTTGTTTTCCTTGCCAACGACTTCACGCAGGTACATATCCTGGATGGGGTTGTGCGCTTTGCTCATCTTCCACATCCCACGAGGACTGTCGATCATTGCGCCGTCCATAGCACCGTACAGTGCCTTCTTGTTGGACAGGTCGCCGCTGACGGCATTGGCTCCTTTGATGAGCAACTGACCAGCATCGTAGCCCTGAACGGCATACACGTCTGGCTGGGTTTTGAACGCCTTGGCGAAATCCAGCCGGAATTGGTTGTTGCGTGGCGTGTCCAGTGCGTCGCTGTAGTGCATCGTGGTCAGGACGCCCTGGGCGGCATCGCCAGCAGCATCTAGGACACCTTCGGTGAGGAAGCCTGATCCATAAAGCTGAATGGACTTGTCCAGCCCGGCAGCCTTGAAGTCCTTGAGGAACTTGACGGCACCGCCGCCAGCGAAGAAGCAGGCCACTGCGTCGGGCTTGAGCGCTGCGATTTCGGTGAGCATGGCCTGGAACTCAACGTTCGGGAATGGCACCCCGAGCTTCTTGATGATGGTGCCGCCGGCAGCGGTGTAGCCTTCCTCGAAGCCCTCCATGGCTTGCTCGCCAGCTGCATAGTTCCAAGTGATCCAGACCGCTTTCTTGTGGCCTCGCTCCACCATAGCCTTGCCCAGGGCCAAGGTCGGCTGCGAGTTGGTAAACGACGTTCGGTAGACGTTGGGGGCGCACAAGGCGCGTGTCGCGGCATGTACGCCAGCATTGGGAATGATGTTAAGTACACCGGAGTCCCGCGCCACTTTGTGGATGCCCATTTGCACGCCCGAGTGAACTGTGCCGATGATCACATCAACCTTGTCGCGCTGGACAAGCTTGCTGGCGTTTTCAACACCCTTGGCAGGGTTCGACTCGTCATCCACCTTGAAGAACTCGATCTCCCGGCCGCCGAGTTTGCCGCCTTGTTCGTTCAATGCCAACATGAAGCCGTTCTCGATGGCGACCCCCAGCTTGGCGAATGTCCCGGTATAGGGGAGCATGAAGCCCACACGCAGCTTTTCTGACGCAGCGTTGACCCACTGCGGCAGGAGAAGTCCAGAGGACGCAGTCCCCAGAACGGCTGCACTGCGGGTGAGAAGTTGACGACGTGTGGTCATGGAATTTGTCTCCTGTTTAGGCATGGCGCTGATGTTTTTTCAGGGTCGTCAGTGCAGCTTCGGAAGGCCGAAAGTATCATCTGACTCATCTGCACTATAGTGCATGTATTGTTGGCAATCGCGAGGGAAAACCCTGTGAATTTCACTGCCCATCGATTTGACGCACAACACCGACTCCAAGTCGTGGTGCGGTCTGCGCCCTTGAAACCGCGCGTCATTCGTGTGTTTCAAGCCGGAGCCATTTCTGTGTTTCCAGAATCCATTGGTCAACCCTTGATTCGGTGTTCCAAGCCCGCGCGCGTTTTCCGATAGCGTGCGATTTCGACCCGGACTGGCATGGTGGCCTCGGTCAGGGATGACGCGCCACTGGAAGGGGTAATTTGAGGGAATCCGAGGGGGCGCCACCAGGCGCACGTGCCAAGCCACCCAAGGGGAATGCATTTCCTGGTCAATGGGGGTGAAGGCGCAAAGGCTGAATGAATGGCCTGCCCGGAGGGACTCGAACCCCCGACCTACTGCTTAGAAGGCAGTTGCTCTATCCAGTTGAGCTACGGGCAGACAGGCCTTGAGAGGATGCCTGTACCGGTCATTTTGGCCGGTTTCGATAGAAAAAAGGCCCACGGGTTTAGAGTGGGCCTTCTTCTTGAAGAAATGGTCGGAGCGGCGGGATTCGAACTCGCGACCCTCTGCTCCCAAAGCAGATGCGCTACCAGGCTGCGCTACGCTCCGACTGAATCCAAGATTCTACATTGAAATTTGTAGATTTTTGAAGGGCCTTGAAAAAATTATTATCGCACCGGGGCAAACCAGCCGCAGTTGTCATCCGCGCAATAGTCTTGAGATTCACCTGGTTGATGGAAGGTTGCCGGGCGCCACTGAGGAGACCCAGGTTCCCGGCAGTCTGGTAGAGATTTTTTCTTGTTGGGATTCTTGGCAAGATTCAAGCAATGGCTCAAGTGATTCGACTCATGCGACACGAAGCATGCATGCAAACCTTGCGCTCGGCAGAGCCCTCATCGATAGTCGAGGCAGCAGTCCATTCATCGGGCTGAGCGAGTACAGTCAGGTCATTGAAGGCGCCTTCGTCAGGTCAGATGTGAGAAGCTGATATTTCATGTTCGGAACATTGTTGAAAAAGCGCACGGGTCAACTCGGCAGGGCGTCAAGCATTGCGGAGTGGGCCCACCTCAGAGGGTTGGAATATGCGCCATTGTTTGACGACGGTCACGCCATGGGAGGGGAGCTGTTCGGTCGCCCATTTCGGGCCGAACGCATAGCCACCAGTCGCCCGTACATGAAGCGCTCTGCCTGGATGGCGCGGTGTGATCTGGGGCTCAGTCCGGAAGTGGAGGCTGTGGTGCTCAACCGTTCCCTCAAGCGTCGATTCGAGGATGACATCGACAAGATGCGAGCCCAGGCAGCCGCTGTTGGATCAGGCAAGCCGCCACGCGTCGCCGACGAACTTCTATGGACAGATGAATTCCCTGACCAAGGGTGGAGTGGACCAGACGATTTGTTCTGGGATCGTTACGCGGTCCTGACTGACGTGCGGGAGGTCGTGCGCCGCTGGGTGAACGAAGAGGCAGTGAAGCGCCTGATGTCCTGGCCGACGGCCGTTACGGCCGATACACCGGTCATGTACATGCTGGTCAAAGGCAAGCTTTACATGCGGATGCAGGCGTTGCCGGATGCGGACCCTGCCGTTGCGCTCCATGCGCTGGATACCATGGAGTTCCTTGCTGGAAGAGCGTTGGCCCTCATGGAACAGCCGAAGCGGCGAGCTTGAACACCTCTCGTGCCGGACGTCCTGCCGGGTCACTGGGTGCGGGCCACAACAAACCACATTAAAAGAAAACGAAAACGGGCCTCTTTCGAGGCCCGTTGCGCGTGCACAGCAAAGCAGGTTGATCAGCACCCGCGCGTCACAGGCATCTCCACGTCTTCCTTCTTGACCATATGCTTGGCCAGTTCCAGCTTGGCGATGGAAGCGCGGTGCACCTCATCCGGACCGTCCGCCAGGCGCAGGGTGCGCTGACCAGCATAGGCCTGAGCCAAGTGAAAGTCGTTGCTCACGCCAGCGCCGCCGTGGGCCTGAATGGCCATGTCCAGCACTTCGCAAGCGACGTTCGGCGCGACCACCTTGATCATGGCGATCTCGGCCTTGGCCACCTTGTTGCCCACGGTGTCCATCATGTAGGCAGCCTTGAGGGTCAGAAGGCGGGCCATTTCGATCTTGCAGCGCGCGTCGGCAATGCGCTCATGCCAAACCGAGTGCGATGAAATAGGCTTGCCGAACGCCTCCCGGCTGTTCAGGCGTTTGCACATGGATTCCAGCGCCCGCTCCGCAGCGCCAATGGAACGCATGCAGTGGTGAATCCGGCCGGGGCCAAGGCGGCCTTGAGCGATCTCGAAGCCACGGCCTTCTCCGAGCAGTATATTGCTTGCTGGTACCCGCACATCTTCCAGCAGCACTTCCATGTGACCGTGGGGTGCGTCGTCATAGCCGAACACTGGCAAGTGGCGCAGTACGGTGATGCCCGGCGTGTTGGCGGGCACCACAATCATGCTTTGCTGCGAGTGGCGAGGTGCTTCAGGGTCTGTTTTTCCCATCACGATGTAGACCGCGCATCGTGGGTCACCCGCACCTGACGACCACCATTTGCGGCCATTGATGACGTAGTCGTCGCCATCGCGGCGGATCTCGCATTGAATGTTGGTGGCATCCGAGGAAGCCACTGCCGGTTCGGTCATCAGGAACGCAGAGCGGATCTCGCCCTTGAGCAGCGGCTCCAACCACTGATCCTTGAGGCTCTCAGAAGCGTAACGCTCCAGCGTCTCCATGTTGCCAGTGTCAGGAGCGGAACAGTTGAACACTTCAGCAGAGAAGGGTACGCGACCCATGATCTCGCAAAGTGGCGCGTATTCCAGATTCGAAAGTCCTTCCGGTGCCCGGTCGCTCTTGGGCAGGAACAGGTTCCACAAACCTTGCTCTCGCGCCTTAGGCTTGAGGTCTTCTATGACTTTCAGTGGAACCCACGCGTTTCCGGCGGCGCGGTTCGCAGCCAGCTCTTCGGCACAGCGCTTCTCGTTGGGGTAGATGTGTTCATCCATGAACGCCAACAGGCGCTCGCGCATGTCCTTGACCTTGTTGCTGTACTCGAAATCCATATGTGCTCCTTGTTGAATCTGAAATGCTTCTCGTGGGTGTCCGGGTTCAGGCGCCGGCGCGCTTGGCGAAGTGCCAGGCCAGTTCGGCCATGGGGCGGGCGCCAGCGCCAGAGGCCCTGGCCTGCGCACTGGACGCTGTTCCGTCCTCCACGCGTTTGGCAATACCTTGCAAAATGGCTGCGATCCGAAACAGGTTGTAGGCGAGATAGAAGTTCCAGTCGCCGGCCAGCGCTTCGGGTGTGGCAAAGCCTGTGCGCTGGCAATACCGCGCGACGTAATCCGACTCGCTGGGTATGCCGAGCGCTTCAATATCCAACCCTCCGATCCCGCGGAAGGCGCCAGGCGGTATGTGCCAGGACATGCAGTGGTAGCTGAAATCAGCCAATGGGTGCCCAAGTGTCGAGAGCTCCCAATCCAGAATCGCCAGAACCTTCGGTTCGCTCGGATGGAACATCAAGTTATCCAGGCGGTAGTCGCCGTGGACAATCGATACCAGACTTTCGTCCTGCGCCATGGCAGGAATGTTCCGGGGTAGCCACTCGATCAAGCGGTCCATCTCTTCGATGGGTTGCGTGATGGACGCGACGTATTGTTTGCTCCAGCGGCCAATCTGGCGCTCGAAATAGTTTCCAGGCTTGCCGTAGTCAGCCAGGCCGACGTCTGCGGGTTTGACAGAATGCAGGGCTGCCTGCACGCGATTCATCTCGTCGTATATGGCAGAGCGTTCAGCCCGGGTCATGCCAGGGAGTGCCTGATCCCAGAGGACGCGGCCTTTGACGCACTCCATGACGTAGAACGCCCGGCCAATGACAGACTCATCCTCGCACAGTGCGTGCATCTTTGCCACCGGAACGCCGGTGGCATGAAGTGCACCCATGACCCGGAATTCGCGTTCGATGGCATGAGCAGAGGGCAGCAGCTTGGCTGCAGGCCCCGGTTTGGCTCGCATCACATACTCACCATCCGGCGTGATGAGTTTGTAGGTAGGATTGGATTGGCCACCTTTGAACATCTCGACGCTCAAAGGTCCTGTGAAACCGGTCAGGTGTTGCTCAAGCCATGCCTGCAATACCTCAACATCAAACGCGTGTTGATCAGATACCGGTCGGGTGCCAGTGAAATTCTGCGAATCACTCATGCGTGAAGCCCGTCTCCTTGGCGGCGACTTCACGCGGTGGCAGGATACGCCCCTTTGTTGAGTCGCTCAGTTTTCGAATTCTGCGATGCGCATCAACATGTCGCGGTTGCGCACCACCAGTCCACCTGGTTCGATCCGGATCGCATCTTCGCGCTCCATGGATTTGAGTTCCTGGTTGACCCGCTGGCGTGACGCGCCCAGCAGTTGTGCCAGTTCCTCCTGAGCCAATTGCAGGCCGATGCGCACTTCGTTGCCATTGTCGAGGCAGGGTATGCCGTAGCTTCGCACAAGGTGCAGCAGTTGCTTGGCCAGCCGGGAACGCAACGGCAAGGTGTTCAGGTCTTCGACCAAGCCAAACAAAGTGCGGATTCGGCGCGCCTGCAATTGCAGCAATGCTTCGCACAGCTCGACATGGCTGCTGAGAATTTTCTGGAAATCGTTGCGAGCCACGCAGAGGATGGTCGTCGGTCCATGTGCATACGCGTCGTGTGTTCGCCGATCGCCGTCGAACATTGCCACATCCCCAAACCACACACCGGGCTCGACATAGGTCAATGTGATCTGCTTGCCTGACAACGATGTCGAGCTCACACGCACGGCGCCTTTGGCCACCGCCGTCCATTCCTGGGGCGGGTCGCCGCGAGCCACCAAAAGCTCGCCATCTCTGTATCGTTTGACGTAGGCGCATCGAAGTATGTCGTGGCGCAAGGAGGGAGAGAGATTGCTAAACCAACGGCCACCGTTGATTGCCTCGCGCTCTTCCATTGTCAGAATCGGCTCGTCCATCTGCTGTCTTATGAGTGACTGAATATAGGGATTGTGTCGCCCTCGGGACCTGGAGTTTTCGTCGAGGGGGAGGGCTATTGTTGCACCGCAGCGCGAGGATGGCACTTAGCGATAACGCGGAGGCCGCTTCTCCAAGAATGCTGAGATGCCTTCGCCGCCATTGGCATGAAAGAGGTTGCGGACAAAATGGTCGCGCTCGTTCTTGAGGTGGGCGTGCAACGGTGTGGCAGGCGCATCGTTCACAAGTTCTTTGATGCTCGCCAGCGCATTCGGTGCGCGCGCATTGATGCGCTCTGCCATGCTCAAAGCTGATGTCACGGCTTCGCCTGGCTCGCTCACGGCAGATACCACACCCATGCGTTCCAGGTCGTCACTGGTGCTCCGTTCCCCGAGCAGCA
>JBNKNN010000131.1:0-3900 GCA_050293865.1 Hydrogenophaga sp. | reverse complement strand
CGCCCGTTTTGGCCCGAACCCGAAGCGGGCCGCGGCTTTGCGGGCGATGCGCTTTGTTGGGAATGCAGGCAAGCCGTCCAGGCTTGCCTTGGCATTCCCGCCTCGCGCCTCAACCCGCAAAGCCCACGGCGCGCACGGCGCAGGTTATGCAGAGGGTCCCTAGGGGTATGTCTGTAGGACATGGAAAGCATGTCGCGAAGCCCATTGTGGGCTATATTTGCATGCAAGAGCACGGTCATAGGTGACAGTGCTGCTCGGCATTTGAGGAGAACAGCCATGAAAGTGAGTGACATCCTGCGCGTCAAGGGCGGAACGCTCTACACCATCTCGCCCGAGGAGCCCCTGATGCGGGCCATCGAGACCATGGCCGAGTTCGACATCGGCTCCCTGGCCGTGATGGACCATGGTGACCTGGTGGGCATGCTGACGTTCCGCGAGGTTATGCACACCATCGCCAAGAACGGCGGCAGCACCGGTGAAGTGCGGGTTCGCTCGGTGATGGACGACCATCCCATGAGCTGCACGCCTGAGACCGAGCTGGACCAGGTGCGCCCCATGATGCTGGAGAAACACACCCGCTACATGCCCGTGATGGACAAGAAAATGCTGATGGGGGTGATCAGCTTCTACGATGTGGCCAAGGCCGTGGTGGATAGCCAGAACTTTGAGAACAAGATGCTCAAGGCGTATATCCGGGACTGGCCAGAAGAGGAAGCGGGCGAGGCAGACAAAGCCTGACGTTTCTTTCTTTGCCGCTTTCGTCGGTCGAAAGACCTCAGTGGCCTGCCGGTCTGGGATAATCGGTGCCCATGAGCGGCAACACATTCGGCACCCTTTTTCGCGTCACCAACTTCGGTGAGTCCCACGGTCCGGCCATTGGCTGCGTGATTGACGGCTGTCCGCCGGGCATGTCGCTGTCTGAAGAGGACATTCAGACCGATCTTGATCGTCGCCGCCCTGGCACCAGCAAGTTCGTGACCCAACGGAACGAACCCGACGCGGTGGAGATTCTCTCCGGGGTGTACGAGGGAAAGACCACGGGAACACCGATCGCGCTGGTGATTCGTAACACCAACCAACGCAGCAAGGACTACGGGGACATTCTGCAGACCTTCCGCCCAGGCCACGCGGACTACACCATGTGGCAGAAGTTCGGCATCCGCGACCCGCGCGGAGGTGGGCGCAGTTCTGCCCGTCTGACCGCGCCCACGGTGGCGGCTGGCGCCGTGGCCAAGAAATGGCTGAAGCAGAAATTCGGGACCGAGTTCCGTGGCTGCATGACGCAGATCGGCACGGAAGCCATTGGCTTTGAGAGTTGGGAGCATGTGCCCAACAACCCGTTCTTCGCGCCTGTTTCCGACGTGTCGGCATTGGAGGCATACATGGACAAGCTGCGCAAGAGCGGTGACTCCTGTGGTGCCAGGCTGCGTGTGACGGCGAGGGGCATGCCGGTGGGCCTGGGCCAGCCGATATACGACAAGCTTGATGCTGACATTGCCTACGCCATGATGGGGCTCAATGCTGTCAAAGGCGTGGAGATCGGCGCAGGCTTTGGCAGCGTGACACAGTTGGGCAGCGAGCACGGGGATGCGCTGACGCCGCGAGGGTTTGCCACCAACAATGCTGGCGGGGTGCTCGGAGGTATCAGCTCCGGGCAAGACCTGGAGGTGAGTCTGGCGATCAAGCCCACCAGTTCTATTCTGGTGCCGCGCCCGTCCGTTGATGTCAATGGCGAGCCGACCGAGCTGATCACCAAGGGACGCCACGACCCTTGTGTTGGTATCCGTGCCACGCCAATTGCCGAAGCCTTGCTGGCCTTGGTGGTCATGGATCATGCGCTCTTGCACCGCGCACAATGCGGTGATGTGCAGACCGTAACGCCCGATATCGCCTCCGTCGGCCGGAGCTGATGCCATTGGGAGCCAAGGCGGGCGAGGGCGCGCCCAGGCACCATCTATTCAGCTTTGCTGCGCTGTCTGCGAGCTACTTCGCGCACATCGGATTCTTCAACCCCTACCTTTCGCTCTGGCTGAAAGACTTGGGCTTTGGCTTGCTCGCCATCAGCGTGCTCGGATCGGTGCAGTCGGCGACGCGTCTTTTTGCGCCCTACGCATGGGGCTGGCTGAGCGACCACTCCGGAGAGCGCGTCAAGCTGCTTCGCTATGGGGCGACAGCTGCATTGGTGTTGTCACTTGGTCTCTGGGTGGAGCTGGGCGTCGTGCCCCTGTTCTTCCTGTTGCTGCTCATGTTCACCCATACGAGCGGCATGATGCCCATGAGCGAGGCGGCACTGGCTCATCTTGTGAGTGAGGGCGGCGTCTTCGATGCTCGTCGCTACGGCCGGGTGCGGCTGTGGGGGTCTCTGGGCTTTTTGCTGACGGTGACGGTGGCGGGCTGGTGGTTCGAGCAACGGGGCATGAGCGATTTCCCCGGGTGGACGCTGGCAACGCTGGCAGCCGTGGCCCTGAGCACCTGGGCTTTGCCCAATCACCGAGAACCTGTCTTGGAGGACGCTCTGGCTCGCCCGCCTATCTGGCCAGTCCTTCGGCAGTCAGCGGTGCGCTGGCTGTTGGCCTCAGCTTTCTTTCATGTGCTTGCCCACATCTTCATTTACGTTTTCTTCTCGCTCTATCTGGATTCGCTGGGCTACAGCAAGGCCACTATCGGCGTCTTGTGGGCAGTCTCGGTGGTGGTGGAGATAGGCTGGTTCTTCACGCAGGGCAGTTGGTTGCCGCGTTTGCCGCTGACGGGGTGGTTGCTTCTGGCGGCAGTGCTCATGGTCGTGCGCATGGTCATCACGGCCGGCGCTCCGCTGGTGTGGCCACTCCTGCTTCTGGCCCAGGCGCTGCATGCGGTGACCTTCGCGACCCATCACACAGTGTGCATTGCGCTCATTTCCCACCATTTCCCTGGGCGCCTGCGGGGAAGAGGTCAGGCGCTGTACACGGTGGTGGCCTATGGGTCGTCGGGGATTCTGGGCGGTGTGGCAGGCGGGCTGCTCTCTTCGCGCTGGGGGCTTGGCGTTGTCTTCTGGGTCTCTGCGGCCTGTGCTGTCGCAGCGAGCCTGTGCGCCTGGCGCCTGATGCGGCTGGAGCATGCGCAGGCTGCTCCAGCCGCTCATTGACGGTGTGATAGCTCGCGCCGTCTTAGTGTTGTCTCGATGGCAATACTGGCCGCGGCAATAGCCGCGACGAGCAAATCGGCGCCACGGCCCGGCCACTGGGAAGCGTCCCCCGGAATCATGCGCTGTTTGACATGAAGTGCAAGAGCAGTCCGGCGACTGCGCAGCCCAGAATGACCTGAATCACGCTGCGTTTGAACACAATGAGGGCTGCCGCCGCCACCATCGATAGCACGCAGGCTTTGACGTCTAACGTTCCCGACAGCTCTTGGGGCCACCAGGTGTGAGCCGCGAAGAACACAGCCAGATTGAGGATCACGCCCACCACCGCTGCCGTGATGCCCGAGAGTGGCGCGGTGAACCGCATCTTCCCGTGGGTCGACTCCACCAGTGGTCCGCCGATCAGGATAAACAGGAACGACGGCAGGAAGGAAAACCAGGTCACCAGCGCAGCGGCCACGGCACCTGCCACCAAGGCCTGATCCGGTCCCCAAAACGCCTGGCCGTAGCCGCCGACGAACCCCACAAACGCCACCACCATGATCAAGGGTCCTGGAGTGGTCTCGCCCAGCGCAAGACCGTCCATCATCTGCGTGGGAGTGAGCCAGTCATAGTGCGCCACTGCACCCTGAACCACGTAGGGCAGCACGGCATAAGCTCCGCCAAAGGTGAGCAGGGCAGCTTTGGTGAAAAACCATGCCATTTGCGTCAAAGTGTGGGTCCAGCCAAGGCCTAAGGTGAGGCCAGCCATCGGGACGAACCATAAGAGCAGGCCGACG
>JBNKNN010000130.1:0-5648 GCA_050293865.1 Hydrogenophaga sp. | reverse complement strand
TCCCCCCCACGCGCCGTCCCCCAGTGGGGGAAGCCGCGCAGCGGCGCAGGGGGCGTCAATGCGAAATCATCCAGGGCCGCTTCGAAGGAAACGACTTCGCCCCATTCGCCGCCGTCACAGTGGCACTCTTGCTGCCGCTGCGCCCTGCGCCACTGCAGCATCCGCAACCAGCCGGGTGGCGCAAGCGCTGGTAGTCCCGGGAAGTCTTCGGCTCGTGGCTGGCGCGCTCGTTGGTGGCAATGGCATTGCGCATGGACCCGCTCATGAGGGCCAAGCGGGGTGCGCTCACGAACACGCGGGTCGCTGCTGTGCCACATGCCGGACAGTTGCAGGGCTCATTGCGGTCGGCCAGAGAGCGGATGGCTTCGAAACTGCCGCAGGATGGGCAGTCGTAGTCATAGGTCGGCATGAGAGAACTCCTGGAAAAAAAGGGCCTGCTCTGGCTCGAAAGCCGCCCCTTGGCGTGAGCGAGATGTCTTCATCAGCACACACCACGGAACCGGCCTCGCCGGGCCGTCGGTGTGCTCCCTTGGGGGGACGCGAAGCGGCGCGGGGGTGTTTCAAAGGTCCGGCGAAATCGGCATGTCGATGCTGCCGTCCAGGTGCTTGATCGGCCCGGACGCATTCGGGTTGATGTCGAAGTCGAAGATCGCGGTCGGCAGCCACAGGGTGGCGCAGGCGTTTGGCACGTCCACCACACCACTGATGTGCCCCTGCACCGGCGCCGTGCCGAGGATGGAGTAAGCCTGTGCACCCGAGTAGCCAAACTTCTTCAAGTATTCGATCGCGTTGAGGCAGGCCTGGCGGTAAGCCACATTCACATCCAGGTAGTACTGCTTGCCAGATTCGTCGACGCTGATGCCTTCGAAGATGACGTAGTCGTCGTAAGTGGGCTTGATCGGGCTGGGTTTGAAAATCGGGTTCTTGATGCCGTACTTGGCCATCCCGCCCTTGATGAGCTGCACCTTCATGTGCACCCAGCCGGCCATCTCGATGGCGCCGCAGAAGGTGATCTCGCCGTCGCCCTGGCTGAAGTGCAGGTCACCCACCGACAGGCCTGCACCATCCACATAGACGGGGAAGAAGATCTTGGAGCCTCGTGAGAGGTCCTTGATGTCGCAGTTGCCGCCGTGCTCTCGTGGTGGCACGGTGCGGGCGCCGGTAGCGGCGGCTTTGTCTTTCGCATCACCTGTGAGTTTGCCCATATGTGCGGTGCCAGCGAATGGCGGGTTGGCCAAGCCACTGGTGGCTGGGTCGGAATCGATCAGCGCCTGCTCGCGCGTGTTCCACATCTCCAGCATCTTGGGGTCGGGCAGGCAGCCGATCAGACCGGGGTGGATGAGGCCGGCGTATTTCACACCGGGCACGTGGCGCGATGTGGTGAACATGCCGTGGAAGTCCCAGATGGACTTCTGCGCCAGCGGGAAGTGCTCGGTCAGAAAGCCGCCACCATTTTGCTTGCTGAAGAATCCGTTGAAGCCCCAGAGGCTGTCGTCCTTGGCGCCAATGTCCAGCAAGTCGACCACCAGCAGGTCGCCAGGCTCGGCACCTTTGACGCCAACCGGACCGGAGAGGTAGTGCACCGTCGTCAAGTCGATGTCACGCACATCATCAGCGCTGTCGTTGTTCTTGATGAAGCCGCCCGTCCAGTCGTAGGTCTCGAGCACGAAGTCATCGCCCGGGTTGACCCAGCAGGCCATCGGGATATCAGGGTGCCAACGGTTGTGCACCATTTCGTTGGAAGGGGCAGGTTGGTTCAGATCGACCTTGATCAGGGTTTCAGGCATGACGTTCTCCTTGAGTGGACACGGGTGAAATGGGTGATGAATATCCAGTAGCCAGTGGCGCAGGGGGCTTCACACCGACAGATAGCTCTTGATGCGCGCTTCGTCGGTGTTCTCGCGGGCGGTCTCGTGCACCAGGCGGCCGCCTTCAATCACGAACAGGCGGTCGGCCACATCCATGGCGAACGACAGCACCTGCTCGGAGACCACGATGGTCAGTTCGCGCATCTTGCGAATCTCGTTGAGCGCCTTGGCGATGTCCTTGATGATCGAAGGCTGGATGCCCTCGGTGGGCTCATCGAGCAGCAAAACCTTGGGGTCGGTCACCAGCGCGCGCGCAATGGCCAGTTGCTGTTGCTGGCCTCCCGAGAGGTTGCCGCCCTTGCGTCGGCGCATATCCCACAGAACAGGAAAGAGCGCGTAGATTTCTTCCGGGATGCTGCGCACCTTTGCGTTCTCCAGCCCGGTCTGGATGTTCTCTTCCACGGTGAGCGTCGGAAAGATCATCCGCCCCTGCGGTACATAGGCAATGCCCTTGGCCACGCGGCGAAAGCTCTCGTCATGAGAAACATCCTGCCCGGCCACGGTGACTTCACCACTCTTGGTCGGCAAGATGCCCATCAGGCTCTTGAACAGCGTGGTTTTGCCCATGCCGTTGCGGCCCATGATGGCCACGGTTTCGTTCTTGTTGCCTTCGAACGAGATGCCGTGCAACGCCTCGCTCTGGCCATAGGCGACAAACAGATCCTTGACTTGCAGCATGGTGACTTCCTTTAAAAACCAATGATTCAGCGCTACCGACCAAATGCATTTACCTCCAGGGCACCGAAGATCCGGCTTTGCCGGTCAGAAGGTGCCGTCCCCCTCCCGCCGCAGGCGAGAGAGGGGGAAGCCGCGAAGCGGCGCAGGGGGCGTCGCACGTTCATCAATGCCCCAGATAGACGTCGATGACTTTGGGGTCCGCCTGCACCTGATCCATGGGCCCTTCGGCCAGAATCTTTCCCTGGTGCATCACCGTGACCTTGTGGGCAATCTTCTTGACGAAGTCCATGTCGTGCTCGATCACGATCACGGCGCGGTTGTTGCAGATGCGGTGCAACAATTCCGCAGTGAGGTCACGCTCCTTGGCACTCATGCCGGCAATCGGCTCGTCGAGCATCAGCAGCTCGGGTTCCTGCATGAGCAACATGCCGATCTCCAGCCACTGCTTCTGGCCATGCGAGAGCAAACCTGCCTCGGTCTCCAGCTTGTCGGCCAGGCCAATCTCCTCCGCTACGGATTGCACCTTGACCTTGACTTCTTCAGTGCATTTGAATGCGAGCGCACCAAACACCGAGCGTCCAGATGGATACGACACTTCCAGGTTCTGGAACACCGAGAGGTTCTCGTAAATGGACGGCGTCTGGAACTTGCGGCCAATGCCTTTGCGCACGCGCTTGTGCTCCGCCAACCCGATGATTTCCTCGTTCTGGAACTTGATACTGCCCTTGCTGGCTCGCGTCTTGCCGCAGATCAGGTCCAGCAGCGTGGTCTTGCCGGCACCATTGGGGCCGATGATCACGCGCAGTTCATTCTTGTCGACGTACAGCGTGAGGTCATCGATGGCCTTGAAGCCGTCAAAGCTGACGGTCAGGTCTTCGACCGAGAGGGCAAAGTCGGTATTGCTCATGGTGATGCGTCCTTTGGCGGTGCAATGTGAAGAGCGGCGTCAGTAGCGGGGGGTCAGGCACCCTGACCATGCAGGCCCTTGGGCAGCTCGCCCGATTCACTGGCCGGCTCCAGCGGCACATCGGGTGGCAGTGCCTCTTGCGCCTTGCGCCGGCGGTCACGCTCGGCCGCTTCCTTGAGCGCCACCTGGCGGCCGCGCCACCAAGGCACCACCTTGCTCTCCCACAGGCCGGCCAGGCCCATCGGGAAGGCCATGGTCACCCCGATGAACAGCGCAGCCATCAGGAACAGCCAGGCATCGGGGAAGGTCTCGGAGAACAGCGTCTTGCCGGCATTGACCAGCAGGGTGCCGTAAACGGCGCCCACCAGGCTCATGCGACCGCCGACGGCGGCGAAGATCACCATCTCGATGGAGGGCACGATGCCGACGAAGGATGGCGACATGAAGCCCACCTGCAAGGTGAACATCGCGCCGCCAATGCCCGACAACGCAGCGGCCAGACAGAAGGCAAAGATGCGGAAGTTGGCAACGTCGTAGCCCGAGAAGCGGACGCGGTCTTCCTTGTCGCGCATGGCCAGCAGCAGGGTGCCCAGCTTGGAGGTCTGGATCCAGCGGCACAGAACGATGGAGCCGATCAGCAGGGCCACACACACGTAGTACAGGATGTACTTGGCGCTGTCGGTCCGGGTGTCCCAGCCGAGCAGTGTTTTCAGATCGGTGATGCCATTGACGCCACCGGTGTAGCCTTGCTGACCGATGATGAGCACGGTCAGGATCAGCGCCACCGCCTGGGTGATGATCGCGAAGTACACGCCGCCCACCCGGCGCTTGAACATCGCAAAGCTCACAATCCAGGCCAGCAGCATGGGCACGGCCACCACCGCAATCAGAGAAAACGGCAAGCTCTTGAATGGCAGCCAGAAGGTGGGCAACTCCGTGATCTGGTTCCAGTCCATGAAGTCGGGAATGCCGGGCGTGGACTGGATCTTGGTGCTTTCCGGATCAGAGGCCTCAAGCTTGAGGAACATGGCCATGGCGTAGCCGCCCAGGCCAAAGAACACGCCCTGCCCCAGGCTGAGCACGCCGCCGTAGCCCCACAGCATCACCAATCCGATGGCCACGAAGGCATAGGTCAGGTATTTGCCCACGAGATTGAGTCTGAAGATGTCCATGGACATGGGCAGCACGACTGCCAGCAGCAGGGTCAGCAGGAACAGGCTGCCGAGCTGGTAGCGGGTGATCCATTGCTTGAGTGCGTTCATGAAAGGGCTCCGGTGAGATCAATGAATTCGAATGAGCGTGGTTCTGTGCCTGAGTGCTCCGCCGGGTTTCAGCGACGCACCTTGCTGGCGAACAGGCCTTGAGGCCGCATCATCAGAATCAGCACGATGAGCGAGAGCGTGAGCACCTTGGCCATGGAGCCGGCCAGGAAGAACTCGGTGATGGACTGGGTCTGAGCAATGCCAAACGCGGAGACCACCGTGCCCAGCAGGCTGGCCGCGCCGCCGAAAGTCACCACCAGGAAGGAATCGACGATGTAGAGCGAACCGGACGTCGGGCCAGTGGAGCCGATGGTGGTGAAGGCTGCACCTGCAACACCGGCAATACCGCATCCGATGGCGAACGTAAGCCGGTCGGTCTTCTTGGTATCAATACCGATGGCATTGGCCATCACGCGGTTGCTGACCGTGGCACGAACGCGCAGGCCCCAACGGCTTTTGTTCAGGGCGATAAGGACCACGACGGCGACCACTGCCGTCAAGGCCAGCACGAACATGCCGTTGATGGGAATGTCCAGACCTTCGGAAGGTGCCCAAGAACCCATCAGCCAGTCGGGCAAGGTGGGGCTCACTTCCTTGGGGCCGATGAAGGTGCGGAAGACCTGCTGCAAGCCCAGGCTGACACCCCAGGTGGCCAGCAGCGTATCCAGCGGCCGCTTGTAGAGATGGCGGATCAATCCCCACTCCAGCAACCAGCCGGCGATGAACGCAAAGATGAAGGCCGCAACGATGGCGATCGGAAAGTAGTAGGACGTTGCGGTGCCGCCCAGTTGCTCCGCAAAGATGGAGCCCATGTAGATGGTGTAGGCGCCGATCGTCATGAACTCGCCGTGCGCCATGTTGATGACACCCATCTGGCCAAAGATGATGGCCAGGCCGAGACCCATGAGCAGCAAAACGGCAAACAGGCTCAGG
>JBNKNN010000129.1:0-7083 GCA_050293865.1 Hydrogenophaga sp. | reverse complement strand
GATGCTGTAGTACTGACAGTACTTCAACACGCGCGGGTCTTTCAGCGCCTTGAGCTGGTCCATGAACTTGGTGTTCGATGGCACCAGGTGAGTCGGGTCGCTTGCGCTGCCAAACCAGAAGATGATCAGCGTGCCCAGCATGATGGCCGCGTAGACCTTGGGCACCATAGTCCAGCCGAAGGCCACCAGAATGGCGGGGGCCACAAACTTGTTGAAGGCCGCACCCGAGTTGCCAGCACCGAAGATGCCCATCGCCATGCCCTGGCGGTTTTTCGGGAACCAGCGGGCCACATAAGGCGTACCCACTGAGAATGAACCACCCGCCAGACCCAGCACCAGACCGATGGCCAGGAAGTGCCAGAACTCTGTGGCATAGGCCATCAGCCAGATGGCAGGTACGGTGATCGCCAGCAGCACCGCCATGACGATGCGCCCGCCAAACTTGTCGGTCCAGATGCCCAGCGGCACCCGCACCAGCGCGCCCGACAGCACGGGCATGGCGGTCAGCAGACCGAACTCGGTGGCATTGAGACCCAGTTCCTTTTTCAGCGGAATGCCAATCACCGCGAACATCATCCAGACCATGAAGCACACGGTGAATGCCCATGTGCTCACGATCAGGACCGACCAGGCCTTGCGTTGGTTTCTCAGTTCAGAGGCCATTTCTCTCTCCAGAAAGTCATGGCATGTACTGTCCCGCGATCGGGCGGGTGCAACCATCCGTCGATGGTGTGCTCGGGCTTTGTCAGAAGAACGATGGCCACCCACTGCGCCATCGTTCGAAAGGACTAGTCCACCCGGAATATCCTCATCAGTTGATCTGGATCAAGCCAAACAAGGCAGAGACCACGGGCCTAAAAACCAGTTGTACGGATTCAGATCAGCCTGTGATTGGTAGCGTACACGGCCGCCTGCACACGCGAACTGAGGTCGAGCTTGCGCAGAATGTGCTGCACATGAATCTTCACCGTGGTCTCGGCAATGTCCAGTTCGCGAGCAATGAGCTTGTTGCTGTCTCCCCTGGCGATCAGCACCAGGATTTCGCGCTCCCGCGGCGAGAGGCTCGCCAATGCCTGGTCCTCTTCCGACTCAGCCTTCAGCGGTTCCGTGGCATCCCTGGGGCCATGACCACCCAGCTCCAGCCTTCGCTCAGGCATTGCGGGGCGAGAACGGAAAACCGACACCAGCTTGGTCATCATCTCCGGGCTGATGACCGACTCGCCGTTCAACACCTTGAAAATAGTGTCAACCAGCTGATCGGACTCCATCGTCTTGAGCAAATACCCATCGGCGCCAGCCTGCAGAGCAGCCGCCAGGTCTTTCTCGTCCTCGCTGACCGTCAGCATCAGCACCTTGGCCTCAGGCGCCAGCTCCTTGACGGAGGCAATGCCATCCACCCCTCTCACGCCAGGCAAATGGTTGTCGAGCAAGATGACGTCCGGCTGGTCCTTCTCAAGGCAGCGCAAGGCTTCGCCCACATCGCCGGCTTCGCATGCGACTTCCAACCGATCGTCCTGTGCAAGCAATGCGCGCAACCCACGGCGAAACAGGTTGTGGTCATCAACCAGCATCAGCCGGATACAGATATCAGTGTCAGCAGGCGTTCGCGGGTTCATGGGAGGAAAGCAGAATCATGAAGAAGATCACCCCCCATGGTACCCACATTGTTCCCCGCAACCGGATAGGGCGGCAACTCCAGTGTCACCGAGGTTCCCTGTCCGGGAGCCGACACCACAGAAACCTTCGCACCAATACGCTCTGCGCGCTCACGCATGATCTTGGTCCCAACATGGGTTTGTGCCAATGACTGCCCTGTGTCAAAGCCGCTGCCGTTGTCGCGCACGGTGAAGGTCCAGCGCTCGCCCTTGACGACATCGAGGCTCACATGAGACGCTTCTGCATGCTTGCGCACGTTCGATAGCGCTTCTTGCACCACGTGCAGCACTTGGACCTGTACATCTGCAGGCAAGGGCAGCCCCTCACCCTCAAGGTGCAACCGCGTCGCCAAACCGGTTTGGTGCTGTACCTTTTGAAGCGTTTCCTGCAACGCCTGCTCTATGTCGTCCGTGTTGGTCCGCGTCCGAAAATGCACCAGCAATTCACGAACGTCGCTGATACTTCCTTTGAGACCTTCGTCCAGCTCGTCGAGCGACTGCTTGACCTTCTCGCTCTGTCCCTTGTCAATGGACGTGCGCAGCAACTGCGCCTGAATCTTCAGAAACGCCAGTGACTGCGCTATCGAATCATGCAGTTCACGTGCCAACAAAGAGCGCTCTTCGCCGACTGCCGCCTCACGCTCCAGCGCAGCGGCCCGCAGGCCTTCAAGTGCGCTCGCCAGGTGGCTGGCCAGCGCATCCAGCAACTCCACCTCTTCTGGGGTCAGACTAACGCTCCCCCGGTAGAAGAGGTCGATTTCACCGATGAGGCGTTGCTGCAAACGCACTGGAACACTCACCAACTGCTCAAAACCTATACGGGCGCATCGGCGCAACGGCGCCTCCTCGGCCTTATGGATGGGAATCACACGTGTCGTGGAATCCGGTTGCAGCGAGCCACAGGCGCACGCACCCGCCATCAAACTCTTTTCTTCGTCACGCAGTTCGCTGGGAAAGCAGTCCGACGCTAACATCATGTAGCGCTGATTGGCCTCGTCCGACCATCGCACCGCCACAGCGTCTGCATCCATGACGGCTCGCACCCTCTGGGCAAAGCCTTTGGAGAGTTCCTCGATCGAATTGGCAGTGGCCAGAAAGGCGCTCACCTCGTATAGCGCCTCCAGTCGGGCACGCTGCGCCTCAATGTGCTGCGTCTTATCCGTGACCTTGGCCTCCAGCCCCTGATACAAGCCTTGCAAGGTCACCGCTATTCGATTGAAGCCATCAGCGACCTGGCCGAACTCATCCTGCGTATCCACATCCACCCGAGTCTCGAAATCGCCTTCCTCGAGTTGCTTCAAGCCCCGATGCAAATGGGCCAACGGATTGATCACATACAGATAGCCGGTATAGAGCATGACTACTGCACCGCCAATGGCAAGCGCCATCATCATGAACTGGAACAGGTTCAGGATCGCCGTGAAGCCAGAGAGCTGCCGCTCGATTTCCAGAACCAGTTTGTCAATGGCTGCGACGAAATCGGTTGTCGGCCCCAACAAATCGTCTCCGGCACTGGGGGCCCAACGCAGCAAATGCTCTCGTTGCGCGACCCAACCTTGCTCCACAAGGAGAAATTCGCGTCGCACATCAGCATCCCAGGGAACGAACAACGGACGAGCCGCATCCCCCGAGCGCAACAGACTGAGGCTCCGATCGAACTGGGCGACCAGATCAGCCACCTCTTCTTCAGGCAACTGGGCCTGAACCGCACTCGCCAGGCGCCAAGTCTGCATGCGCATGCGACCCGCCTCATTCACAGCCGCAGCCCCACCTTCCAACTGGTATGTCACCCACAAGGTCAGGCCAATGGAAGCCAGCGCCGTCAAAAACAGGCCAGCGCCAATGCGGATGAGCTTGGTAGAGAGAGAAGCTTTTTGGGACACAGGATGTAGCTTAGCGGGAAGGGGGCGGTTGCGGAAGCTGGCGCCTCCGGGAGGCCTCCCCTTTCCTCTTTTCTTTGATTCGCCTCCGGCGGGCGAATGAAGAAAAGAAAGAAAGCCAAGAGCCGGCCAGGGTCAAGCCCTCACCCATTTACCCCTTCACCACCTCCGCCGCGATCGACAACGACCTCAACCGCAAATCCAGATCAAACACGTCACTCACCAACACGAACTCATCCGCCTCGGTCGCATTGGCCAACTGCTGCAACCCCGATTTCACTGTCTCGGGACTCCCCACCACCGCACAAGCCAGAAAATCGGCAATGGCAGCGCGCGCGCGCTCATCGAGCTGTTCAAGAAAGCCTTTCACCGGCTTGGGCAGCAAGCCTCGACGCCCGGTCAAGATGCCTAGTACGCGCTGGTAGGTGCTGCTGGCCAGGTACTCAGCCTCCTCATCCGTCGGCGCGGCGATCAAAGGCACGCCAATGGCCGCATAAGGCTTGTCCAAGGTCGCCGATGGTTTGAAGTTGGCGCGGTAGACCTCCAGCGCCTGCAACAAGTACCGCGGTGCAAAGTGCGAGGCGAACGCATAGGGCAGACCCATGTGAGCCGCCAGTTGCGCGGAGAACAGACTGGACCCCAGCAGCCAGATGGGCACTCGTGTGCCGGCGCCCGGCGTGGCAACGAGTGGCTGTCCGGGCTGGGCGGGTGCCAGCAGATGCTGTAGCTCGGCCACGTCTCGCGGGAAGTCATCTTCGCGCTCCACGCGGTCGCGCCGCAATGCGCGCATGGTCATCTGGTCAGTCCCTGGGGCGCGGCCGAGGCCCAGGTCGATGCGGCCCGGGTACAGTTCCGCCAGCGTGCCAAAGGCTTCGGCCACCACCAGAGGTGCATGGTTGGGCAGCATCACGCCGCCCGATCCCACTCGAATTCGTTGCGTGCCGCCCGCAATGTGCCCCACCAACACGGCCGTGGCGGAGCTGGCAATGCCGATCATGTTGTGGTGCTCAGCCAGCCAGTAGCGCTCAAAGCCGAGCGACTCGGCGTGCTGCGCCGTCTTCAGCGCAATGCCAAGGGCATCGGCCACCAAGCCCCCTTCGCGCACCGCCACCAGGTCCAGCATGGACAACTTGATCTCGTTCAAGGACTTGTATCCGGTATTCATGCCCAAATTGTGGCCAAAAGCGTGGCGCTTGTATGTCACCTGCCAATTGCCCCTTCGCACACAAGGCAGTCATCCGCGTGATGGAAGGACTTTCGAATTCGGATTAGTCTGTGGTCTTCAGTGGCTCAACGCCGACCAACCCATCACACCCCACGAGCGAGAGGGAAACCATTTCATGTCCACCACCACTTTGTTCGATCCCATCGAAGTGGGCGCCTGGCGCCTGCACAATCGCGTCGTCATGGCACCGTTGACGCGCAACCGAGCGCCCGACGCCATACCCACCGATCTGATGGCCACTTACTACGAGCAGCGCGCCAGCGCCGGTCTGATCATCACCGAGGCCACCGCCATCAGCCCCACGGCGCAAGGCTACGCCGACGTGCCTGGCCTATACGGGACCGAACAGCTTGACGGCTGGAAAAAGGTGACAAAGGCGGTGCACGACGCAGGCGGCAAAATCGTGACCCAGTTATGGCACGTGGGTCGCATCTCGCACGTTGAGTTGCAACCCGACCACCAAAAGCCTGTGGCACCATCCGCCATACGCGCCGACGCACAAACCGTATTGCTCAAAGACGGCAAACCCGAGTTCCACCCCACTTCGGAGCCCCGCGCCCTGCTCGCAGAAGAGATCCCTGGCATCGTCCAGGACTACCGCCACGCAGCCCTCAACGCGATCGCTGCGGGCTTCGACGGAGTGGAAATACATGCAGCCAATGGCTACTTGATCGATCAGTTTCTGAAAACCGGTGCCAATCAGCGCAAAGACGACTACGGCGGGTCGATCGAAAATCGCGCACGCCTGCTGATGGAAGTGGTCCGAGTCATCGCAGAAGCCATCGGCGCTGATCGGGTTGGGATTCGACTCTCTCCGGTCACCCCCGCCAACGGCATCGACGACGCCGACCCGCAGCCTCTGTTTGAGTACGTGGTCAAACAATTGGCATCGCTGCACCTGGCCTACTTGCACATCATCGAAGGTTCCACAGGCGGACCGCGCGAGCTGCCCGATCGCCCCTTCGACTATGGCGCCCTCAAGACTGCGTATCGAATGGCGGGCGGCAAAGGCGCCTGGATGGTCAACAACGGATACGACTTGCCACTGGCCAACGAAGCGCTGAGCGAGGGCGCCGACCTAGTGGCCTTTGGCCGATCCTTCATCTCCAACCCTGATCTGGTGGCCCGACTGCGATCTGGTGGCCCTTTCAACAAGGCGCACCGAGCCACGTTCTATGGCGGCGGAGCGGAAGGTTATACCGACTACCCGACACTGGAGCAGGCAGTCTAGACAGGCCCGGGCCAGTCGCGCCCCGGCGACCCGGGCTTTTGTCTTATTCGGTTAGGTCCATGCTCCAGATCGCCCCGGCCGACTCGACGCCCTGAACTGGACGTGAAAACACGCACAGTTGTTTGGGACTGTCGGCTCAGGCAAGGCCTATGATGGTGGCTCGCATTCCCCCATGAAAGCCCCTCTTGTTCATCACCCGTGCCTATCCGCTGATCCATGACGCCCACGTTTTGCTGGTCGGCCTGAGCGGCGTCTTGTTCGCAGCACGCGGCATCGGTGTTCAGCTCGGCATGGCCTGGGCCATGACGCGCAAAGTGCGGATGTCCAGTGTCTACATCGACGTGGCACTCCTGGCCGCCGGCGCCACGCTCTGGCTCATGCTGGGGTTTCACCCACTGCACGACACCTGGTTGGGCGTCAAACTGGGCTTGTTGGTGGCGTACATCCTGCTGGGCACCATGGCGCTCAAGCGAGCCAAGGGACGCTTGAACAAAGCCGTTTTCCTGTTGCTGGCCCTTGCCTGCTATGGATGGATGATCTCCATCGCTACGACCAAACATCCGCTGGGATTTTTCAAAGGGATCATCGCATGAGCGAATCTGACGGTAGCTCCGTCAACACCGTCTCGGGCTATGTGCCGGGCGAGTGCCCGGCCAAGCCACCAGCGCGCAAGCTGGTCCGGGTACTGCTGGCCGTTGCAGGCGGCATTTCCCTCTTGCTCGGGATCATTGGCGTGGTCTTGCCCGGACTGCCCACAACGCCCTTTATTTTGCTCACCGCGTTCTGCTGGGCCAAAGCATCGCCACGTCTTCATCGCTGGCTGCTCGACCACAAATGGACCGGCCCCATGCTGCGCGACTGGGAGGCCAACCGCAGTCTGACAATGCGTTCCAAAACCATCGCCGTCGGCTCCATGCTGATCATGGTGTCCATTTCCGCCTGGGGCTTTCGCGAGCGACCGGTGGCGGTGGCGGTGCTACTGATGCTGGCGGCAGTGGGGGCCTGGGTGGTGCTTCGCATCCCCACAAGAAAGAAGTAGGTTCACCCCAGCGCTGCCTTCCGCGTCTCCCCCTCCAGGGGGCGTCACCTTTG
>JBNKNN010000128.1:0-8936 GCA_050293865.1 Hydrogenophaga sp. | reverse complement strand
GGTCCATGATTTCCATGGTGCGCGGGTGCAACTCGCCCGAATCCTTGTGCAGGAAGAACGGAACCGGCACGCCCCAGCTTCGCTGGCGAGAGATGCACCAGTCGGGCCGGTTGGCGATCATGTCGCGCAGGCGCGCCTTGCCATTCTCTGGATAGAAACCGGTGTGGTCGATGGCTTCGAGTGCCATCTGGCGCAAGGTTTTGGGCGCTTTGTCCTTGGTGAAGACGCCTTCTCCCTCGTCCATGCGCACAAACCACTGCGCCGCAGCGCGGTAGATCACCGGCGTCTTGTGGCGCCAGCAGTGCGGGTAGCTGTGTGTGATCTTCTCGGTCGCCATCAGGCGCCCGGCATTGTTCAGCGTCTCCAGAATGACTGGCACGGCTTTCCAGATATGAAGGCCGCCAAACAGCGGGAAGTCGTCGGCGTAGCAGCCGTTGCCCTGCACCGGGTTGAGGATGTCGTCATACGACATGCCATTGGCCATGCAGGAGTTGAAGTCATCCACGCCATAGGCTGGAGAGGAGTGCACGATACCGGTACCGTCCGTGTCGCTCACGTAGTCGGCCAGGAACACCGGCGCCAGGCGCTGGTACCCGGCGTCCACGTCATACAGCGGATGGCGGAAAGCCAGGCCACCGAGCTTGTCACCGCCCGCCGTGGCCAGCACAGCGCCTTCCAGTCCAAAGCGCTCCAGGCACTTCTCGACCAGGCTCTCGGCCAGGATCAGACAGCCCTTGGGCGTATCGACCAGCGCATAAGTCAGCTCGGGGTGGGCATTGAGTGCCTGGTTGGCCGGGATGGTCCAGGCGGTGGTTGTCCAGATGACGATGTTGGCGTGCTTGCCCTCTGGCAGACCCGCCAGGCCGAAGGCCTGGGCCACACTGGCGTCGTCGCTGGCCTGGAAGGCCACGTCCAGCGTATCGCTTTGCTTGTCGGCGTATTCGATCTCGAATTCGGCCAGCGAGGAGCCGCAATCGAAGCACCAGTACACCGGCTTGAGACCACGGTAGACAAAACCACGCTCCATCACGCGCTTGAAGGCCCGGATTTCGCGGGCTTCGTTGCCCGTGTCCATCGTGCGGTAGGGGCGCTCCCAGTCGCCCAGCACGCCCAGACGCTTGAAGTCTTCGCGTTGCTGGTCGATCTGTTCGGTGGCATAGGCGCGGCTCTTGGCCTGCATGTCATCGCGCGAGAGCTTGCGACCATGAACTTTTTCGATGGCGTTCTCGATGGGCAGGCCGTGGCAGTCCCAGCCAGGGATGTATTGGGCGTCAAAGCCGGCCAACTGGCGGCTCTTGACGATCATGTCCTTGAGGACCTTGTTCACGGCGTGGCCAATGTGCAACTTGCCGTTGGCATATGGAGGACCGTCGTGCAGCACGAACAGCGGTTTGCCTTTGCGGGCTTCGCGCAGGCGGTCATAGAGGTGGCTTTCGTTCCATTCGTTCACCCAGGCCGGTTCTCGCTTGGGCAGGTTGCCGCGCATGGGGAAGGCGGTGTCCGGCATGTTCAGCGTTGCGCTGTACTTGCTGGCTGGGGCTCGGTCCTTGCTGTTGTCCTTGCCGGACTTCTTGCTGGAGGACTTGTTCTGGGCGTTGCTCTGTTCAGACATGTCTTTGGGGTTTTTTGCGCAGGCAAGACTCGATCAATGTGCCCGGCCGGTGGCCGGCATGGGAGGTTGTGGCTAGGCAGTCGCCCCGAGTCTTGAACAGGGCGCGCGACCAGGGGGAGGGCGAGAGGCCTACCCCGGAGGCGAGCGTCAAATTCGGTCGCGCGTGGTCTGGCGACGGGTTTGGGCGTGAAGTTGCTGGAAGAAGGCTCGCGCGTCGTCGCAGTCCTGGGTGATGCCTTGGGTCAAGGCGTCCAGACTGTCGTATTTCAACTCGTCGTGCAGTTTGTGTAGCAGTTCCACCCGGATGATTTTACCGTAGGCCTCGCCGTTGGGCAGTTGGCGCTGAATTCGCTCGGGCCACTCCAGGCAATGGGTCTCCAACAGCACCCGGCCGCCATTGACGTCGCTCGGATCCAGCGACGGGCGAATGCCCAGGTTGGCCACCCCCGGCAACGGTTCGGCGCCTTCCGACGGGTCAAGCCCATGCACATGAACGGCAAAAATGCCGCTGGCTGCCGGTTTCCAGTGCGAGAAGCGCAGGTTGAGTGTGCGAAATCCGTCGCCAAGGCCGGGAGCGGTCTCTCCCAACTGGCGGCCCAGCTTGCGCCCGTGCACCACATGGCCGCTGATGGCATAGGGGCGGCCCAGCAAGGCAGCCACTGCATCCATGTCGCCGCGGCCCAGCGCGTCCCGCACGGCGGAGCTGGACACACGAATGCCGTGCACCTCATAGCTTTGCATGCGCGCAACGTCAAAACCCAGGCGGCTACCAGCCGCGTCGAGCATGGCGTAGTCGCCTGCCCGGTTGGCGCCGAAGCGGAAATCGTCGCCCACCAGCACGTATCGCACACCCAGCGCGCTGACCAGGGTGTCTTCAATGAAAGATTCGGCGGGTTGCGATGCCAGCCTGGCGTTAAAGGGCAGCACCACGCAAATGTCCACGCCGCAGCGCTCCAGCTCCTCGAGTTTGTCCCTCAGCGTGGCAATACGGGCCGGGGCCAAGTCCGGCTTGCGGTGCAAGGCTGCGAAGTAGTCCCGCGGATGGGGCTCGAAGGTCATGGCGCAGGTGGGCACACCACGGTGTCTGGCTTCGCTTTGGAGCAGGGCCAGCATGGCCTGGTGCCCGCGGTGCACTCCGTCGAAGTTGCCAATGGTCAGCGCACACCCGTCCGGTACCAGCGCATGGCGTGCCTTGTCGTGTGGGACTCCCCGGATGACTTTCATGACAGATCGATGGTGGCGCGTCGGCTGGCGTTGGGCGCAGGGCACACGCAGCCTGGCATTGGAATGCGATATCTTGGAATGTGACGATGAGTGTCACGAAACCTTGCTATATTGACATACAAGATTGAGTCGGGGCGTCATGCAGGTTCAGCAGCGGCCCGGCCAGTCGGACTGGAATTTCTTTTCTGATCAATGGAAGGAGCCAGGTTTTGAAGGTTCTGAAGCTCTCTGCTCAAGGGTTGCCACAGTCGTGGATCAGCCTGGAAGAGGCTGTGCTGCATTATGCGGCGGAAGAGGTGCGCTGGGAGATGGGTGCCGAAATCGCAGTCTTTCATGGGGGACACAACGCTGTCACCGGGAAGCAGTCGATCATCACGGTCAACTCCATCATCGGTACCCGTGGCGTGCCTCGCATCAATCCCTTC
Organism: Hydrogenophaga sp.; assembly: GCA_050293865.1. Taxonomy (GTDB): domain Bacteria; phylum Pseudomonadota; class Gammaproteobacteria; order Burkholderiales; family Burkholderiaceae_C; genus Hydrogenophaga. Next base: position 5,675 of record JBNKNN010000128.1, on the reverse strand, counting down.
GACCTGCGCCCGACACTCTCCAACATCAAGCTGTTCGCGCGTGACCGCAACCTGTGTGCCTATTGCGGCCAGCACTTTTCCGAGCACGAGCTCACCCGCGAACACATTGTGCCGGTGGCGCAAAAAGGCAAGGACCACTGGATGAACGTGGTCACCGCCTGCAAGAGCTGCAATCACCGCAAGGCCAACCGCACGCCCGAGCAGGCCAACATGCCGCTGCTCTACGCGCCCTACATTCCCAGCCTCTGGGAAGACTTCATCCTGCGCAACCGCCGCATCCTGGCCGACCAGATGGAGTTCCTGATGTCACACCTGCCCAAGACGTCACGCCTGCACGCCTGACTGGCCCAACAGGCGAGCTTCGCCATGAAAAAAAGGCCACCCTTGTGGGGTGGCCTTGTGAACCTCTGCCTTCGTGCGATCGCTTGCTCGGTCACACCACCACGCCGGCGGTGTCCTGCATGCGCTCCGACACCTCCTTGAGGTGATGCAGGGTGTCGCCGTAGGTGAGTTCGATCTGGGTGAGCGACTTGAAGTAGTGGCTGACAATGTACTCGTCCGTGACGCCGATGCCACCGTGCAGCTGTATGGCTTGCTGTCCCACATAGCGCATGGACTGACCCAGTTGCACCTTGGCGCGGGCAATCGCCTGGCGGCGCTCTGCGACTGGGGCATTGAGCTTGAGCGCTGCGTAGTAGCTCATGGAACGCGCCAGCTCCAGCTGCATCTTCATGTCCGCCATGCGGTGGCGCAGTGCCTGGAAGCTTGAAAGTGGCACACGGAACTGCTTGCGAGTGTTCAGGTACTCGGCTGTAGCGTCCATCGTCATGTCCATGATGCCCACGGCTTCAGCGCATTGGCAGGCCACGGCCACGTCCACAGCATGCTCCAGTGCGGTCAGGCCATCTTCAGTCAGCAGCGTGGCCGCTGCATTGTCAAGCCTCAGCTCACCGGCGCGGCCGCCTTCCTGCGTGAGGTATCCGGTGGTGCTCACTCCACCGGCTTTGGCGTCCACTAGGAACAGCGCCAAGCCTTTGGGGCCCATGGCGGGCACGATGAAGGCGTCGGCCTGATCGGCCACCGGCACGATGCTCTTGCCGCCGGATAGGCTCCAAGCGCCGCCACTTTCGCTGGCGGTGGTTTTGCAGGTGTCCAGGCGGTAGCGGTTGCTGCGCTCCACCTCGGCCAGCACGATCACTGCTTCGCCGCCCCCCAGTTTGGGCAGCCACTCGGCTTTGGCGTCTGCATTGCCGTACCCGGCGATCACGGCACCGGCGATCAGTGCCTGGTCCACAGGCTCCAGCACCAGGCCGCGGCCCAGTTCTTCCATCACCACCATGCCGTCGATGGGGCCCATGCCCATGCCACCGTCGTCTTCGGGGATGTACAGACCTGCCAGACCGAGTTCGGCCAGCTCGCCGTAGGCGCCGCGGTCAAAACCGCCGGCAGCAACGATGCCGCGACGGCGCTCGAAGCTGTAGCCTTTTTCCACCCACTTGCGCACCGCGTCGCGCAGTTGTTCCTGGTCTTCAGAAAAGTCGAAATCCATGTCGTGTGTCTCCTGTCGCGGGCATCAGCCCAGCAGTGTCTGAGCGATGATCTGGCGTTGCACTTCGCTGGAGCCACCGTAGATGGTGGTCTTGCGCATGTTGAAGTACATCGGGGCCAGCGGCGCATCGTGCACCATGCCGCCTGGGTAGTCGCCCTGGTAGCCAGCTTCCATGGCCTCTTCGATGAAGGGCACGGAAAACGGGCCGGCGGCCAGCATCATCAGCTCGGTGAAGCGTTGCTGAATTTCCGAACCCTTGATCTTGAGCAGGCCGGCGATGTCCAGCGAGTTCTTGCCCGATTTTTCGGCAGAGAGAACGCGCAACACCATCATCTCCAGAGCGATGATGTCCACCTCCAGCAGCGCGATCTGGTCGCGCAGGCGCAAGTCGTCCCACATGTCTTCGGCCTTGGCTATGGCCTTCAGGCGGGCCAGTGCACGCTTGGAGCGGTTCACCGCCGCAATGCTGGTGCGTTCGTGCGAGAGCAGCAGCTTGGCGTAGGTCCAGCCCTGGTTCTCTTCGCCGATCAGGTTTTCGGCTGGCACCTTGACGTTGTCGAAAAACACTTCGTTGACTTCGCACTCGCCGTCCAGCAGCTTGATCGGGCGCACGGTCACGCCGGGCGAAGTCATGTCGATCAGCAGGAAGGAGATGCCGGTCTGTGGCTTGCCCTCGGTGCTCGTGCGCACCAGGCAGAAGATCCAGTCGCCGTACTGGCCCAGCGTGGTCCAGGTTTTCTGGCCATTGACGATGTAGTGATCGCCGTCGCGCTCGGCGCGCGTTTTGAGCGAGGCCAGGTCAGAGCCGGCGCCTGGCTCGCTGTAGCCCTGGCTCCACCAGACTTCTCCGCTGGCAATGCCGGGCAGAAAACGCTTCTGTTGCTCGGCATTGCCGTAGGTCATGATCACTGGAGCGACCATGACAGGACCAAACGGCACGATCGGAGGCGCGCCGGCGGCGGCGCATTCCTCTTCGAAAATGTGCTTCTCTACGGCCGTCCAGCCCGGGCCGCCGAATTCCTTGGGCCAGCCGCTGGCCAGCCAGCCTTTTTTACCCAGAACCTTCGCCCAGCCTTGCAGGTCGTCGCGGGTCAGGCGCAGCGCACTCTTGACCTTGTTGGCGGTTTCCTGGGGGAGGTTCTCGCGCAGCCAGGTACGCACTTCCTCGCGAAACGCCTGCTCTTCAGGCGTGAATGCCAAATCCATAGGTTGCCTCCGTTATCGTCGGATGCCCGGCAGCCGATCACAAAAGAGCAGGCAGGCACCGGGCGCGAAAACGGCTAGTTTGGCACGATCGTTCGTTTTATGGCTGTCCGGGCTGCGACACGCCCAACTGCTCGCGCAGGTCGGCCAATTGGGCCTGCAATTCGGTCACTGTGGCCTCGAGTGCCTCAACCCGCTCTGCCAGCGCTGAGTCTGGCGCCGCTGCGGGCATGGCAGTCGAACCCGCTGCCAAGGCGGTCGTGTCCACTGGCCCGCACAGCAAATGCATCCAGCGCTGCTCGCGGGCACCGGGGGCGCGCGGCAGCTTCACGACCAGCGGGCCGCCTTTTTCATCGGAGCGGTCCTGCAGCTCTTCCAGAAAGGCTTCTACCGAGCCGATGTCCAGAAACTTGTACCAGCGGTCCGCATTGAGCCGCAACTCGCCCGCGGTTTGCGGCCCGCGCAGCATGAGCAGTCCCAGCAGCACGGCGGACTGTTCCGGGACCCCCGCAGCGCGCTGGAAGTTGTGCTCGAAGCGCGGCACGCGTGAGCCGCTGATCTCCACCACCAGGCTCAACTCGCGCAGGCCTTCCAGAGCCTCGGTGATGTTCGCCTCGCTCAGGTTCATCACCGGATCCCGGCTTGACTTCTGATTGCATCCGCTTTGCAGGCTGTTGATGGAGAGAGGGTAGCTGTCGGGTACAGTTCTGGCCTTTTCCATCAAGGTACCCAGTACCCTGGCTTCGTTGGCGGAGAGAGGTCGCTGATGGAAGTCGTGGTTCATTACACTTCTGGGCTTATGCCAGCCGTTTCAAATTCTTCAAAAAACATCGTCATTCTGATCTCGGGCGGTGGCTCCAACATGGCCGCCATTGTCAAAGCGGCTGAGAGGGACCGCTGGGCCGAGCGTCATGGGGCCCAAGTGGTTGCCGTGCTGAGCAACAAACCCGAGGCTGCCGGTCTTGATTTTGCCCGCGAACGCGGTCTGTCTGTCGCCGTGGTGGACCACCGGTCGCATGAGAGCCGAGAATCGTTCGATGTGGCGCTGATGGCCGAGATTGACCGCTTCTCACCCGCCCTGGTGGTGCTGGCCGGTTTCATGCGCATCCTCACGCCGGATTTTGTCGCCCATTACGAGGGCCGTTTGGTGAACATCCATCCGAGCCTGTTGCCCGCCTTCCCGGGATTGAAGACACACCAGCGCGCCATTGAGGCGGGCTGCAAGTTTGGTGGCTGTACCGTGCACCGGGTGACTTCGGAACTGGACCATGGCGAGTACCTGGACCAGGCCGTGGTGCCGATTCTGCCGGGCGATACACCAGAATCCCTGGCAGCGCGCGTGCTCACTCAAGAGCACCGCATCTACCCCAGGGTGGTGGAGAAGCTGATTTCAGCCTGAAGTCCGTGTGATCAGTCGCCAAGTGATCAGGCGGCGGCTGGCGTTCGCAGAAAAAACCAGGCCAGGCCACCCACCGCCACGGCAACGACGATGGCCCAGCCCAGCCGGTCCACGTACTGGCGCAGCTTAGCCTCCATGCGCGGTCCGCCCCATTTGAGCAAACCTGCCACCAGATAGAAGCGGCCGCCGCGTCCCACGATGGACGCCAGCACAAAGGGCAGGAAAGGCATGCCCAGTGAACCTGCGGCAATGGTGAACACCTTGTACGGAATGGGTGAAAAGCCTGCCAGCAAAACCGCCAGCACACCCCAGGTGTCGAACCAGGCCGATGCCCTCTGAAATGCGGGCCAGTAGCTGGATGTCGACAACCAGGGCTGGATCGCATCGAAGGCCAGCGCGCCGATCGCAAAACCGGCCATGCCTCCCAGCACCGACAGCACCGTGGTGATGGTGGCAAAGCGCCAGGCCTTCTGCGGTTGCGACAGGCACATCGGCGCCAGCATCACATCGGGTGGCACCGGGAAAAAGGACGACTCGGCAAAGCTCAAAGCGCCAAGAATGGACGGTGCACGCCGGTGCATGGACCAGACCATCATGCGGTCATAAATGGCGCTGAAGAGCTTCATGAGTCGTGTTTCCTGGAGAGGGTTTCCGGTTCCGCTTCAAGGCCGGAAACGCCCTCAATGTGGTTTAAACGCCTTTGTGGAACACCAGCCCGGCGTGCTCGCGCATGGCGTGGAACTTGATCTTGGGCCAGTTCTCTTCCACTGCACGCAGAGTCGCCATGTGGTCGAGCAGCACCGTCGGTGCATCCACCGCGTCCAGCGCCACACGGTGGGCGTTGGCGTCGATGAAGCGCTTGAGCTCCTGCTCGCCGCCGTCGGCCGGGTCGCATGTGACCCAGCGTGCCACATGGAAGGGGCTGCTGGTGATGCGGGCCTTCACGCCGTATTCCACCTCAAGGCGCTGGGCCACCACTTCGAACTGCAGTTGGCCCACGGCTCCCAGCAGCAGCACCGAGCCAGCCACCGGGCGGAACACCTGAATCGCGCCTTCCTCGCCCAGTTGGGTCAGGCCAGCGCGCAATTGTTTGGAGCGCAGCGGGTCGGCCACTTCCACGCTTCGGATGATTTCCGGCGCGAAGAAGGGCAGGCCGGTGAACTGCAGGGTTTCACCCTCGGTGAGGGTGTCACCGAGCTGCAGCACGCCGTGGTTCGGTATGCCGATGATGTCACCGGCAAATGCCTCGTCCAGCAGCTCGCGCCGCTGCGAGAGAAAACTCACCACCGTGTTGGGCTTGATCTCCTTGCCCGAGCGCACCACCTTGAGCTTCATGCCGCGCTCGAAGTGGCCGCTGGAAACGCGCACAAAGGCAATGCGGTCGCGGTGCGCCGGGTCCATGTTGGCCTGGATCTTGAACACGACGCCAGTGAGTTTCTTCTCGTCCGGCTTGACCTCGCGCTGGATCGCTTCGCGCGCGCCGGGCGGTGGCGCCAGGTCCACCAGGGCATCCAGCACTTCGCG
>JBNKNN010000127.1:0-55046 GCA_050293865.1 Hydrogenophaga sp. | reverse complement strand
ATGCTGACGTTGTTGGTGGTAATGCCGGCGGTCACGCTCACTTCCTTGAGTCTTTGAAGCAAGCTGTCGTAGACCTGTCGGTTGGTATCGAGCTCGCGCTGCAACAGGTTGAGGTCGACGCTGCGATCCTGAACCGCCAGCACCTCATCGCGCGACTGGCTGACCTTTGCCCGCAGCTTCTCTTCCTGGCTCCTGGCGGCGATGTATTGGCTGCGAATGGATTGAAGCACTGTGGCCACCTCCGTGCGAATGCGCTGGTCAAGGCGGTCAATCTGGGCTCGCGTCTGCTGCATTTTGGGGAAGTCGGGCTTGTAGATCGCCAGGTTCTTGGCGTATTCCGCTTCCTGTCGCGCCTTTTCTTCCTTGTAAGCCTGGATGGCAAGGTTGTCCAGAACAGCAGGAGCACTCTCGGGGTTGCTTCGAACCTCGTTGTACAGGGCTTCTGCCCGGATGCGCTCTTGTTCAGCTTTGGCCAGCGCAGTAGAGAAATCCATGAAGTTTCGGCTGGTGGCGCTTTCGTTTTCGCCCAGATTCAGGATTTCATTTCGCTTGGCATAGTCATTGATGATGCGCTCGCTCTCTTCCAGCTTGGCCTTGGTGCTGGCGATCTGGTTCTCGAGGTACTGACGCGCGTACTGCGAGGAATCGATCTTGCGCTCCAAGTTGGCCGCGATGTAAGCCTGTGCCATGGTGTTGGCGATGCGAGCCGCAAGGTTGGCATCGCTGTTGGTGACCTGAATCTCAACGAGACGAGAGTTGCGCACAGGCTCGATGTGCACTGATCGCTGGAAGGCCGCGATGGTCTGGGTCCGATCGAGGACCTCCTGGTTCGTTACCGAAGGGTTGAACAACGAGTGAACATTGCTCTCGATCTTGTCCATGAAACCCTGCTCTTGTCGCGTCGCGTCCCCCGCTCCCGGCAGAACTGATGCGTCAGGCGACTCGTCCCCGGGAAGCGGTTCGCCGGACCGGGTCTGATAGAGACCCAGTTCGTCGATGACCCTTTCTGCCAGGCTCCGGCTGCTCAATAGCTCGATCTGCGTACGCAACTGCACCTGATCGGAAAGCGCGCCTTCGTCGACTTCCATCTCGGAATTGAAGCCCACCACCTTCTTGGCAGCCCTGTCGATCTGGAGAACAGCCGCCGACCGGTACAGGGGTGTTTGACGCAAGGTGTAGGTGGTAGCCGCCAGGCCGCACAGGGCAGTGATGCCCAGAATCATCCACTTGTGCTTGGTGATGGAGCGCCACAGCTGTTTGAAGCTGAAGATGTTTTCGCCCGACAGCATGGCTTGTTCATGCCCGCTCATCATGTGGGACACAAAGGCAGATTCGGGCGCCAGCGCCAACGCTGTCGCGCCGCGAGCGGGAGGCTGAGGCATGGCAGGTAGGTGATTGGAATGGGTCATGGTGAGGACTCCGGTTTCAAGACTGACGCAACAAGATCAGCGAGAGAAAGGGTTGATGGTGTCCAGCACATCGCTGAACAATGAGTCGCGCAAGGCTGTCCGGCTCGGGTCACGTCGAACCACGATGACATCGTCTGCAAGGATCTCCGGGTCTTGCACTTCGCCTGCCCGGACCTTCTCGAGGTTGTAGGTGGCTACTCGGCGATCGCCTTCAGCGCCATATCGATAGAGCATCACCTGATCAAGGTCGGCGTATTTCGCCTGGCCACCCGCCAGCGCCAGCGCGCGCAGCAGCGTCACCTTGCCGACCACCGGATAAATGCCCGGTTTGTTGACGGCGCCTTCGACCGTGATGCGCTGAGTGGTGAATTCTTTGATGAAGATGGAAACCTGAGGGTTCTGCAAGTACCGCTCGCCATAGCGGACGGCGATGGCATCTTCCGCTTGCCGGCCTGTCATGCCGGCCACCTGAACGGAGCCGATGAGCGGCAGCGTCACCATGCCAGAAGCATTGACGCGAACGTCCCTGCGCATGTCCGGCACACCGAAGACGTCGAACTCGATCAAGTCGTTGGCAGTGATCTTGTAGTCATTGTTGATCTGTGCCAACGAGTCCAGCGGCAGTGGTTCACCTGCTCCGGCCTGGGTCGGTGCTTGGTCCGCTGGCTGGAAAGCGGGATCTTGCCCAACCGCCTCGATTGCGGGAGCCTGAGGCTTGCGCTGCATATTGACATCCGTCTGCGCCGGACCGGGCTCAATGGCCACAACGGCCTGGCCGGCTGCCGCGGCAGTACCGGTCTGGGCCTGTGTCAAGCTGCCAAAGGACAAGCCGCCCAAAAGGACGACCGTCCACGCGGGAACTCGTCGAAAGAAATCTGTTGTCATGTCAACTCCTTACTGCACAGCCTGCGCTGCTTTGTGGGCACGTCAATGGCGTGTCGAATGGTCGACGCCGGCGCCAGATGCACTGACTCGGTGCGCGTGGCGCGGGCAAGATGGCCGCGGGGGAAAGAAATAAGTGCTTTGTTGCATAGCAGCATGATTTGTGCCGAAACAGGTGAGAAAAAGTGTTCAAAGCCGGGATGAGAGCGCTTGAATGGAAGCAAATTCATGACTCTTGCTCCCTGTAACCGCCTGGATTCCGGCTTTGCCAGGCCCAGGCGTCGGCACACATCTGGCCAAGGTCTCTTTTGGCCTGCCAGCCAAGAATCTGCCGGGCTTTGCCGGGGTCGGCGAAATAGGCCGCCACATCACCGGGGCGGCGAGCTGCAAAGCGGTAGGGAATGGGCTTGCCACAGGCGGACTCAAACGCCTTGACCACCTCCAGCACGCTGTGACCAATCCCGGTGCCGAGATTGACGGTGAAGCTTTTGCCTCCGCCAATCAGTGCCTGCGTTGCGCAGACGTGACCCTCGGCCAGATCCATGACGTGCAGGTAGTCGCGAACGCCCGTGCCATCGACGGTGGGGTAGTCGCAGCCGAACACATTCAGATGGGCCTGGCGCCCGACTGCCACCTGAGAAACATAGGGCATGAGGTTGTTGGGAGTACCACTGGGGTCTTCTCCGATCAGTCCGCTGGGGTGGGCGCCGACCGGATTGAAATACCTGAGCACAGCCACTTGCCATTGCGGATCGGACCGTCCGACCGCCTCCAGCATCTGCTCGACCACCAACTTGGTGTGGGCATATGGGCTCTCGAAGGTCAGCGGAAAGTCTTCCGTGATCGGCACGCGGGCGGGCTCGCCGTAGACGGTGGCCGTACTGGAGAACACCAGCGCCGGCAAGCGACTGGTGCGTTGCCGGTGAGCCTGCAAGGCGCGCATGAGGCTGATGCTGCCGCCAATGTTGATGTCGAAGTACTTCAGCGGGTTGGCCACGCTCTCGCCCACTGCTTTGACGCCAGCCAGATGAATGACGGCGGCAGGATCATGGCGCTCAATGACGCCAGTCAACCACGTGGTGTCCAGGATGTTGCCCTGTTCAAGCAAGGGACGCTCACCCGAAATGGACTCGATGCGATCCAGAACCCGTGGGTGGCTGTTCGAGAAATCGTCAACGATGACAACGGGAAGGCCGGCATCGTGCAGAGCAACGCAAGTGTGGCTGCCGATGTAACCGGCACCCCCAGTCAGCAATATGGGTCGTAGTTGGTCTGTTGTCTTCATGTTTGTGCTTCCCTGTGTGCCGATGGCATGGTGCGGGCTTCCAGGCGAGGCAAACGACTGTTCCTGAGGAACAGCCCCATCAGAAACGAGGCGAGCATGGCGTTGGCCGGTATGCGCGCGGGGTAGTCAACCATGGAATGCAAGGCGATGGCCAGCAGCCCCAGTCCTGCGGCCGTTGCCATCGCTTGTGAGCCCTGCATCAAGTTCTTGCGGGGGCTTCTTCCGGTATTGCCGGCCAAAGAGACGAGCCGTCTGACCACGAGGATGGCCAAAGCGATCGCTACAACGACAAAGCTTGCACCTGCGTCCATCAACCATTGCAGGTAGTCGTTGTGTGCCATATCAATCAGGAACAGGCCGAGCTCCGGCGCCTGATAGCGCGGGAAGGCGCCTTCAAATCCGCCCAGGCCAACGCCGAAGGGCCAAGCATCCAGTGCGCCTTGCCAGGCGCTCTCGCGATTGATGGCTCGCAATGAACTGTCAGCGGCCAACTGCTGGATGTCAAATCGGGACAGCCACTCAAGCCCCCCCAGCATCAGGCCGAGAACCAGCAGCGCCGCCGCAGCCACGACGCCTGTCTGCCGGGTCAGCAGAGAGGCGCCATGACCCCGCGATGGCGCCAGCAGGCCGATCGAGAGCAGCAAGACGAAGACACCTGTTGCAATTCCAGTGCGCGAGACGCTGGCAAACAGCGCCGCAAGCATCACGATCAGCGCCAGGCTCCAGAGCCACGGCTTTGCGTTCGGCCTGTCTTGCCGCGCATCCAGGGAGTGCAACCCGAACAGGCAAGCCAGGGGCAGCGTCATGGCAAGGAAGTTGGCAAAGGAATTCTTGCTGGCGAATGTGCCTCTGACCTTTTCCGGGCTGATCAGCCCGAAGTCGAGGCCTGACAAGCCGCCCAGCTGCAGCAGGCCAATGCAGGCCTGCAGTAGCGCGCCTGTGATCCATACCAGCATGAGTCCCCTTGCCTGGTCATGGCTGGCGGACAAACCCACCATCATGCAAATGGCACAAAGGACGCCGACCATTGCGCTGGCCACAGTGGCTTGCGGCGTGGTGGTCAAAGGCGCGCCATTCCAGACAGGGGCGAGCTGGAGAGCCGTGATCCACAAGGGTGAACTGAGCACGAAGATGAGCAGCAAGCGTCTCCAATGGTGTCCGCGCTCGCGAGTGAGCAACCCTGGCTCGCTGAGAAGTGTGCGGTAGGCCAATCCCACAAGCACCAAAAGGCCAACCGACTCGAGCACTGCCATTGCGACGTGGCGATTGCCACCGCGCACCCACGGTGCCAGCAGAAAAAGGCAGGCGCACGCCAGGTAGGTCGCTGCATGCAGGCCTCTGGGTCGCACTGATTGGTCGATGACGGGATTCATGTTGTCGGGCTCAGCATGGATTCAGCCGGTCTGTTCTGCCTTGCGGTGGATGGCCCACTGTTGCAGGTTGTGCCACGTCCAGTAGGTCACCACGGCAGCTGTGACGCCAACCAGATCCGAGAGCCAGTCTGCAAGACTGGGCGTGAAGCGGGGCAGAAAATACTGGTGCGCCTCGACCGCTGCACCGCCAGCCAAGGCGAGCGCCGAGATGGCCCAGGCGCGCCAGGGCAGGCACCAGCGCATGAGCCACCACACCATGAAGAACACTGCCGCGTGCACTGCCTTGTCCCACTCGGCGTACACCTCTCGCAAGTTTTGCCACTGCGAGAACTGGTAGGCGGTGAGCAGAACGGCGACGCAGAACACAAGGCGCCATGGATCGGCTTTCACTGGTGTGCCTCCTGCCATTGACGCCCTATGCATGCCTGAAGCTGGTCTTCGAATCGGCGCAATACTTGACCGCGGTCGAGCTGATGCTCGGCGTACTGGCGGCCACGTTGACCCATGGCCTGCCTGAGCGCAGGCTCGCCAGCAAGTTTGAGGATGGCCTGAGCCAGCGCTTGCGCGTCTTCTGGCGTCACGATCAGGCCACAGGCGGCATCGCATTCCACCACGCGCCCGAGTTCGGTGTCGGCACGGGCCGTTGCGACAACCGAGCGTCCGCTGGCCAGCATGCCGGTCAACTTGGAGGGCATGACCAGGTCAGCGGCATCTGCCCGTTGTGGCAACAGGTGGATGTCGGCAAGACCCAGCAGCTCGCTGAGTTGCTCAAGCGGCTGCAAGTCGATAAACCGAACGCGTTCCAGGCCTTCGCATCTGGCTTCCAGGTCCGCTCTTCCTGCACCATTGCCGCAAAAGACGAAATGAACCTGCTCATGTTCAATGAGGGCTTGCGCAGCTTCGGCCAGCACTTCCAGCCCCTGCTTGCTGCCCATGTTTCCGGAGTAAAGGGCGACCACCGCCTGTTCAGGGATGCCCAGCGTCTGGCGGTACTGGCTGGCGCGCGAGAGAGGGGCAATGGCGTCGATGTCCACCCAGTTCGGGAAAGACACGAGTTGCTCAGCAGACACTCCCTTGTCAGTGGCTCGCTCCATCATGCGACCAGAGATGGTCGAGACGCGGTCGAAGCGTTGCATCAACCAGGTCTCCGCTGTCGACACCCATCGCTTGAGCGCCTTTGCCTTGATCAGTCCCAGGTCGAAAGCGGCGTCGACTTCGTAATCCTGAACGTGCAACCAGGTCTTTGCGCCCACGAGGCGGGCAAAGGCCAGCGCCGCCGGAGCACACATGAGTGGGGGCTCAACCACCCACACCAAGTCTGGGCGCCACCGCCATTGCGCCAGCAGACTGAACGCGCTGGAGGCCGCGAAGCTGGCCAGGTGGATCAGTCGTTTGACGCCGCCCGGTTGCTCGGGCACCCACAGGGGGGCCCTGAAAACGTCGACATCATTCCAGCGCTCTCGTGTGTAGCGGAGGGCACTGAAGCCCTTCGCGACCTTCCATTCGGGATAGTACGGCGGCGCAGTCACGACCCGGACGTCGTGCCCCTGCAGCGCCAGCCACTGAGCCATCTCTCCCGTGTATTTGCCCACACCAGTGAGCTCGGGCGCGAAGTTGATGCTGTACAGCAGGATCTTCATCGGCTTCATTCGCTCGCTCCCGAAAAGCGCGCCCGTTCGGGGACGTACTTGACGCGCCTGGCTGGGTTGCCCACGTACACAGACGCGCTGTCTGCGTCCCGCATCAGCACTGCTCTGGCGCCAATGACAGCGCCGGGTCCGACCTTGACGCCTGGCCCAACGAACGCTTCCGCTGCCACCCATGCCTGCCGGCCGATGACGATCGGTCGGGCTTGCAACTGGAAGTCGGGACTGCGGATGTCGTGCGTGCCACCACAAAGATGCGCGCCTTGTGAGATCACAGCTTTCTCGCCGATCACCATATCGGCCATGCAATAGAGCGTCACACCGGGGCCGACGGTGGCGTTGGCGTGCAAAGTCAGGTTGCGGGGGTACCAGATGCGTGCACTGCCATAGACTCGGGCCGTGGGATGAACGCTGGCGCCAAAGAGCCGCAGCCATCCGTTGCGCCAGCGGTGCAGGGGCGGCGGAGTCCAGGCCGCGAACAAGGTCCAGCACACGCCCCAAAGGGCACGGTAGGCCCGGTGTCCGATGCTGAAGCTGGGACCGCCCTCCAGGGGCTTGTTCAGACTGGCGTCAAGAAGGCTCATGGGCGTTTTCGATGTTGGTTCCATTAAAGACTGGAGATTGGGCGCTCTGACAGCGTTGCATGGTCTCCAGCAGGCTGCTGGCGACGCGCTCAATGTGGAAGCGCTGCTCGAAACTGCGGCGTGCCATGAGTCGCATGCGTTGCTGGCCCTCAGGAGGCAGCTCCAGCCAACGCACCATGGCCTCGTGTGTGCCGCTGGCGGTGTCTGCATGCACCAGCCCAGCTCCGTCCGCGTCGATTTCGCGCCAGATGTTGACCTTGTCGCTGATCAGCACCGGGGTGCCGCAGGCCAGTGCCTCGGCCACCACAATGCCAAAGTTTTCCTGGTGCGAAGGCAGGCAGAAGACCTCGGCGGCTTGCATGGCGCTCCATTTGTCTTCGCCTTGCAAGAGCCCAGGCCAAGTCACCCGATCAGCGATGCCAAGTGATGCCGCCTGGGCTTTGAGTGTCTCGACCCAGCCCGTCTGGTCGGGGCCTGCCATCACCAAGTGGAGATTGTCGCGGTCGCGGGCAACCTTGGCAAAAGCATCGATGAGCAGATCGCATCCCTTCTTCTCGTGGATGCGGCTCAGGTAGAGGAAGATACGCTTGCCTGTCAGTTCAGGGTGTCGAGCCATGAAGGCTTGCCGCAGGCTTCCTTCTTTCAGAACTGGTGGAGGTTGAGTCCCATAGGCCACCACTTCTTCGTGGCAGCGATACAACCAGAATGACTCGCGGGCAAGGCGCCGCTCTTCCTCGCAGGTGAACAACACTGCGGTCGCGTCGCGCAACACCCGATAATCGGCCCAAGGCCAGTAAAGCCATTTTTTCAGGTGTTTGCGCGGATAGGTACGCTTGAACCAGGGGTCCAGCATGCCGTGCACGAAGACGAAGTAGGGCACACCAGAACCGGCCAGAGCACGCCAGGCGCCAAAACTGTGGTACTGCCAGATGCCATTGACGATGACAGCATCAAAGGCCCGCGCGTGTTCGCGCAACCAGGGCGTCAGGTTCGCGTTGTAACGGTAGCCCCAGCGAGAGGGACCCAGGGCATGAACGCGGCCGGGATGAAGCGACAGGTAGTCGCAGTCGGGCGCATCGAGTGTGACCACGGTTACCTCGTTGCCTTGGCGAATGAGCTCGGTATCGATCATTCGTGCCCCCGATGCTGGCCCGCCAGCGCGCGGATCCAATGTGGGCAAAACCCTTAGCAGCTTCATGGACGCTCCTCTTCGCGTTGGACAGGGACCCACCCGGCGGGACGGCCCCTCGATTGCAGCCATTGGCGCACGGATGACGTATGGCGCTCCGTCAACCACCAGACCATCCAGCCAGCCAAAAGCAAAACGAAAAGGCTTGAGGCATACAGCGCGGCTGTACCCATGGACCACTGCCATTGCGCAGAGTCCGTGCCCCATGCGATGCCGAGCAGGAGAACGAGCGGGAAGTGGGTGGCGTAGAGCGAATAGGAAATGTCAGACAGCCAGCGAAACGGAGTTGTCAGACCTCGGAGCACTGGCTGCCAGCGCTGCTGGAGACAGCTTGCCAACAGGAAGGCGAAGCTCAGCCCGAGCACCTGATCGGCCAGGTCTCCGGTGAAGCGCGCCGGGAGCCAACGTGACCCCAGTAATGCAAGGATGAACAAGAAGAGGCCGAGCGTCGCGGACGCAGGATGCTGCAACCAGCTTCGCGCCTGACGGCTGGTCCACCAGACACCGACGCCCATCAACCAGATCAGGAAGCCCGCGAGCATCGGACGTGGCGCAACTGCGAGCCACGCCGCGAACAGAGCCAATGTCAGCCACCCCAGTGGATGTCCGCGCAGCCCCAGAACCAGAAGCGGAAACGCGAGGTAGTACCAGAACTCGTAGGCCAGACTCCACAGCGGGCCATTGCTGCCAAAGACTGGCACGGCCAAGGTCTGGAGGAACAGGACGTTGCCGATGGCCGTCTTCCAGCCAAGGCTGTGTTCGCCGGCCAGGGGAGTCGACCCCCAGGTCGCCCGCAAGGCGCCGTCCAGCGCGTGGGGAGCCAGGGCCCTGAGCAGGGTGTCTGCACACAAGGTCAAGAGCAAGGCTGGCAGCAGGACGGTCCACAAGCGAGAGAGTCGGGCGTTGAGGTATCGGGCAGGCGACAAGGCGTCGGCTTGCCGCATGACTGCGCCACCAACCAGGAAGCCGCTGAGCACGAAGAAGACCATCACAGCCTGATGGCCCAGCCCAGTGGACGCATAGAAGGCAGTTCCCAGGGCTCCGACGTTCGGGCTCTGGGCATGGTCGACAAACAGTGCCGCACGCAGGTGACCAGCGCACACAGCCAGCGCAGCCAGACCTCTGAAGACGTCAGGCCAGACCCAATGGGGAGTGGGTGCAGCAGCGTTGCAGGTGGAGGGGACAGATTGTTTCATGGCCCGCTCCTTGCTCCATCGGCCAACGCATCACGGGCACCCGCTTTCCCCGGCGTCTGACGGGGCGCTGACTCTCGAGCAAGCACATCCTCGTAGATGGCCAGGTAGCGCTCGAACACCTGCTCTGCATCAAACTGCTTGGCATGCTCCATCGCAGCCTTTCGGGCGGAGCTTTGTTCTGCGTCTGACCAGGCCAGTACCGATTGCAATGCCTCGCTGCAGGAAACCAGCCATGCAGCGTCATTGCCGGGCGTGCGCTCGGGCAGGTAGGTCGCCGCGCTTCCGCCCACTTCAGTCATGGGGGCAATGCCTGTGGTCAGTACCGGGCATCCACAGGCCATGGCTTCGGCAATCGGCCAGCCAAACCCTTCAGCCCGACTGGGAAACAGCAGCGCACCGGCAAGGCTGTAGAGCGAATGAAGGACGGCCACCGGTGGCCGGACCAGGAAGTGGACCTTTCCTCCCTGTGCTTCAGCCGCAGAGGCCAGTGAGCGAAGCGTGTTGGTCGGGGGCGCCCCCACCATGACCAGTGGCGCAGGGTTGGCCACAGCGTTGACATAGGCCCCATAGATGGCGAGCACGCCGTCGCGGTGCTTGTACCATTGGTTGCCCCCTATGTGAAGAATGAAAGGCCTGCTGTCCAGGTCGATGTCGTTGGCGCGAAGGCACTCGTTGGCCTCTGCCTCGGGCAGCCGGTTGAACGTGTCGTTCAAGCCATTCAGCACGACGCGAGCCTGGAGTTGCGACGGATGCTGATGCAAACGAACAAGGTCGTCGCGAGTCTGGCTGGAAATGCAGATGAAGTGCGACGCATGGCTGAACCCACGCCGGATCATGGCTTGATAGATACGCCCTGTGCGGCCGACCGGGTTCTGGGGGATTTCGCCCAGGGCGGAACGCAGTGCAAGGAAGTCATGACAGTGGACAACATGCGGCCGACGACCGAAAGCGGGCATCCATGGGCCCAAGGCCTGGTCAGTGAAGATGAACAGCGTGTCTTTGGAAGCGTTTCGAGTGAGCCAGCGTGCCATCCACGGGAACACCAGGTACTGGTCGATGTACCCGAGCCACTTTTTGAGTTGGCGTGGAGCAGGCAGGCGGTGGAACAGCGGCTGGGCGGTCAGCACCTGATGGTCGATACCATGGCGCTCAAGTCCCCCCAGCACGAACCTGGCGAACAGGGGCATGCTGGTGGAATCCACGAAGCGAGGGTGTGTGAAGACCACGGCTTTCATCGCACCCCCATCCCGGCAAAGCGTTCTGCGAACCAGGCTTGCCGAATGACGAAAACGGCCAGCGCAACGTAAATGCCCATCATCCCGTGGGACGTGAGCTGCCCGATGGCGGGCCAGGTGAACGCGGCAACGAAAAAGCCGGCCCAGACCAGAACCGGCAGGCTGCTGTTGGTGCGTACCGATTCTTTGATGGCCATCCAGCCGCCAATGAACATGGCCATGATCTTCAAGCCAAGGTAGACGACGCCCAACGCTCCACCTTCTGCCAGAACCCTGGAGTTTTCTGCTTCACCCGCAAGAAACAGCCTTTCGCCAGTGGAAATCACAGACGCCAGTCCTGATCCCGCCCCCAACCCCTGTCCCATCCAGGAAAGCGACTGGTAAACCTGGTCTTCTCCGAAGAACATGACAGCTACGCGCTCCAGAAAATCTTCCGACTTGGCCGCCTGTGCAAAACGGCTCGTCAGCGCTTCCACCGCTTCTGGCAACAGCGCGATCAGGGCGGCGGCGAACAAGGCGATGCTCGCCAGCATCCACAGTGCGCGCAGTTTGAGTTCACCCCGGCCGAATATGACGGAGAACAATCCGCCAAAGACAACAAAACCTCCGAAGGCGACCACAGCCGCGCGCGAACCTGAGACCCCTGTGGCGATGGCCAGTGCCGCCAGCGCGGCAGCAGCCAGCGAGAAGCGAATGCCAAGCCGGCGCTGTTCCATGAACGCGGCCATGAGCAAGG
Organism: Hydrogenophaga sp.; assembly: GCA_050293865.1. Lineage (GTDB taxonomy): Bacteria > Pseudomonadota > Gammaproteobacteria > Burkholderiales > Burkholderiaceae_C > Hydrogenophaga. The sequence goes on along the minus strand of JBNKNN010000127.1, from coordinate 43,511 downwards.
GTGTCACCAGCGCGAGCAGGTTGGTATAGCCGAGCGTGAAGCTGAACGTGCCAGTGGTTCGGACCACGCCCATGGCCACGAGAAACACGCTCGATTCGTCGCCATCGACTTGTTTGTTGATGAATGCAGCCGGTGGTGAAAAGAACTGAAACACCGCCAAAGGGGCGGTGAGGATGATGATCCACATGCAGATCTTGATGAACCGCAGCAAGCCTTCTCGGTCCATCATTTGCCCCACTGCCAGCCCGAAGGCAAGGTACAGGCCCCAGAAGCGCAGGCCTACGGCCAGCATCATGGGCGTGCTGACCCCGGCGATGACCTGAACCATCCCCCACAGGGCCACCATGCTGATCCACACCAGCATCATGGCGTTGAGTGCTTTTCTGGGAGAGAGGTATCCCAACTGCATGGCGAGCAGGACAAACCCCAAGGCGAGCAAGTCCCGGATGCCGACCAACGGAACGGTCAGTGAGGGGGTGACCCACTTGCGCAATGCGCCCTCCACGGTGAGAACCAGCAACATGCTGATCAAAGCGGTGGAGGCCCATTGAGCGTGTCGCACCCGCCACGCTGGTGCCGCTGCTTGCCTAGGCAGGGCGGACAAGCCCGTCTGCGACCAATGGGGCATGGGGTGGAGCGCAACGCTGTTCATCTCGCGGCTCCCAGATGCAAGAAGAGTTGTCCGATTCGTTCACGGTAGGCGGACCAGGTGAACTCTCTTGACGCGGTGAGCGCGTGCGTCCTGGCACTGGCCAGCGAGGCTGGATTGGTGAGAAGCTGTTTGACGCAAGACTCGATGGCTGGTGCACTCGGTTCAGTGATCCAGCCACTGCCCGGGTGTCGCTCGATGATCTCGCGGGCACCGGTCATCGTGGACACCAGGGCCGGAACGCCGTGGGCCATGGCTTCGGCAACGACCATGCCGAACGAATCGAAGCGCGATGGCAGCAACAGGCAGTCGGCCTTTTCAAACTCGGCAAACAACGCCGACTGAGCCAACTGCGGACGGTAACTGGCTCCGGGCAAACGCGCAATGCGGTCGAGCCAGTCGGTGTTCTGGCATCCGCCCACAAACAAGAGCTCGAAGCGGTGTCCTTGGGCGTGGAGACTTTCAAACGCCTCCAGAATCAGGTCGATGGACTTCCGTGGAATCAGACCACCTGCATAGATGAATCGGGGCACTGAGTCCGCCCTATCCGTGTTCGCCCGACTGGTGCCGGAAAGCTCTGCTCCCAGTAGCATGGGTCGCAGCTTTTGCTCAGGCGTGCCGTGATCCAGATACGATTGAGCGGCCAGCGACGAACAGGTGATCACCGTGTCCGCGAGGTCAACCTCCACGCCTTTGCGACGGTTGATCTCCAGCCGCAGGGGCGTCTGTCGGGTACCCAACATCGCATCCGCCGCCCGGTGGTGCAGGGAGGGCGCATCCAGCACGCAGCGAATGCCGAGGCGACGGGCCGCTTGGAAGGTGTGGAACGCGGAGTTCTCGAAACCGACCACGATGTCGGGCTTCAGACTGCTCAACTGACGCGCCACCCAATAGTCGAATGCGTGGAAGATACGATGAACATCATCGTTGCCTCCGCGACGTTTTCCCAGCATGGCCGCGGCGCGCGCTGCCGGGTGCGGCCACAGTGCATGGCGGCGCAGCGTGGCAGGGATGCTGACCTTCTTGAGGCGCTGCGCAATCTTCGCTGGCATCCACGCTGGCGGTGCTTCCCCAGGGCCCAGCAATGGCGTGCCTGACCAGAATGCTTGCAGCATGCCATGCTCGTACAAGCCCATCGCCATCTGATGGGCGTGCTGCAGCATGGGATGAGCGACAAAGACGCGAGGAAGCATGTTGGGTACGTGAGCGGGTTCGTCAGGTCAGGTGGCCGAATGGCTGAGACCGCCAGGCATGGCAGGTCGTCCCGGTGGCTCGTATCGGTGGCACATTCGCCAGCCTTTGACGTAGCCAGTCCAACCGCCCCAGGCGATGGCAGGAAGCTGCAGAGGGCGCTTGAGCATGCCGTGAGCGAGGAAGTAGAGCCCAGGGCAGTAACGCGTCCCCTTGAAAACGAAGTAGCTCAGATACTTGGCTCTTTCCCAAGGGGTAGCGAAGTAGAGTTCTGAGAACACCTTGTTGGCGGTCATCTCATGGCACTTGGAACGGTTCCATCCATGTCGGGCGTGGTCCGGTTTCTCGGCAGGGTAGTGATCAACATTGGCAGACGGATCAAGCACCAGCTTCCACCCGTGGTGACGAAGGTTGATACAGAACCAGGAGTCGTTGGCAAACTGAGCGCCGGAGCCCAGCAACCGCGTATCGGACCGCAGCGAGCCCAAGGCGGTTCGCCGGATGGCCCAGTTGCAGCCTTTGAGAATGTCGACTTCCCTCGGAGGACCCACGACCAAGTGGTGGTTGCCGATGTATTGCCCCCAACTGTTTCGAACGCCGGCAAGCTTGTGCTCGGGCGTCAAGGTCACGCCGCCATGTTCGTGGACGAAGTCTCTGCCTCCCACACCCCCGACCATCGGATCGGCGTCGAAGTGAGCCAGCACCTTGCTCAGCCAGTCACGACGGGGTATGGCGTCGTCGTCCAGAATTGCCAGAACGTCGCCCGTGGCTCGTTCGAGGGCAGCGTTGATCGCGGCCACTTGTCCGGGCACCGTCGCGGGAACCAGCACCCAGTCGCTGTGATTGGGGGCTTCCGCCTGCAGCCAGGCGGCAGTTTCCGGGTCAGCTTCCGGACGGTAGGTGATGAGCACTTCTCGCGGCGTCGTATCCATCGCGGCGATACCCGGCAGACAGCGCTGCAGCATGTCCAGGCGCTTGAAGGTGGGGATGATGACGCTAGCCGAGAGTGTGTTGCGCATCGTGTCGTTCATGCGAGACTCCTGTTTGCGAGATGAGTTCCAATGCGGTGGCGACGACCAGGCCGACGGCGAATCCGCCCTGGAAGATGAGGGCGCCGGTGATGGTGCCCAGAGGCAGTACGGTGAGCGCGATCAGGCACCAGACGACGCCCAGTGGAATCTGTATCCAGCTCCAGCGGATCCAGCCACGGTGCGCGACCAGGCTCCAGGCGTTTCCGGCGACGCTGGTGAACCCGGTGGCCAGCGCAGCCCAGAGCAATTCGCTTTCCAGTCCGGCGTAGTTGGGCCCGATGATTATCAGCACCCAGTCGGGGAAGAACGCCACAAACACCGCGAGAGAAATGCCTGGCAGAGCCAGCATGAAAAGGAGCTGAAAGAAGCGCCGGACAATGCGGTCCTGCGCTTTGGCGAAATAGGGCACGCAAAAGGCGTAGGTGAAGGCCTGTACTGGCAGCAGCAACTGCGCAATCCGGGTGAGTGCCCCATAGCCTGCAGTCTCCTGAGTGGACCCCCACAGAGCCAGAAAAAGCAGGACGGCCTGACCTTGCATGATGTAGAAAAGTTCTACCGGGATCTGCCGCCGTGCATTGGAGGAAATTTCACTGACATCCTCTGCCAGCGCCGGGGTCGGACTGGCCGGTGCGACCTTCTGCACCCATTGCAATATGGGGCGAATGCGCAGTAGCGCAATCAACGCGCCCACAGCCAGCGCCGCGTAGATGTTCAGGCTGCCGAGCAGGAACAAGCCTCCGATCATGGCGAGGCGCAACGCGGCCAGGCCTGTATCGAGCCATTGGACCCGTCCGGTTTGGTGCGCAAAGAACAGTATCTGGTCAACGATGCGCGAGCGCATGTCGGCCATCCAGAACAGAAGCAATGCCGCGAGCACGCCCAGCACAAGCCCCCAGTGGGGTTGAGCGCGATAGACCAGAAGCCCCGACAGCAGAAGTATCGGAGGCAACAACCAGGCGGAGATGCGACGCCGAACCCTGGTCATGGCAACCACGGCGAGAGAGGCTCTCCTGGCGTTGGGCCAATGGCGCCCCAGAATGCCGGTAAATCCCAGGTGTACCCCGCCTTTGGTGACCACTGCGATGGCGCCCATCACCGTGATGAAAACGGTGTAGACCGCATAGTCAGGGACGCTGAGCCACCGTGCAAGCAGCAGGCCGGTGATGGCGGACATTCCTTGTGCTGCGACGTTGCCGCTGAGAAAGACACCCACCCGGCGGGCGAGATGGAGATGTGTCTTCATCGGCACACTCCTTCACACCGGAGGGCTCGAGCGGCCTCCTTCCGAATGGCTGGGTCAACGCAATGCATGGTAGGGCTCTACTTGGCTGTGCGTCAGTGCTCGGTCATCACAGGCACCTTGTAGCCGTTCTCGCGCAGTAGCGAGTGGCGCAAGGCTTCCTGGTGATCGTTGAACATCATCTCCCGCACCATCTCTTGCAGGGTGATGCGTGGCGTCCAGCCCAGTTCTCTTGCCGCCTTGGACGGATCTCCCAGCAAGGTCTCCACTTCGGTGGGGCGGAAGTAGCGCGGATCAACCCTGACGATCACGTCCCCGGGCTTGACGCCGGGTGCCATGCGTCCCTCGACCGCTTCCACGACTGCATGCTCTTCGACGCCCTCGCCATTGAAGGCGAGCTTGATCCCCACCTCCTGTGCTGCCATCGAAATGAACTCGCGGACGCTGTACTGAACGCCGGTGGCGATGACAAAGTCCTTGGCGGTCTCTTGCTGCAGCATCATCCACTGCATGCGCACATAGTCCTTGGCATGACCCCAGTCGCGCTTGGCGTCGAGGTTGCCCATGTACAGGCAGGGCTCCAGGCCTTGTGCAATATTGGCAATACCGCGTGTGATTTTGCGGGTCACGAAAGTTTCCCCACGCCGTGGACTCTCGTGGTTGAAGAGAATTCCATTGCATGCATACATGCCGTAGGCCTCCCGATAGTTCACCACGATCCAGTAGGCGTACATCTTCGCCACCGCGTATGGGCTGCGGGGATAAAAGGGCGTGGTTTCCTTTTGCGGAATCTCCTGGACCAGGCCGTAGAGTTCGGACGTGCTGGCTTGATAGAAGCGGGTCTTTTTCTCCAGCCCCAGGATCCTGATGGCTTCAAGCAGGCGCAGAGTACCGATGGCATCGACGTCAGCCGTGTATTCCGGACTCTCGAAGCTGACGGCCACATGGCTCTGCGCAGCGAGGTTGTAGATCTCGTCGGGCTGGGTTTCCTGAACGATGCGGATCAGGTTGCTTGTGTCAGTCAGGTCGCCGTAGTGCAGTTTGAAACGTGCGTTCTCCACATGGGGGTCTTCGTAAATGTGGTCGACCCGTTGCGTGTTGAACTGACTCGAGCGTCGTTTGAGGCCGTGCACGATGTAGCCTTGGTCGAGCAGAAACTCTGCCAGATAGGAGCCGTCCTGACCGGTCACACCGGTGATCAGAGCCACTTTTGGGTTTGCCTGGGTCGCTTCGTTCATGTTTATCGAGCCTCACCGGTTTGTTGCAAAAAATCGTCGTAGGCCAGAGCCAGGCCCTCAGCCAGATTCGTTTGGGGCTGCCAGCCAAGTGAGCGCAGGCGAGCGCTGTCCATCAGCTTTCTCGGCGTGCCGTCGGGCTTGCTGCTGTCGAACTCGATCTCGCCAGTGAATCCAGTCACCTTGCCCACTTCATGCGCCAGGTCTGCGATGCTCAGGTCACTGCCGAATCCGACGTTGATGTGGCTGAGCATGGGCTGGGTGTGTTCGGCGTATGCCTCCTGCGTCAGGTGCATCACATGGACACAGGCAGCAGCCATGTCATCCACGTACAGGAACTCCCGACGCGGTGTGCCCGTTCCCCAAATCGTCACAGAGGGGGCCGATGAAAGCTTGGCTTCATGGAAGCGACGGATCAGCGCTGGAATGACGTGGCTGTTTTCAGGGTGATAGTTGTCGCCCGGTCCATAGAGGTTTGTCGGCATGACACTTCGGTAGTCAACCCCGTGGCTCTCGCCGTATTGACGGTTGTAGCTTTCGCAAAGCTTGATACCGGCAATCTTGGCAATCGCATACGGCTCGTTGGTCGACTCCAGGACGCCAGTGAGCAATGCGCTCTCGCTCATCGGCTGCGGCGCCAGCTTGGGGTAGATACAACTGCTGCCCAGAAACAGCAGCTTCTGAACGCCGTGTCGGAAGGCCGCATCAATGATGTTGGCCTCGATCATCAGGTTCTCGTAGATGAAGTCGGCTGGATAGGTGTTGTTGGCATGTATGCCTCCCACCCTGGCTGCAGCGAGGTAGACCTGATTCGGCTTTTCCTGGGCGAAGAATTCGCGCACCGCGCCCTGATCTGTGAGATCCAGTTCGGCGTGCGTGCGCGCGATGATCTGCTCGGCAGGAATGCCTTGCCGCTCGGTCAGGTGCCTCACGATGGCCGAACCCACCATGCCTCGATGCCCGGCCACATAGATGCGTCCAGCGTGCTGTACGGATGATGCAGAGGTCATGTTTTGCTGGACTCGGTTCTGCCGTAGGTGTCTTCCAGCCGGACGATGTCGTCTTCGCCCAGATAAGCGCCCGACTGGACTTCGATCATTTCGAGTTCGAGCTTTCCTGGGTTGTGCAGACGGTGCACGGCGCCGATGGGGATGTAGGTGGACTCGTTTTCGGTCAGCAAAAACTTGTCGTCGCCGCATTGCACTTCGGCCGTTCCCTTGACCACGATCCAGTGCTCCGCGCGGTGGTGATGCTTCTGGAGGCTCAGGCTTGCGCCGGGTTTGACCCCGATGCGCTTGACCTGGAAGCGCTCCCCCATGTCGATGCTGTCGTACCAGCCCCATGGCCGTGCCACCTTGCGATGCGTGACCGCCTGAGTGCAGCCTTGTCCTTCAAGCATGCTCACGGCCGTCTTCACGGCTTCCGCATGATCCCTGTCAGTGACCAGGAGTGCGTCGGGTGTGTCGATGATCAGCAGGTCGCGGGTTCCCAACGCCACGACCGGACGGTTCGGCGCGTGGACGAAGGTGTTGTCTGCTTCAATCGTGTACCCCATGCCTTCGACACGATTGCCGCGTGCATCAGCCGGTGCCAGATCAGCCACTGCGGTCCACGAGCCGACATCGCTCCACCCCCCCTGGAACGGCACAACGGCCACTTTGGCGTGGTGTTCCATGACCGCATAGTCAAAGCTCTGCGAGCGACAGGCTCCAAACGAGGCGGCGGAAGGACGTACCCAATAGAGGTCCTTTTGCGACTGGGGCAATTGCTCAGCCGGCGCGCTTTGTGGCAGCGCGCTCTTGCACGTTGCAAGAATGTCCGGTGCGTGCAACTCCATCGCTGCGATCAAGGTGTCTGCGCGGCATAGAAAGATGCCGGCGTTCCAGAGGTAGTCGCCCTGCAACAGCAGGTCCTGGGCGCGTGCAGCATCCGGCTTTTCAATGAAGCGAACCGCCTTGCGTGCATGGCTTTGCGCTTCGAGCTTCTCGCCCGCCTGAATGTAGCCATAGGCCGTGCTGGGAAACGTGGGCGCGATACCAAAGGTGACGATGGCACCTGCCTGTGCAGCCGGCACCCCGCCATCGATACAGTCCCGGAATGCCTCCGCATCAGGGATGTGGTGGTCTGCCGGGCAGAAAAGCAGAAGTGCGTCCTCCAACCCCATGTGGTCCGCCTGCAGGGCGGCAAGCGCCATGGCCGCAGCAGTGTTGCGGCCGGCTGGCTCGAGAATGATCTGGGTAGGGCTGTCGACGGATTGGAGGGCTTCGGCCACCAGGAAGCGATGTGGCTCTGCAGCCACCAGCATCAGCTGCGGACCCAGGGGCGCCACTCGCTCGGCTGTGAGCTGCAGCAGGCTTTTGCCACCGACGATCGGCACGAATTGCTTGGGGAAGCTCTTGCGGCTCAATGGCCAGAGGCGGGTTCCTGCGCCTCCGCAAAGAATGACGGGAATGATCACGGTATGGGCCTTCTTCTCTTGAAAAGTGGCTGTATGGGGGTTGATCGCGCCAGCTTGCGCCGGCTCAACATGCCCCCTCCTGACGAAGCACGACCCGGACGGTGCGCAGCATGATCACGAGGTCGTACCAGAGAGACCAGTTGCGCACATACCAGAGGTCCATCGCTATCCTGTGAGCGAAAGTGCTGCTGCTGCGGCCACTGATCTGCCACAGGCCGGTGATACCGGGTCTGGCCTTGTTGTAGGCCGCCACGCTGTTGCCGTAGTCATCCAGTTCCCGGGCAAGCAAGGGCCTGGGGCCGACCAGGCTCATGTCACCGCGCAGGACATTGATCAGCTGGGGCAGTTCGTCAATGCTGGTTCGGCGGATGAGCCGGCCGATGGGGGTGATGCGAGGATCTTCAGCGAGTTTGAAGTTGCTCTGGCGGTACTCCTCCCAGAGTGCCGGGTTGGTCTTCTTCCATGCTTCCAGAGCGGCATCGGCGTCGGTGACCATGCTGCGGAACTTGATGAAGTCGAACGCCTTGCCGTTGCGACCGATCCGCTTCTGAACGAAAAAGATGGGTCCCTTGTCTTCGCGCCATATCCGGTAGCCGACATATGCGAACAAGGGCGCCAAGGCCACCAGCAAAGCCAGGGCACCAAAGATGTCGAGGACACGTTTGAGCGCTTGTGGGGCACGCCGGTTCAGGTTGTTTCTCGCCCTGAGCAAGAGCACTTCGTGACTGAAAAAGTGAGAGACAGCCATGCCATAGATGGGCAGACCGTTGAGGGCAGGGACGATCACGAAGTCGTCGCGGGTCAGCATGAGGTCCTGCGCCAGCTCGCGCAGCCAGGCATTGCCTTCTGCGCCCATGACACCAACGATTTGGTAGTGGCCAGGCGTGGCGAGAAACTCGCGAACCTCAGGCGTGAGTGCGGTGGGGGCGAATACCCGTCCACCTTTGAGCCGAACCCGCCGCTCGCCAGGATCCGGACAAACCACGGCGACGGGCTTGTAGCCCATCAGCGGCTCGGAAGCCAGTGCCGCTGCTGCCTGCTCAACATCTTCAGGCTTTCCGATGAGCACGTAAGGTTGTGTGAGCATGCCGACTTTGAGCAACCACTGTCGGGCGAGCAGGCGGGAGAGGGGCAGCATGACCAGAATCAATGCCCAGGTGAAGACGGTCCAGAGTCGAGACAGAGGCCACTTGGCCAAGTACATGATCAGGGCATCGAGCAGCGCCGCTGCCACCACGACATTCATGATCTGGCGCACCTCATCCCACCAGGGTTTGCGGCGGGTGGCTGTGTACTGCCCCTGTACCGCCCACATCCAGCCGATCGCGAGAGTGGCAATGCCAGCGAACAGCGTTGTGCGCAACTGCCCGTTGTGGGACCACCAGGCGGTGGAGGAAGCCGTCATGGATCCTTCTCCGCGCAGGATGAGGGGCAATCGACTGGCCACGAAACATGCGGCCATGACGAGAAGGTCATTGAGAATCAGCCAGGCCTTGACCCATTGCTGACGGGCTGCCAGCTCCTTGCAGGGAGCGAGCGTCCGAGCCAGGTCGAGGTGGTTCCTCAGTGGAACCACCGTGTCGCGCTCTCGCGCCGGGCGGGTGCGGGGACGCTTGAGAACTTCTGGCTTTCTGCTGATGCGCGCCGTGCTCATGTCGATACCTCTTTCGCCAAAAAAGAACGTCTTGCGGTCAGCCTTGGCTGGCCGTCGCAGTAGATGGTGTGGAGTCGTCAGTCCAGCTCAGTGCCGGAGGAGATGTCGCTTCGCTCAGCGTCCCGACTGACGGAATCCTGCGTGTGCAGCAGGACTGGTAGCGCAGGCGCTGAGCCAGAGCGACCGGTTGGCGAGCAGCAGTGAGAAGACAGTCATGCGGGGGTCCTCCAGAGTCATTTCAGGCCTCTTGGCCGAAGCTTGCAAAGGGGGTTTGTTGCATCGCAGCGTAGTCGTTTCCATCGAAAACTTCTACCTCTCACTGTCACAAACCGTGTTGCGCACCCTTCCCCAATGTGGTGCGGCCTTTAGTTATAGTTTGCTCTGCAAATCATATGCCAAGCAGCGTGCGAAATCGCACAATCGGTATATCAAGATCCGTAATCCTGTTATTTTTGTAAATCGAAGGAACTCATTTGGATTGTACCGGCATGTAGGTTGAGGTTGCCCCAGGTCTCAACTTGTTGATTCTGTTATTTTTTTATGTTTGCAGCCACTAACATCATCGAATTTGCTTGTTTTTGTGCTGTGGCATTTGTAGCATCTGCTTACGACGCTGGCGCGCGCGCTCTCGGTGCATCACCGAGTTCCCGGGAGGGAATGCCCGGTTGATCTGATGGCAAATTTGGGGGATGTTTGCACTCAGAATGGTGCGCTGCAATATAAGCGCATGACCGGCTCACCGGTCGACATTCAGATCGCGTTGATGTCTGTCTGCACGGGCCAGGGCAGGCTGGCGAACGTGTTGGCACCCGCGGCGGGGCTTTGCGGTGCACTGGGTGTGAACTGATGCTCCAGTTCAAGCGTGTAGCGGCCGGGTCGGGTGGTGCAAACCTTGTATCCGTGCGATACCGCCTGCAGATATACCGGTGAGTTGTCCAGTTGGCGCAGTTGCCACTGACCTTCCGTTCCGGGTGGGCGACGCAGGGTGATGCAGATCCCGCGCTTCAGGTTGGACATCACCACGAGACGTTGCTGACCTGAGGATCGGCCGTCCGGGCCTACGGTGAGCTGTTGCGGGTGGCTGTTCTCCAGCAAACGCATCACGGCGGGTATGACGATCTTGAAGTTGAGGCTGGCACTTGCGTTGCCAGGACCGGTGGTGAATTGCGCCTCTGCTTGTGCAGTTCCGACAGCACCCATGGACAGGGTGCTGGCGGTGAAGACTGCGAGAAGGGCGCGATACGAGGCGGTCATGTGTCTCGTATCGACGTCTAAAGCCAGAAATAAAGGTCATTCACCCGTCAATCTTGCCGAAACCCGCGATTTGATGGCCGAGTGCGCACTAGGTCACACATATGAAAGGCGTTGCCGCCTAGGGACCCTCGATGTCTAATCGTCGCGAACCAGCCCGATGTTGAGCTGTACCGTCTGCCTTACTTGAACATCGATCGACATCTGTCCGTCTCCAGCTGCGCGCCATGGCAATGGCAATGTGTCATCGCGGACGGTGACTGCATGGGCACCTTCGCCGACCAAAGGAAAGGAAAACCGGCCCTGAGCATCAGTCTGAACGGCGTACCGATTGTCCAGAAAAACCGGTATGCCTCCGACGCCTTGCTCGCTGGCTTCTTGCTTGCCGCTTCCGTTGTCATCGAAGAAAACCACGCCCGAGACTTCGCCACCTCCGCTGCCCACCTTGCCGCCAATGGGTAACAGGCGCGAGCCAGCCTGGAACTCATAGGCGAGGACGACAAGGAATGTGCGGTCGGTGGGCCCCAGTGGACGGTTGTCGTTGGTCTGGGGCAGGGCGAGGGGGTCGATGACTGCGGTGATGCGCTCCTCACCCGTGTTTCTTGTGTAGCTCGCTTCGATATGCCAGCGCTGCGCCAGTTGCCAGCGGGCGCTCAGATTGACTTGCTGGCGCTGGTAGCCCCTGTTGCCTCGCTCCAGGTCAAGCCCGGCGCGCCAACTTCCGCGAGCGAAGATGGGGCCAGCTGCCGAGGTGGAGGCCTTCCATGCGGATTCGCGGGCCTGGCGGTCGGTGGCGCTTCGTATCTGATAGCCAAGGCTGGTACTCAAGCTCAAACCAACGGGCAGCGACCAGTCCTGGTCGTAGCTCAGTTCGTTCAAGCTGCCCCCGTCTGCATCACTGGCATTCTGATGTTCCCAGCGCAGGCCTGCGTCGCCCCATGCGTTCTCAAAACGCCAGTCCAGATGGGAAGACCAGGCCCTTGTGCGAAACTCCCGCGCTGCCAGACCCGCACTGATGGTGTTTTGACTGTCCAGGCGCCGTCGCCCGTTCAACGCAAAGTACCAGCCGTCGCTGGCGTCTCCAGAGACGGATTGCAGCCAATCGAACGCGCCGTCAAGTGACCATTGCCGACGATGCCAACTGCCCCTGTAGTAGGCTCCACGCATATCGGAGGCCAGTGCTTGGCCGCCCCAGCTCAGAGCCTTGTCGAGACTGTACAGCCCCCAGCTGTGGCTCATCGGGCCTGAGCGCCAGACGCTGTCCAGCCACAGGCCGTTACGAGAACCTGGCAAAACATTGCTTCGATTGTTCAGCCATTTTGCCTGCCAGTACCCTTTTTCGCTCTCGTGCCGTATGGCAAACAGATGACCACTGTCGTCCATGGCGGACGCTCGTCCCTCGTTGATTGCCCCTCCGATAGGGTCTACGCCTCGCGCTTGAACTGCCTGCCAAGCGAATGTCCAGCCAGGCAATCGGCTAAAGCGGCTGCTTGTCGGGATTTGGTCGCCTTCATCGCCGCGCTGAGTCGGGAGCGCGCGCCATTGCACGCCCCACCCTGTCCGGGACCCCAACTGCGGTAAAAAGCCGTAGGCGGGCGCCCCCTGCAATTGGCCAGGTTGCCCCCAGCTGCCCAGCAACTGGTAGCGTTCGTCCGGGCCGTTGAGAACGCCCTGAACGCCGCGCTGCACGCTCGACGGAATTGCCACCCGCGAAGGCAAAGCGTTGAGATCGGTGTTGACGGGGTAGCCTGTGCCGGCCTCGAGGTCGGCCATGCCGCCTCCTCGCAGAGGGAGGCGCCGCTGGCGGACCGTCAGACTGCTTTTCGCCGTGCCGGGCGCATCGTCATTCGTGCGCGTGAGCCAGGCACCATCCAGAGAAAGCACACCGTGGTTGGGTGTCTCGAGCAGCCCATTGAGCACAAGGGCGCCCCTGGCGTTGCCATTGTTGGCAAAGGGTTGGCTGCCCCACCGGCTCTCTGCTCGCCAATAGCGGGGCCAGCCGTTGCGGTCATAGTTGTAGTCCGATCCTTCGTCTGGTGCGGCTGGCGGCAGGTCTTCGATGACTTTGTCTTCATAGGCCGGGGCTTCCAAGGCCATGGGCGAGTCAGCCTGAGAGGAGCGAGTGGGTGCAGCGGACTGAGCCGCCGCCGTGGATGCCCACAGCCCCACCTGGGAGGCAACGGCAATACACGCCCATCGATGGATGAGGCAGGCCTTGGGCAGGCTCCACATCCGGGGCATCCTCATGGAGTGAACCTGGACTCCACACGCATCTTTTGGTCGTCCCATTCCAGTTGACCGGCGACGTCAACCGGATACTGGAGTGCTGGTGGTGCTTGTCCATCGTCGGACCTGACGACCATCAGCGGAACTTCTCGACTTTCGCCTGGAAGAATGGGCAGGTCGGCTGGGGCAAGTTCCACTGTCTGCCCTTTGGCATCGGTCGCGTTGAGAAAGCCCGTCAGGCGTCCGTGGGCATTGCCCGCGTTTCGGACGAAGATGGCCATGCCAGGTTGGTCATTCACTTTGACGACGCCTGAGCGCTCCAGTTGCAGCTTGGGGGCCGCATTGCCAATCCGGGCGTAAACAATGACACCAATTCGTCCGCTGACGGGAAAGCTGATCGCCCCCTGGACCTGGGCCGGATCAATTCCTTCGACCATGAGGGCGAAACGGCATTCCCTGTCCGGGGTATTAGCTGGCGGTGCGATTTCGAAGCGATAGCGGAACTTGGCGCCGGGATCCAGAGTCAGTGTCTTGCGCTCGATGGCGACCCACGGACGACAGCTGTCGGTGGCCAATGCCTGCTCGAAGTTCACCGAATTGTCGGCGGCCAGCGTCCAATCGTTGGTGTAGAAACGATAGTCGCCCTTTTGCCTGCCCACGTGCTGTATCTCGATCACTTGGCGCGAACGCTCGCCTGGCTTGAGCTGAAGTTCAAAGCGCGGCGGCGATATGTAGGCGGCAAACCCTTGCCCGAAAGCCAGCCCGGGAAGGCCAATCGTGAGCGCAAACGCGAGGGGAGTGACAGGAAGCCTGAGCTTGAACGGGGCCATAGGTGTGTTCAATCCAGTATCAGTTCAAAGTGAAAGCGCACACGACGGTGGTCGCTTGGCCAATCGGGAGCGGCCAGCAAGCGCATCTGGAACTGGTCCGTCAAAGCAGCGGAGCGAATGGTGCCCGTGTAGACCAGGGCGCGCTCACCCGAACGGATTTGCCCACTGCGCAACTGACCCTGGCTCGTCCAACGCGCTCCTACAGAGATGCTGTCATGGCGCGGCATGACCAGATAGATACGGCCGCTCTGGCCAATGTGCTCCGCTACGTCGAGGTGAATATTGACCCGGACGCTCCCAGTCATGCCTGCGTCGGGGTCGGACGCCGACTGTGGCAGCCACTGCATTTGCACGTTGGCTGGCACCGTGTGGCTGCGAGAGTCATCCAGAACGATGGGGTCTCCGTTGGCTGCAATCACGAATGGAGACGCCATGGCGAGCACGGTGGCGCAGACCAAGCTCGCCAGCGCTTGCAGTGCTTTCTTGGTCCGTATGCTCATCATGGGCTGCTAAGGGTATAGGTCACCTGGCCGCTGTAGATGCCAGCTGCTCGCACGGCACTGTTGGCGAATGTGAACGTGTGGCAGTTCTCGATGTAGGTATTGGCGCGCACCGTGGTCAATGTCTGGGTACCCGGGGCAAATTGTCCGGCCGGAATGATGTTGGGGCTGCTGCTGCCGCTGGCAGAGACGGTCCAGCTGATTTCGCTGATGGGTATCGTCTCGCCCGCTGCGTTGACCAGGTTGGCGGGTGCACTCACTCTCAACGTCGCTCGTGCCGGGCCGTCTCTGCCGTTGCGACGACGATACGAGGCGCCGATCAACACCTCAGCACTGGGGTTGGGACAGGTGAGGTATCCATCGATGGGGCTGCTCGACTGGGTACTGTCGCTGTGCATGATCAGCGGATTTCCATTGCCCAGCGCATTGACCGGGACGTCCACCTCCACCCGATTGACCACGCTGCTGTTCTGATCGTAGGCACCGTTGCCTACGGTGAGAAACACGCGCCGGGGTGCGGAGGTGAGGTTCAATTCCCAGGCGAGCGCAGGCGCAGCCAGGAGCAATGCGGCGCCCAGTGCGAATCCGCAACGTATCGCACCCGAGGACTTTGGACCGGAAAGGAAAGACGTCGCCTGGCGGTCGGCATGTGTCGTCATGAGCTTCATTGTCTCCCATTCATCGGGTAACAGGGCCGAAACTGTTGCCTTTGCCCCATTTGAAAGACCAACGCCGTGACAGGTTTCGCCCCCATGGGTTTGGTCAGCAGTCGCCACTCAAAACAAAAAAGGGCCGCGACGTGCGGCCCTCTCAGGGATTATTGGTCAGGTCAGGCCGCCCATGTCTGTCTCAAGGCATGCTGGCGGTGTAAGTGACCGTGCCGGCATACGTGCCAGGCGCCACCACAGCGCTGTTGGCGAACGAGAATGTCCAGTTGGCCTGACGAGCAGTCACCCTGGTGCCTGCCGAGACCGGAATCGCAAACGATCCACCGGATGGAGCGGGGCTGTCAAAGTTGGTCGCGTCGTCGGACGTTGCGGTGATCTCCGTCCATGCGATGCTGTCTCCAGCGCCATTGCTCAAGCCGCCCGCGGTGCTGGTGCTCGTCAGCGTAATGCCGCCATTGTTGCCCAAGACGCGCACGGGTACGGTGGCGCCAGTGATGGAGGCAGCCGCGGCGCCGGTACCGACAGCGGTCGCGTTGCTGGAGTAGTCGAACACCACGTTATCAACAGTGGTGTTGTCTGCCAATGCCGCGGCTCCGGTGCCAACGCCAAGGTACAGCACTCGGGGGACCACCACACGGAAGTTCAAGCGTGCGCTGGCGTCGCCGCTGCCGATGGTCAGGTTGGACTCCGCAGACGCCATCATGGGTGCTGCCAATGCCAGAGCGACGGCTGTCTGAATTGCGAGAAGTTTCTTCATGGTGTGACCTCCTTGGGGAAGTGCCGAAAAATAATTGGGTTCAGCTTTTGAAGACTTCCGAGGGCCTCGTCACTTCCTTTGCAGGACATCTCGTCGACTTCAGTTGTTTCAATGGTAGGCATCGCTTTGCACATGGGCAATCAAAAAAATCACGAATATCAATGACTTAGCCCTCGATTTGAATCAATTGCTTGGGTTTTCGTGACGATTGGCACAAAAAAAGCCTCAAGTTCCTCTTCAGCCTGCCGTGGTTAAGCCTTTGGTGCTCACTGGCCTACGTGTGCCGAGGATTTGGGTTGCCCCGCAGCTCAAAAAAGATCTCAAGTTGCTCCTCGGCGTGCCGTTAGAGGGCTTTATGGACTCGCAGAGATGTCGCTTCCGCGGGCGCAGTGCGTGCCTTCTACCTGTTCCAATCCCCGCAGCTCGAATCAGCGTTTCCTCCGTCAGGTCGTGGCGAAGGCTTGCCCCAATGCTGTCAATGACTGACAAGGCCAGATGACTCGAATCGCATTCGACGACGCTCGTCGCCGTCCCCTCTATACCTCGCGACGCGCCAACTGGTGGCGCAAGCTGGGGCAGTTCCTGTTGGGTGTGGTTTTGGTGTGGTCGGGGCTGGGCTTGCCTGGGCTGTCCCATATTTGACCGGACTCAGCTTCGCCCAGGCGTTCGGCTGCTGCCCAGGTGACTCAAGGGCAAAGCTCCCCCCGCCTTGACCTCTCCGAGAGAAAAACTGGTGTGCATGTCTTTCACATTGGGCAGATTGATCAACACTTCGCGGGCGAGCCGGCTGAAATGCTCCAAATCCGTGCAAACCACGTGCAACTCGAAAGTCCCTGCGCCGCTGATGTAGTGGCATGAGACCACTTCGGGAATGGCTTGAATCGCCGCTTCAAGCCGCCTGGTGACATCTCCGCTGTTGCGTTCAGCGTCCAGTCGCACAAAGGCCAGTACGCCTAGCCCTAGCTTGTCGCGGTTGAGGATGGCTCTGTAGCCCTGGATAAAGCCCGCTTCTTCCAGTGCCCGAACTCGTCGCCAGCAAGGAGCGGCTGACAAACCCACCCTTTGCGCCAACTCGGCGTTGGTCAATCGGCCGTCGTTTTGCAGCTCTTGCAAGATGGCAAGATCGAACTTATCAAGTGTTTCCATATTGGGGCAGCTTTAGAAAGATTCTTTCAGTATGGCGGGTAATCACGGAGACGAATAGCAATCTCCTGTCAGGGTCGACGGCATAAACTTTGCTCTATTCAGGGCGCCAGTCGGGCCTGCCCAAAAGGCGGGCACGACAGTCCCACCTTTCTCATCAGGAGAGTTGTCATGAACGCCCCTTTGCCCGAGCACATTCGTAAGGCCCTGGAAACCGTCACGCTCGACGACAAGTATTCGCTTGACCACGGTCGAGCTTTCATGAGCGGCATTCAGGCGTTGGTCAAGTTGCCGATGCTGCAGCGCCAGCGCGACGCGCTGGCCGGCAAGAACACCGCCGGTTTCATCAGCGGCTATCGGGGCTCCCCGCTGGGCGGCTATGACCAAGCCCTGCAAAAAGCCCAAAAATACCTGCAGGCACAGAACATCGTCTTCCAGCCCGGCGTGAATGAAGAACTGGCGGCCACAGCCCTGTGGGGCACGCAGCAACTGGGCTTTGCTCCGCCTGGAACCAATCGATTCGATGGCGTTTTCGGTATCTGGTATGGCAAAGGGCCAGGCGTGGACCGCTGTGCCGACGTGTTCAAACACGCCAACCTGGCCGGCACCACCACTTGGGGTGGTGTCATCGCCGTGGCGGGCGATGACCATGTAGCCAAGAGTTCCACCGCTGCGCATCAGAGCGACCACATCTTCAAGGCCTGCGGTCTGCCGGTCTTTTTCCCGTCCAGTGTTCAGGAGATTCTCGACCTTGGCGTGCATGCCTTTGCCCTTGGGCGCTTTGCCGGGGTCTGGGCAGGCATGAAGACGATCCAGGAGATCGTGGAGTCCAGTGCCACGGCCATGATCGACCCTGAGAGGGTGAATATCGTTGTGCCAGACTTTGAGATGCCGCCCGGCGGCGTGCATGTGCGCTGGCCTGATGCTGCGCTAGAGCAGGAAGCCCGCCTGTTCGACTACAAGTGGTATGCGGCGCTCGCCTATATCCGCGCCAATCGGCTCAATCACAACGTCATCGAAGGTCCGAACGATCGTTTCGGCATCATCGCCAGCGGCAAGGCTTACAACGATACGCGCCAGGCCTTGCTGGACCTTGGCCTGGACGATGAAATCTGCCGCCGCCTGGGTGTCCGCCTTCACAAGGTGGGGGTGGTCTGGCCCTTGGAGGCTCAGATCACCCGCGAATTCGCCACTGGCTTGCGCGAAATTCTGGTGGTGGAGGAAAAACGCCAGGTCATTGAATACCAGCTCAAGGAAGAGCTCTACAACTGGCGAAGCGATGTGCGCCCTGACGTGCTGGGCAAGTTCGATGAGGCCGGCGCCGACCACACAGGCGGCGAATGGTCCATGCCCAACCCCACGGGCAATACGTTGCTGCGAGCCAATGCCGATTTGACGCCGCGCCTGATCGCGCGCGCCATCGCCAAGCGCTTGCGCCGGTTTGACCCTCCTGGCGATGTGCTTGAGCGCATGGAGCGCTACCTGAACATGCTCGACGCGCAGGAGCGTGAGACGCAGGTAGTGGTCTCCGGCAATGCAGAAGCACAACGTCAGCCGTGGTTTTGCTCGGGCTGCCCGCACAACACATCGACCAAAGTGCCAGAAGGTTCGCGGGCGATGGCCGGCATTGGCTGCCATTTCATGACCATCTGGATGGATCGCAACACCGAGGGTTTCACCCAGATGGGAGGCGAAGGCGTGCCATGGGTGGGGCAGCAACCGTTTACCAAGGACAAGCACATTTTTGCCAACCTGGGCGACGGAACCTACTTTCACAGCGGCATCCTGGCCATACGCCAGAGCATTGCAGCTGGCGTCAACATTACCTACAAGATCCTGTACAACGATGCCGTGGCCATGACCGGCGGCCAGCAAGTGGGTGAGCGCCCGGAAGGCCATAGCGTGGTGCAGATCGCGCAAAGCATGCGGGCCGAAGGCGTGGCGCGCATCACCATCGTCACAGATGAGCCTGAAAAGTATGCCGGTGTGGTGGGCATCCCGGAAGGCATTGCCATTCAGCACCGTGACCGGCTGGAAGGTATCCAGCTTGAGTTTCGCGAAATCGAGGGCACGACGGTCATCATTTACGACCAGACCTGTGCCACCGAAAAGCGCCGTCGCCGCAAGCGCGGCACCATGGTCACGCCCACCGAACGCATCGTCATCAACGAGGCGGTCTGTGAAGGCTGCGGAGACTGCAGCGAGCAATCCAACTGCCTCTCGGTCGAGCCGCTGGAGACCCCGCTGGGCCGCAAGCGCCGCATCAATCAGAGCACCTGCAATTTCGACTACTCCTGCGTAAAGGGCTTCTGCCCCAGCTTCGTCAGCGTCGAGGGCGGGCAACTCAGGAAAAACAAGAAAGACGCCGCGGGCTTTGTCTGGGCCGGCGCCGAGCCGCCAGAACCGCAGTTGCCTGTGCTCGATGAACAGGCCTGGGGCATCATCGTCGCCGGCGTGGGCGGCACAGGCGTCATCACCATTGGTCAACTGCTGGGCATGGCCGCGCACATGGAAGGCAAGGGCGTCGTGACCCAGGACGCTGCAGGCCTGGCGCAAAAAGGTGGCGCCACATGGAGCCATATCCTCATCGGCAAGACACAGCAGCAGATCCGCACCACCCGGGTGGCGGCGGCTTCCGCCGACCTGATCATCGGTTGCGACCCGATCGTGGTGGCCAACAATGAAACCCTGCTGCGCGTGCGCCGCGGCCGCAGCCACGTGGCTCTGAATGTGGACGCCACGCCAACAGCGGCTTTCGTGAAGAACCCGCAATGGCAGAACCCGGCGGCCAAGTGCACCGAATCCGTTGTCGAATTGCTGGGCGAAGACGCCGTCGGCCGTTTCGATGCCGAAGTGGCGGCTTCCCGGCTCATGGGCGACTCCATTTTCACCAACCCCATGATGCTGGGCTATGCCTGGCAGCGCGGCTGGGTGCCGCTCTCGCTGGCTTCATTGCAGCGCGCCATCGAGTTGAATAACGTGGCGGTGGAGCAGAACCTGGCTGCGTTTGAGTGGGGTCGTCGCGCGGCAGCTGACCCAGAGGCCATGCAGAGCTTGCTGGAAAAGTCAGGTGGACAGACCCAGGTGGTTCGGTTGCACAAGCGCGAGTCGCTCGACGAAGTGGTGGCCCGTCGGTTTGCCTACCTGACGCAATACCAGGATGCAGACTATGCCAAGCAGTACCAATCCATGGTGGATCGGGTTCGGCATGTGGAAGCGCCCATGGGCAAGACGGCCCTGACCGAGCTGGTGGCCCGCGAGCTGTTTCGGGCCATGGCCATCAAGGACGAGTACGAAGTGGCCCGCCTGCACACCGACCCGGCCTTTCTGGAAACGGTGGCCGGCCAGTTCGAAGGCGACATCAAGCTGTCCGTCCACCTGGCGCCGCCCATGTTGTCTCGTCAAGACCCGGTGACCGGTCACCCGATCAAGAAGAAATACGGCCCCGGCACCTTCACGGCCATGCGTTGGCTGGCGAGTCTAAAGGGCCTTCGCGGAAGCTTCTGGGATGTTTTTGGGCGCACGGAAGAGAGAAGGAGTGAGCGCAAACTTCTGGAAGATTACCTGTCTGATGTCAACCTGGTGATCGCCAGCCTGACAGAGGAGCGGCATGCACAGGCCATGGCCTTGCTCGGCTGGACCTCACCTGTCAAGGGGTTCGGACATGTGAAGGCCGCAGCGATGGTTCAGGCGCGAGCCAAACGGGAAGTCCTGTTGCAGGCCTGGTCTCCCGGGCACTGACCGGGCGGCGAGAGCGGTTCAAGCCTGCTGCCCCGTTGACCTTTCTGGAGGACAACTCTGACAACTCTGCCGGCCAACGGTGGCAGCGCCGTACAATGATGGATTCGGCCAAGTTGCCTTGGTCGGCGCGCTGCTGCGCGTTCACCCCGGCCTTGAGCGCGTATGGCTGGGGTGGTTGACCGCTTAAATCCATCGGAGATTCCTGTGTTTATTTCTTCTGCCTACGCCCAGACCGCCGCTGCGGGTGGCGAGCCTACTAGCACCTTGTTCACGTTTTTGCCGCTGGTGGCGATGTTTGCCGTGTTCTATTTCCTGATGATTCGCCCTCAGGCCAAGCGTCAAAAGGAACACAAAGCCATGATCGAAGCCCTTGCCAAAGGCGACGAGGTGGTCACAGCCGGCGGCGTGGTGGGCAAGGTCGCCAAAGTCTCTGAGTCTTATGTCAGTGTGGAACTGGCGGACAACGTGGTGGTCCAACTCCAGCGCAGCGCCGTTGTTCAAGTGTTGCCCAAGGGCACCTTCAAGCCCTGAACCCGGTCAGTGCACTTGAATGCCGGCATCGACCCGGCGCATCGCCATAGAGCACCAACGCGGACTGGATGGTCTGGTCCGCGCCTGACGACAACGCGTTTGTACTGAAGCATCAGTCCC
This sequence comes from Hydrogenophaga sp., assembly GCA_050293865.1. GTDB lineage: Bacteria > Pseudomonadota > Gammaproteobacteria > Burkholderiales > Burkholderiaceae_C > Hydrogenophaga. The sequence continues at coordinate 22,286 of JBNKNN010000127.1, read as the reverse complement.
CGTCATGAATCGATATCCGCTGTGGAAATACGCCATCATTGCTGTGGCGCTTGTCATTGGCCTGCTGTACGCAGCACCGAACCTGTTTGGCTCTGCGCCATCGGTTCAGGTTTTGGGAGCCCGCTCTTCGGCGGTGGTTGACGCCAGCACCGTGACGCAAGTGGCAGCCCTTCTGGAGGCCAAAAATATCCAGGCGGTCAATATTGCCCAGGAAGGCAACTCGATCAAGGCGCGCTTTGCGGACGAGGACACCCAGCTTAAAGCCCGCGACGTGATCGACAAAGGGTTGAACAAGGCCACGGACGAGCCAGACTACTTGGTCGCCGTGAATCTGGAGCCGCTGGCGCCGCATTGGATGCGTTCACTCAACGCTCAACCCATGTACCTTGGCCTGGATTTGCGCGGGGGAGTGCACTTCATGCTTCAGGTGGACATGCAAGCCGCGTTGGACCAGCGCATGGAGGCCTTTCTGGGGGATGTGCGCTCGGGCATGCGTGAAGCGCGCATTCGCTACAACAGCGCCACCCGCAAGGGCGAGACCATCACCGTTGAGGCGAAAGATGTGGAGACGGCTGAGGCCATTCGCAGCCTGATCGACAAGGACTTCTCTGATTTGGCACTCAATGCAGCCGAGGGCGACTCTGGCGCCACGGTGGTCGCGACGTTGCGGCCGGAGTCCGGCAGAACCTTGCAGGAGCAGGCGCTCAAGCAGAACATCAATACATTGCACAACCGGGTCAATGAACTGGGCGTGGCCGAGCCGGTGATCCAGCAGCAGGGTACCGACCGCATCGTCGTCCAGCTCCCCGGCGTGCAAGACACGGCCAAGGCCAAGGACATCATCGGTCGCACCGCCACGCTGCAGGTGCGTATGGTCGATGAAAGTGCAGAGGGGCGGGCCGCCGAGCGAGGCACCGGGCCGGTGCCTTTTGGCGCAGAACGCTATCCATCCACTGACGGTCGTGACGTGATCGTCAAGCGTGAAGTCATTCTGACGGGTGAGAACCTCAACGATGCCCAAGCGGGGTTTGACAGCAACGGACAGCCTGCCGTGCATCTCCGCCTGGATTCCAAAGGGGCACGTATCTTCCGCGACGTGACTGCCGCGAACATCAACAAGCGCATGGCCATCATCCTGTTCGAAAAGGGCAAGGGCAAAGTGGTGACGGCGCCAGTGATTCGCAGCGAAATCGGTGGGGGCCAGGTGCAGATCAGCGGTGCCATGTCCACCACCGAGGCACATGACGTAGCGTTGCTGTTGCGTGCGGGCTCACTTGCTGCGCCGATGGACATCATCGAAGAGCGCACGGTCGGCCCAAGCCTGGGCAAGCAGAACATCGAGCAAGGCTTCAACAGCGTTGTCTGGGGCTTTCTTGTGATCGTCGTTTTCATGTGCATCTACTACATGATGTTTGGCGTGTTCTCCAGCCTGGCGCTGGCGATGAACCTCGTCTTGCTGGTGGCGGTGCTGTCCATGCTGCAGGCCACTCTGACCCTCCCAGGCATTGCAGCCATGGCGCTGGCACTGGGTATGGCGATCGACTCGAACGTGCTGATCAATGAGCGCATTCGGGAGGAGCTGCGCAATGGCTCGGCACCGCAGACGGCCATCAGTGCAGGCTATCAGCATGCCTGGGGCACGATTCTGGACTCCAACATCACGACACTGATCGCCGGCATCGCCCTGTTCATCTTTGGCTCAGGCCCCGTCAAGGGGTTCGCGGTTGTCCACTGCGTTGGTATTTTGACCAGCATGTTTTCGTCGGTGGTGTTCTCGCGAGGCCTGGTCAACCTCTGGTATGGCCGCCAGAAGAAGCTCAAATCCGTGTCCATCGGTACGGTGTGGAAGAACCCTTCCAAAAAAGCACCGGGCGAGGTGTGAAAGGCGCGGCAAGTCCGTTGATCACCTGGTCCGCCCTTCAAGCGAAATCTTTCTGTCATCAGCCAAGTCTCTAGGCGACAAGTCCTCAGGACAAAACAAATGGAACTCTTCAGAATCCGCCGCGACATTCCGTTCATGAAGCACGCGCTGATCTTCAACGTGATCTCCGCGCTCACCTTTGTCGCCGCCGTCTTCTTTCTTGTTACCCGAGGCCTGAACCTGTCGGTGGAATTCACCGGCGGAACCGTGATGGAGTTGGCGTACAAGGAAGCTGCTGACCTGCCTGCCATTCGGCAAGTGGTCGAGTCGCAAGGCTATCGGGAAGTGCCTGTCCAGAACTTCGGCTCCTCCACTGCCGTGCTGCTTCGCCTGCCGCCCGTGGAAGGGAGGAGTGCAAGCCAGCAAAGTGAAGACATGATGGTTGCACTCAGAGCGCAGAACCCGGATGTCGAGCGAAGCAGGGTGGAGTTTGTTGGCCCGCAGGTCGGCTCCGAACTGGTGGAGAGCGGGTTGATTGCGCTGGGCCTGGTGATCGTTGGCATCATGATCTACTTGGCCTTCCGCTTCGAATGGAAGTATGCGGTCGCGGCGATCTTGGCAAACCTCCACGATGTGGTGATCATCCTGGGCTTCTTTGCCTTCTTCCAGTGGGAGTTCTCGTTGGCGGTGCTTGCCGCTGTGCTGGCAGTTCTGGGCTATTCGGTCAACGAATCGGTTGTGATTTTTGACCGGATCAGGGAAACTTTCCGCCGTCAGCGCAAGATGAGCACAGTTGAGGTCATCGATCACGCCATCACCTCTACCATGAGTCGGACGATCATCACACACGGTTCGACCCAGGTGATGGTCTTGTCAATGTTGCTTTTTGGAGGCGCCACCCTCTACTATTTCGCGCTGGCCCTGACCATCGGCATCCTGTTTGGCATCTATTCGTCTATCTTCGTGGGTGCGGCGATCGGCATGTGGCTCGGCATTCGCCGCGAAGACTTGATTCAAGCCGCCGTGCGCAAAGCCGAGGATCCAGATGATCCGAACGCGGGCGCGGTTGTTTGACCTGTCGCAAGTCTGCCGAAAGTAGGGAATTCGGGGCGGCGAAACAGGGTTCGTGTCAGGGTCCGATCGCCTTTCGTGTCATACTGAAACAATGGCTTTGCCAACCGATCAGCATGTCTCATCACTCGCCCGTCAGGCGCGTGAGCATTTCGTTGTCCATGTTGGGCGAGGACTGCCCGACTTGGTCAAGGTGGTGTCGTCCCGGCTCTCTGAGCTGATCGACTTGCCGGGATCTGCCCCGGAAATGCAGGAGCGGCGGGATGCCTGGATGGCTTTCCAGAAGCAGCAAAACGACTGGCTGGCCAAATGCCGCAAGGCTCTTCAGCGCACGTTGTTGCCACAGCGGAGCGCCGGCGGCGCCCGCAATTCCGCTCCTGGGCGTTTGGAATTGCTGGCAGAAGGGGCCATGGATGACCAGATCATGGCTTCCCGTCTGGCCATGAAGGTGCTTGACCTTGCCTCTTCCGAGCTCAATGATTTGCGTCTTCGCGTGCAGCATCTGGAGAGCCGGCAGGAACTGGCACGTGACGACGTATTGCTTCCGGATGTGGTGACCCGCATTCTGGTGGATCAATGGCTGGATTGCCAGATGTCCCGGGAAGCCTGGCAACTGGTGCAGGACTCGATTGCGGACTTCCTTTCCCGCCATCTCCTGGCGTCTTACAAGAAGGCCAACGAATTCCTCGTCTCGAGCGGCGTGATGAAGGAAATCAACCTGCAGGACATGGTGCGGCGCAATGCGAGCGCTGGGCATGCTCCGCGCCAGCGCAGTCATCAGGGTGAGCAGCCGCCAGAGCGCACATCGGGGCGGGGAGATCCGCGGTCCATGATGGGGGGAGCGCCTTCCATGCGTGGGCCGGCCAACTCCTCATACCAGGGGGGACGCAGCGGCGCAGCCCAGTCGCCCATGCACCTGGGGGGCACCGATGTGGGGGTCCACGAAGAGACCCGAATGATGACCAGTGCCTCGCCTCTTGCACGCGCCCGCATGCGTGCGCAGGGGGTGGTAGGGCGGTTGCGCCGGTTCCTGGCGGACAAGGTGGGGGATGACTTCGAGGCAACTCAGTTGCTCCCTACCTCCCCTCGTTTGCAGCAGGCCATTCAACGCGCCCGACCCGTGGTGAGCGTGACGTCTTCGCTTGCTGCGGGCGTATCGGGATCGGTTCCCATGGTGATTGGGACCCAGCAGGTTCAGCAGGCCAGCGATGCCTTGCGAGAACGCACCCGGGACTTGAAAGAGGCTGCAGAAACGCACTCAGAGAAGGCCATCGTTGAAGTGGTCGCCTTGATGTTCCAGAGCATTCTGGCTGAAGAACGCATTCCGCCCAGTGTGCGCGTCTGGTTTGCCAGATTGCAGATTCCCGTGTTACGGGTGGCATTGGCCGAGCCCGAATTCTTCAGTGCATTGCAGCACCCTGCGCGCCGCCTGATCGATCGCATGGGTTCCTGTGTCATGGGTTTCGAATCCGATATTGCGTCGGAGGCGCTCGAGGCAGAGATCAAGCGCATTGTGCAAGTGATCGAGCAGTATCCGGAGACGGGACGCCGAGTGTTCCAGCTCGTTTATGACGAGTTCCAGAAATTCTTGTCCACTTTTCTGAGTGAAAAATCCCCTGCGAAGAAGTTTGTCTCGGTGGCTCAACAGATCGAGCAGAAGGAGACTTTGGTCGTCCAGTACACGATCGAATTGCGCAAGCTGCTCGACGACATGCCGGTGCGCGACGAAGTGCGAGACTTCCTCTTCCACGTGTGGGTGGATGTTTTGGCTGTGGCCAGCGTCAAACATGGTCTGAAGCACGAAGAGACTCAGGCACTCAAGCAAGTGGCCTCCGACTTGCTCTGGGCAGCGAGCGCCAAGCCAGACCGCAACGACCGCGCTCGCGTGATCCAGCAACTGCCTGGTGTGTTGCAGCGTATGCGGCATGGTATGGGCTTGCTGGGCTTGCCTCCAAGTGTGCAGGACGGACACATCAAACGGATCAGTGACACCTTGGCTGAGGCTTTCATGTCACGAACTGATCCGATTCCCCAGGAAAGCCTGGATCATTTGGCCGAACGTTTGTCCAACCTGGAAGAGTTCCTGCCCGAAAGTGGTGTGGGGGATCTGGATCTGGACAACGACAGCATCGAGATGATCACCGGTGTGGATGCATCCAACATCGAAGTGATCAACCAGGGTGGCAGTCAACCCAATGCAGCGATGCGGGCGTGGGCGGCGGAGCTGCAGATCGGGTCGTGGTTCAGCCTGGATCACAACAACAAGCTCAACAGCGTTCAACTGGCCTGGCGCAGCGAACGTGGACAGTTGTACATGTTCGTGACCAATTCGGGCCGCTGCTACTTGATCCAGGCCAACCGCGTGGCCTCTTATTTGCAGGCGGGTTTGTTGCTGCCTAGCGAAGAAGAGACGCTGACCGTGCGGGCGACACGGGACGCAATGGCGAAGTTGGAAGCCAATCCGGAGCGGTTGTTCGACTAGGACGCACCCTGCGGCGCGTACGGACCGGGATATCCGGGTCCGCCGCTCCCTTGGGTAGACTGCGCCGCCTCACTTGAGGCGGCTTTAGGAGGTAGCAGCTGTTGTAGAGGCTTCGCCCGCCCTTGTTGCGCCCACGGCAGACACTGCGGGTCAACAAGACTTGCAACGCGCGAGGCAAGCGCACATCTGACAAGCCGCAAAGCGGCAACATCAGATGGACGCCGTGGGAGCGAAGACCAAAGCCTAGGCTCCTCCGACAGCCTCAGCGAAATGCATGTACCCCACCACGGTGGCGACGCGTCGAGCCGTAGAAGCCGAGTCAGAGACCAAAAGCCAAATGAGAGCTCCCCCTTTCCGCCCGGCGGGGTGGAAAGGGGGCTGGGGGGATAGGGGGGAAAGAAAAGAAGCGAGAAGGAAGAAAAACTCGCCAGAGGCAAAGCACCGACACCAGCGAATGGGTGTTCTAGAAGTCAGGCTCTCAGCCCGTACCCATCCTCTGCCATAACCCGCCAGCCAGTCGGGCAACCACCCCATCCAGTTCCAGCTCCAGCAAATCCGCCTGCAGCTTGGCCGTCGCCAGCCCGGTGCGGGCTTGAATCGCATCCAGCCCCATGGGGTCAAATCCCATCGCTCCGAGAATCGGGTTGTCCACGTCTTCCGTCGGGAGCAATGATGCCTGGTCACTTTGCTGCCCAGAGGGCGCTGTAGTGGGGGCAGGGGCGGATAGCCGCAGATCTTCCAGTACATCCTGCGCGGACTCCACCAACTTCGCTCCTTGGCGAATCAGGGCGTGGCAGCCTTTGGATTGAGGCGCGTGGATGGACCCTGGAATGGCGAATACTTCGCGGCCTTGTTCCAGGGCCTGTCGCGCGGTGATGAGGGAACCGGATTGCAAGGTGGCCTCGATCACCAGGGTGCCCTGGCTCAGGCCAGAGACAATGCGGTTGCGCTGCGGAAAATGGGCAGCGAGCGGCGGTGTGCCGAGAACGTATTCGCTGACGATGGCGCCGCCGTTGGCGACGATGCGGCCTGCCAACGCGGAGTGCCGCTTCGGGTAGGTCTGATCCAGCCCTGTGCCGACCACTGCGATGGTTGCGCCAGCAGCATCGAGCGCGCCCTCGTGGGCTGCCCCGTCAATGCCCCGGGCAAGCCCCGAGACGACGCACAGCCCTGCACTTGCCAGTGCGCGTGAGAAAGCGTGCGCGTTCTCCACTCCCTGCGGCGTGGGATTGCGGCTCCCAACCATGGCCAGGCGAACGGGATGGCGCAGCAGCGCGATCTGGCCCTCCACGAACAGCAGTAGCGGCGGGTCGGCTGTTTCGAGCAATTCGGATGGAAAGGCAGGGTCGCCCATAGCGACGACATGCCTTGGCGCACGGGCATCGCTGGATGCCAACCAAGCCTCATGCCGCTCGACAATGCTGGCTGACGCCTGGGAAGCACTGTGTTGCGCGACCGCCCGGGCCAGCTTGGGCCCGACCACGGCAGACAGGGCCTCGGCACTTTGACGAAGAACGGCGTGTGGAAGCGCAAACGCCGCCAAAAGGCGGCGTGCGTATCCCCGGCCGAGGCCGGGAGTGGACAGCAGTTTTAGCCAGGCGGCCAGCTCATCGCTGGCCATGCGCTGCTGCATTTTCAATCAGGGTGCAACGAAGTGGTCGCCCACCTCAACGGTGCTGTTGGTTTCCAGAAGGAGTGCGTACGACACGCGATCAAACGTCAGGAACACCATCATCAGGCCGTTGAGTTCTCCTGGCAGTTGCATCTCGGGGCGCGAGTCATCGGTCTTGTCGAGCACGAGCTTGCGATCCCGAAGCAGAGAGAACACGTGCCCGCGGCGAATGCCGTCACTTTCGCCACGGTTGATGGCCACCACATTGTTCTGACCTGCGAACGTCACACCGTTGCCATAAACGGAGACGATCTGACCCTTCATGTCAGGCGCAGGTGCGCTGGGCACGTAGTTGCCGAAATCCCGGCGCGGCTCGGGCAACAGTCTGTCGCCTGTGCGCATTTCTTCCTTGGCTCCGAGGATATCGATCGTGGCCGGGACCAGGACGCTTTCATCCTCGCCCTTTTTGGCATCGGGCAACTGGGTGCGCGCCACGTTGTGCGTGGTGGCTTCGTAGTTCGGCGTGTAGGTGTCTTCCCCTGTGGGTTTGCCGGGCTCCGCCTCGATCTTCTCCTGGCCCTCGGAGCGCACCAGATAGGCCTTGCCGACGTACTGGGCTTCATAGCCCAGGACTTCTCCAGTGCTTGGGTCCTTGAGAGGGACGGCCTCGCGGAAGACGCGGTAGTCGCGTGTTTTGCCTTTCTCCACGACGAGCTGATACTCCTCGCCGCTGACTTCCTCGCCGTATCCGGAGCGGGCGTAGGCGCGATCGCCTTGTGTGAGCAACACGCGCTTGTCTTCAGTGGCCACGATACGGGGTGCCTTGGCGAAGGTTTCCTGGTCCACGATCAGGGGCTCATCCAAGAATGTCTGGATCGCCTGCAGGTTGACCGGAGGAATGGCGGATTCCTTGAGGCTGGTCGTGCGGATTCGCGGTGACACTTTGATGGTGCCGCCTTTGCGGGTCGTCAGGCGGGCGCGATCACCATCTCGAACCAGATACAGCATCTGACCGGGGAAAATCAGATGTGGGTTCTTGATGTCGTCCATGTTCATGCCCCAAAGCTCGGGCCAGCGCCAGGGGCTCTTGAGGAAAACCTTGGAGATCGCCCACAAGGTATCGCCGCGCTTGACCTTGTACTCTTCAGGGGCGTCGGGCGAGAGCTCGCTCAAGGGGACGCCAGCCTGGGCCACCTGATTGGCTGTGGCACGCTGGCCAGCGGTGATGGGGTATTTCTGGGCCCATGCGGTGCCGGTGGAGAGCACGGTCAGCGCAACGGCTGCCCCGATCAAGGTACGGGCAGCGTGCAGTTTGCGTGTGGATGCGGTCATTTCTGTCTTCATTGGCATGTTGGGGCCCTTGGGGCAGGCGCCCTGCATTTCATCTGGCGGAAATCTGGACTCGACGGACAAAACCCAGGGCGGTTTTTCTTGACAATCCGCTTTTGATTTTGCGCCCAAGCCCTTGATTAGGCAATGTTTATAGCTTTCAGGTCGCGCGGTGCGGCCCAAAAGTGGCGAAAATAACGACAAAACGGCAAACGCAAAGCGTAAACCATCCCTCAGGGGCGCCGAACGTGCTGCTGTGCAACATGACCAATCACCCGAATGAGCCAAGCTGAACCTCTCCCCATCCTCTGTTATCCAGACCCGCGCCTGCACAAAGTTGCCAAGCCGGTGGAAGCAGTGGACGACCGTGTGCGCGATCTGATCGAGCGCATGTTTGCGACCATGTACGAAGCCCACGGCATTGGGCTGGCAGCGACCCAGGTGGACGTGCACGAGCGCCTTATCGTGATAGATGTGAGTGAGAGTCGTGATCAGCGCATCGTTCTGATCAATCCCGAGATCGACTGGTTCAGCCCCGAGAAGCGCAAGGGAGAAGAGGGCTGCCTCTCGGTGCCGGGTATCTACGATGGTGTTGAGCGTTCCATCGCAGTCAAGGTGCGCGCCCTTGACGAGAACGGCGAGGCCCGAGTTATTGAGGCAGAAGGAATGCTGGCCGTGTGCATCCAGCATGAGATGGACCATTTGATGGGCAAGGTATTTGTCGAGTACCTCTCGCCGCTCAAGCAGGGGCGCATCAAGACCAAGTTGGTCAAGGCTGCCCGCGAAGCCGCTCGCACTTGAGCCGCCACAACATGCGTCTGATCTTTGCGGGTACGCCCGAGTTCGCCCGTGTCGCCCTGGAGCAACTGCATCAGGCGGGGCATGACATTGCACTGGTGCTCACACAGCCTGACCGGCCGGCCGGGCGCGGCATGAAGCTTCAGGCCTCGGCCGTCAAGCAGTATGCCGTGGAACACCATCTTGCGGTGGCCCAGCCGCGCAGTCTTAGGCTGGATGGCAAGCACGCAGATGAGGCCAAGGAGGGCAAGGCCGCCATTGAGGCGGCCAACGCCGACGCCATGGTGGTGGCTGCCTATGGATTGATTCTTCCGCAGTGGGTGCTTGACGCCATGGCTGGCGACAGGCGTGCGCGTGGCTTGGCCGGTCTCGGCTGCTTCAATATCCATGCGTCTTTGCTGCCCCGCTGGCGTGGCGCCGCGCCCATCCACCGCGCGATTGAGGCGGGTGACGCCCAAACTGGTGTGACGATCATGCAGATGGATTCGGGCTTGGATACAGGCGACATGCTGCTGACCAGGCGCGTTCCGATTGACCCGCATGAAACCACTGGTAGTCTGCACGACCGATTGGCGGCGCTGGGCGCAGAGATGATGGCTGAGACACTGGTGCTCGCTTCAAAAGGCGAATTGGCGGCTGCACGGCAGCCAGAGGAGGGCGTTACCTACGCGCACAAGATCGAAAAGGCAGAGGCCGAAATCGACTGGTCGCTCGGCGCTGAGGCGATTGACCGCCGCATTCGGGCCTTCAACCCGTTCCCAGCCGCGACGACGCATCTGGGAGGGGATCTGATCAAGATATGGCAGGCCCAAGTTCTGGCTGGCTCTCCCTCGTCAGATTCAGTGCCGGGGACGGTAATGTCTGCCAGCGCTGACGGTATCGTGGTTCAGACTGGCGATGGGCTGCTTCGACTGACCGAACTGCAGCGTGCTGGCGCGCGTCGAATGCCAGTCGACGCCTTCTTGCGCGGTTTCCCGCTGACAGCAGGTCAGTTGCTCACGGCTGTGCCTGCAGGGAGCGGCTAAAGCCTGATGATGCCAAGGCCTGTCAATGCCGCGCAGTGCCGGCATTGGCTTCTCTCATTTCCTTCTGCTTCTTTCTTTCACTTCTGTCGTTTTCATGTTCTGGCAAGCGCAACACCGTCAATTCGTCGAATTCCGTGAAGGCTTGCGCGATCAGGCGTCGACCGGGCTGGGTATTGCCGCCTGGGGGTTGATGACAGGCGTGGCCATCGTGCAAAGCGGCTTGTCTCCGCTGGAGGCGGTGTTGATGACACTCATCGTCTATGCAGGGAGTGCACAACTCACGGCCTTGCCCATGCTGGCCGCAGGTGCGCCGATGTGGGTGATCCTGGCAGCCGCTTTTTGCGTGAATTTGCGTTTTGTCGTTTTTTCGGCACATATGCGGCCCTACGTGATGCACCTGCCCTTGTGGCAGCGCATGGTCACGGGCTACCTGACGGCGGACCTGAGTTACGTGTTCTTCGTGAAAAGATACCCTGCGCCTGGAGCCAGCACAGAGGATTTGCATCGCCAGCAGGCTTACTTGATGGGCAACTGCCTGGTGAACTACGTAGCTTGGATGTTTGCCAGTTTGCTGGGCATTGGACTGGCCAACTTCATCCCGTTGAGCTGGGGCCTGGCGTTTGCCGGCATCCTCGCCTTGCTGGGCGTTCTGTGCTCGCTGGCGAGCTCGTCGCTTCGCGTGGTGTCCGCCGCAGTGGCAGGTGCTGCAGCCGTGGCAGCCTGGTCCCTGCCATTGAAACTCAATATCCTGGCTGCGATTGCCTGTGCGGTCGCGCTGTGCCTGGTGCTGGAGAAGACCCCGCTGGGTGGTACTCGAAAGGCAGGCCATGCTTGATTTGGATCCCTGGAATCTGCTCACTTTCGTGGCTCTGGGCGCCATCACTGTGGTCACGCGAGGCCTCTTCTTCATTTCCAGCCGCGACTGGACACTGCCGCATTGGGCGCAACGTGGTCTGCAATACGCTCCGATTGCCGCCTTGGCAGCGGTGGTGATCCCTGAGATCGTCACCGTCAAGGGGCAGTTGGTCTCCACCTGGCAGGATGCACGCCTGTTTGCCGCCGTGGCGGGCGCTTCCTGGTTCTTTTGGCGCAAAGGGGTCCTGGGCACCATCGTTTCCGGGATGGCGGTGTATCTGCCGCTGCACCTCGGGCTGGGTTGGTGATTCTCCGGCGATGTTCCTGACGGTACTCAGATCAGATGCGCCGTCGCCTGAGCTGCCATTGCCAACCGGCCAAGGCGATGCCGGCACATATGATGCCGGTCCAGATCACATGGCTGGGGTAATGGGCGCCGCGGATGACCTGCGTGGCACCGGCAACGACGCCCAGCAAAAGGCAGCCGATCAGCCATAGCCAGCCTGTCCGGTTGTTTCGCCGGGTGTTTGAAAGTGGAGCAATCCATGGCAGGCACAGTGGGATGAAGCCAAATGCCGTGGTGGCATGTCCGCTGGGGAAACATCGGCCTGTGCCTCCATCTTCCAGGCCGAAAGCCCAATGGGATACATATTGCGCTTCGCCGCCGAAGTCCGCCAGCGACCATGGGCAACTGGTGTTGCTGGTCCATTTCAGGATGTTGATGGAGATGACGCTCAGCAGCACCAGTGCCAGAACGGTGCGGCGCTCCAAGCGCTGGTCGATGCGCAGACCCGGCCAGAACGCCCAGCCAGCCAGCATGGCCAGACCGACAAACGAAAGCTGGCGCCACCGGTTGTGCAGGAGTTGTTCTGCCCACCACGCGTGTCTCTGGGGAAACCCTTGGGGAGTGCCCACCCAATGGGTGATCAACATGTCAAGGTTGGACATGTCCCACAGGCAGGTCAGCAGCAAGGCACCGAACCACATCAACCAGGCTGTTTGCAGGGAAGACGAGGGCAATCGGGTCATCGGCCCGCATTGTGGCGTAGCAATCTTAAACAGGGATTAATCGGCTTGTCTTGCCGGGCTTCTGATGCAGCAATGGGGCAATGGAGGGAGGCGTCCTGAATTTGGAGCGACAATACAGGGCTTTGCCACCAGGGGCGCCACAAGTGACCCTGCCGTTAAGATTGGTTCAGGACGCTCACGCCATGCCCATTGCTTCACCCTCGTCTGCTACCAGCGCCGAAGCGCCGCTGGTCTCTGTGCTGATACCGGCCAAGGATGAGTCTGGAAACATCGGTGCTTTGGTCGATGAAATCACGCTGGCGCTGCGCCCTGTGTGCACGTTTGAAGTGGTGCTGGTGGATGATGGGAGCACGGATGGCACCGGCGATGTGTTCTTGCGACACGGCAAGGAGCTGGGCATCAACGCACAACTGATTGCTCACGCGCACAGTTGCGGTCAGAGCACGGCAATGTGGACGGCGTCACGCCATGCGCTGGGCCGCTATCTGGTGACCATTGATGGTGACGGCCAGAATGATCCAGCCGACATTCCTGCGCTGGTGCGTCAGGCCGACGAGATGTCTGCACGCAGTGAACACTTCTGCATTGCTGGTTTTCGCCACCGTCGCAAGGACACGGAGTGGAAGAAGATTCAGTCCAGGATCGCCAACGCTGTGCGTCGCCAGATCCTGGACGATGGCGTGCCGGACACAGGTTGCGGGTTGAAGCTCATTCCGCGGGCCACCTGGGTGCTGCTGCCGTATTTCAATCACATGCACCGCTACATCCCGGCCTTGGTTCGTCGCCTGGGCGGCGAAATTGCCGTCGTGCCGGTCAACCACCGTCATCGTCAGGCAGGAGTGTCCAAGTACACGGCCTGGAACCGGGTGTGGGTCGGTATTGTCGACATGTTCGGCGTTCGCTGGCTGATTCAGCGCAGCAAGCGTCCAGTTGTGGCCAAGACGGAATCGATTCGTGAAGTCGGGCGTTAAGCTGATTCTCAAACCGCTGTTGCTCTCGGTTGTGCTGGCCGTGGGCTTTGTCGCGCTGCATTTTGGCTGGTTTGGCGATGTCACCGAAGAATCCTTGCTGGCCGGTTTGTTCGCTCAGCACTGGATGGTGGCCTGGCCGACCTTCATTCTGGGATCCATCATTTACACGGCTCTGGGAGGACCAAGGCAGGTTCTGGCCTTCAGTTGCGGCTACCTGCTTGGTGGTTTCGTCGGCGGCGTGGTCAGTGCCTTGCTGACGGCGGCCGGTGCATGGCTGGCAATTGTGGTGGTGCGTCAGGTTGGCATGGACTGGGTCATGCGCAAACATGGCGAGAAGGTTGAACGTGTGCGCGAGGTATTGGCAGATGACACCTGGTTGTGGGTCTGCATCGTTCGTCTGATGCCGGTGGGGAGCAATCTGGCGACCAATGTGGCCGCTGCCCTGGCCGGGCTGCGCACGCCGTCTGTGCTATGGGGCAGCCTGCTGGGCTATCTGCCGCAAAGCCTGCTCTTCGGCTATGCAGGCGCGGGCATTGCCTTGCACGACAGTTCGCAGATCTACATCAGCCTTGCGCTGTTGGTGGGGTCGAGCCTGTTGGCGCTTTACCTCTATCACAACGGATTCAAGCAACGCATGGGCGCATTGCGAGGTCCGCGAGCCGATGTCTGAGACACGAGGCAAAGAATCAGGCCTGAACAAGGGCCTCGATGGCTGGGCCATTGCGCTCTTCGCTTTGGCAACCCTGGTCCTGTTTGCTGGAATTGGCTTGCGTTCGCCGTGGCCGGCCGATGAACCGCGATTCGCGCAGATCGCCCGCGAGATGGTCGAATCCGGACAGTGGATGTTCCCCACGCGAGGCGGAGAGTTCTATCCCGACAAGCCTCCGGTGTTCATGTGGCTGGTGGCGGTGTTCTATCAACTGCTGGGCTCCCTCAAACTGGCCTTTATGCTGCCGAGTGCGTTGGCTGGCCTGGGCACTGCGATTCTGGTGTTCGATTTGGGACGCCGAGTATGGAACGCTCGCATAGCGACGTCGGCAGTACTGGTTTTGGTGTTCACACCGCAGTTCCTCTTGCAGGCCAAGGTGGCACAGATTGACGCATTGGTCTGTTTCTGGATCACCCTGGGCTGCTACGGTCTGATGCGGCACTTCGTGCTGGGACCGAGTTGGCGCTGGTATGCGGTCGCTTTTGTGGCCATGGGCCTGGGCATCATGACCAAAGGCGTGGGTTTCCTGCCGGTGTTGGTGCTGATTCCGTTGGCCATCTGGCGTCGCGAGTTGAGTGCAGGCTCGGGCGGGCGGGTGTGGTCAGCGCGTGCCTGGTGGGGGCTGGTCGTGCTGTTGCTCACCCTTGCGTTCTGGCTTGTACCGATGCTGTGGACGGTATACGCGCATGGCACGCCGGAAATGGAGGCCTACCGCAACAACATCTTGTTTCGGCAGACCGCGCAGCGCTATGCCAACGCATGGGGGCATCTGCGTCCCTGGCACTACTTCCTGACCCAGGCGATTCCTGTGGTTTGGTTGCCGCTGGTTCTGATATTGGTGCCGCAATGGCGCGCTTTGGTCAGCGTGCTCAGGCATGATGCAAAGGTGCGCGTGCTTCTTGCCTGGGTGGTGCTGGTAGTGGTGTTCTTCTCACTCAGCCGTGGCAAGCGAGAGGTCTACATCTTGCCGGCGCTGCCCATGTTGTCGCTGGTGGTGGCAGCCACTTGGGCGCAGGCGAAGTCTGCGGGGCGAGGGTCGATGACCGAATGGCTGTTGCGGTCGGTGGTGCTGTTGATGGGCGCCGGGTTGTTGGTGTTGGGCGGCTGGCTGGTGGTGAACCCTGCCGAGTTGGTGAGCAAGGCTGCCGAGTATGGCGAAGCACTCCAGTCACTGGCGTGGCCCTTCCTGGTTCTGGGAAGTTTGGTGCTGGTGGTGGCGCTCGCAGCATGGCGACATGGGGTGTTTCAGCAGTTGTCGTTCGTCTCGCTTGCGTGCTGGATGTTTGTGGCCCTTTGGGTCTGGCCCTTGATGGATCCGTATCGCACGCCGCGCAATGTGATGCAGGCCCTGGAAGAGAAGGTTTCCCCGGAGACGGAAGCGGGCATGATCGAGTTCAAAGAACAGTTGTTGCTGTTTTCGCAGCGCCCTCTCACCCATTTCAGCTACCTGGCATCTGTGCAAGAGCAAGAGCGCAATGCCTGGCAATGGATGAAGGAGGCGCCAGGGCGTCGGGGGATCTTGATACCGGGCGGTGTCGAGCTCAGCTGTTTTGATATGGGTGAGGCGATGTGGCTGGACAATGCGCATCGTCGTGATTGGCTGTGGCTCGGCGCCTCGGCCATGAGGGAAAACTGCGTAGCGCCGGAGACGCCGCGGCGCTATCGCTACGTCCCGAAGCGATTGGATATTTTGGAATGAACGAGCAATCGAGAACCCTTGGCCGGCAGGTTCTGGTGACTGGCGCGGCGGGCTTTATCGGATCCCATGTAGCGCACAAGCTGCTGGACATGGGCGTTGCAGTGTTGGGGCTGGACAGTCTCAATGCCTATTACGACCCTCAGCTGAAGCGGGATCGTTTGGCGCGGTTGATGGCGCGGGAGGGTTTTCGTTTTGTCCAGCTCGATTTGGCTGATCGTGAGGGGATGGACAGGCTTTTTGCGACCGAGGCGTTCGCCGAGGTGGTGCATCTGGCGGCCCAAGCCGGCGTTCGTTACTCGGTCGACCACCCAATGGCCTATGTGGACAGCAACCTGGCCGGCATGATGGCTCTGCTGGAGGGCTGCCGGCATCAAGGCGTCCGACACCTGGTGTACGCCTCGTCGAGCTCGGTCTACGGGGCATCCAACACCATGCCTTTGTCGGAGAACAAGATCACCGATCGACCGGTGTCTCTGTATGCCGCCAGCAAGAAGGCCAACGAGTTGATGGCCCACAGCTACAGCCATTTGTTTGGTATTGCGGCCAGTGGGTTGCGCTTGTTCACGGTGTACGGGCCCTGGGGCCGACCGGACATGGCCATCTTCAAGTTCGTGCGTGCGATGCTGGCTGGTGAATCGATTCAGGTGTACAACAATGGCCAGATGCGTCGCGATTTCACCTATATCGACGATGTGGTCAATGCCATCGTGGCGGTGTTGGCACGTCCACCGCAGGCCTTTGGCGGCGAGCCGGCGCACCGCGTGCTCAATGTGGGCAACAGTTCGCCGGTGATGCTGATGCGCTTTGTCGAATGCATTGAATCGGCAGTAGGCACGGAGGCTGTCAAGGAAATGTTGCCGATGCAGCAAGGTGATGTGCCGGAGACCTGGGCCGATGTGACTGCGCTCAAAGCGTTGATCGGGGATGTGCCGAATACGCCCATCGAAGAGGGTGTGCAACGTTTTGTCGACTGGTATCGCTCCTACTATCCGCAGCATGCGCCTTCCGACGGTCAGGATTTGAACGGGGTGTGACTGGACTGTGCAAGGAAGAAATTCATGAGGGTTCTGATCGTTGAAGACGACGCGGCGATTGCGCAGGGCCTGAGCGACAACTTGCGCAACGCCAATTACGCAGTGGATGTTTGCGCCACCGCCAGGGAAGCCTGGCTGTGCCTGCAGGCCGAACCCTTCGATGCTGTCTTGCTGGATCTGGGATTGCCTGATGGAGACGGCCTGGAACTTTTGGAGCGACTGCGGCGACAGCCCGCCGCGACTGCCGGAACGCAAGAGTCGCTGCCGCACCCTGATCTTCCGGTGCTGATCATGACGGCGCGAGACGGGGTGAATGACCGTATCGTCGGCCTGGACACTGGGGCAGACGACTACGTGATCAAACCGTTCGACGCGAATGAGCTCCAAGCGCGCATGCGGGCCATGCTGCGCCGCGCATCCGGGCGCAGCCGACCGGTCATCCGCCGCGCGGACCTCGTCATTGATCCAGCCTCCCATGTAGTTGAAAAGGCTGGCGTGGTGGTTCCGTTGGGAGGCAAAGAGTTTGCGGTATTGATGGCAATGCTTCAGGCCAGCCCTCGGGTCATGTCGCGTTCCCGGCTGGAGTCTGCGCTTTATGGCTTTGGTGAATCGGTGGAAAGCAATGCCATCGAGGTGCATGTGCACCACTTGCGCAAGAAGCTGGGCGATCAGTTGATCAAAACGGTCCGCGGTGTGGGCTACTTCATCCCGGAAGAGGAGTGAGACTTCTTGAGCGCAAAAACCTTGCCAGAAGGAGCAAGCCCTCCATCACTCAAGCGCTACCTGCTGCGCTGGGCGATGAGTGCTGTGGTTCTGGTTTGGCTGGTGACGGGCGCGTTGGCCTGGTGGACGGCCTATCACGAGACCGATGAAGAAATCCCGGACGGGCAACTGATTTCGGCCGGGCGTGGTGTTTTGTTTGCCTCCTGGCCTGAGCAGGACGCGCCCGTTTTCATCACCGAGGAGGCACACCGGGCCGAGCACGAAGAGTATGCCCTCGACGTTGCGTACGTCCAGTGGCGCGATGGCAAAGTGGTGCGAGATACCCATGGCATGGTGAGCCGGCTGGGCTTGCGGCCCGATATGCCCTTGGGGTTGCGGGACTTGTATTGGCGCGCGGCAGAGGGTGAGCGCGAAGTGCACTACCGCATGTACATGACGCGTGGGCAGGACGCGAGGGGCGAGATACGTGCCGTTGCGGTGTTGCTCGACACTCAGCTCGCGTACAAGGTAGGGCTGGAGATCGCCGCACATGTGGTCGAACCCGCAGTGTTCCTGTTTCCGCTGGTGGCCGCGTTGTTGTGGTGGGCGATGGGCCGCGGCTTGCGTCCCCTGGAACGTCTGTCCTCTAGCATCGCTGCGCTCAATCTCCGCTCCGGAGAGCGCCTTGAGTCTCGTGAGACTTTCTCGGAGTTCGCGAGCACCGTTCATGCGATCAATTCGTTGGTGGATTCTTTGCAGGAGCAAGCAGAAAGGGAGCGTGCATTTGCGTCCGACGTGGCGCACGAGCTGCGAACGCCCTTGTCTGCCATTGCCTTGCAGGCGCAAGCGGCCATGCAGCATCCCACCCACGAGCAACTGGGGGCGTTGCAGCAGCAAAGCTTGCGCGCCGGACGCATTCTCCAGCAGTTGCTTGACCTTGCGCGGGCGCAACGTTCGAGAGAAGGCGGGGCCGCAGAGGCCGACTTGCAGGCCATTGCCGTGGAGCTGCTCAGCGAACTTGCACCCAAGGACATGGCATTGGCGCATGACTTGTCATTGGAGGCGCCGGAAGCGCCGGTGCTGGTGCCGGCGCCCCCTCTGCTGGTAGAGCTGGCCATGCGCAACCTGATCGACAACGCTGTCAGGCATACGCCTGAAGGTACGCAGGTCAGGGTCGATATCTGGCAGGCGGATGGGCAAACCCATGTGACCGTCAGCGATGATGGACAGCGTGAGGAAGCTTCACGTGTGCCAGCGGAGGATCGGGCCGAGCGAGGGGGGCTTGGGCTGGGATTGCGACTGGTCGAGCGACTGGCTGACGCATGTGACGCTCAGTTTCGCAGGGATGCCGGAGACCCTCCGATGACCACGCGCTTCTGGCTGAGTTGGACAGAGCGCTGAGTCGGATCTTCGCGTCGACACTGTCTCCCGGGATCCTAGAGACCCCAGGGCCTGGCTAATGCTGACTTAAGAATTCGACGCCAGACTTCGGGAATCATTGCAAATTCCTGTCTGCGCAGTCCCCATGCACTCCCCTCCACGGGCCGCCACGCTGCGGCCTGCACCTCGTTCGTTCTGGTTGTTTGCGCTGGTGTTGGCAGCCTATCTCGCCACTGTGGGTAACCTTCCTCTGTGGCAGCGCATGGGTGACATCGTCACATCGCCCCTCCAGCGCTGGGCTTTGAGCGGTTCGATGGCTGCAACGGTCATGGGCCTTGTGCTGGCCATTCTGTCGGCGCTCAATTGGCATCGCCTGCTGCGCCCGGTGGCTACGTTCCTGGTTCTTGCAACTGCATTCAGCTCCTACTTCATGTGGACATATGGCGTGGTCATTGACGCCAGCATGCTGGCCAACGTGATTCACACTGATGCGCGTGAAGTGCAGGATCTGCTCAGCCTGCGATTGTTCCTTGTGGCTGGGAGCCTGAGTGTCTTGCCTCTGTGGTGGATCTGGCGGCAACCGGTGGCGCAGGCTTCATGGGGACGTCAATCTCTGCGAAACGTGTTCGGTGTTCTGGCAGGGGTGGCGTTGTCTTTGGGGGCCGTCATGGCCCAGTACCAGGGTTTGTCGTCATTGATGCGCAACCACAAACCTGTGCGCTACATGTTGAACCCGCTCAACACCGTGTGGGGCGGCGGCGTTTTGCTGGCCAAGAACTGGCCGAAAGCGGCAACTGCGATGACGCCGGTGGGGCAGGACGCGTCTCTGACCATTCCATCCGGCGATTTGGCGCCCCCACCCTTGTTGGTGCTGGTGGTGGGCGAAACGGCCCGTGCTGACAATTTCTCCATCGGCGGCTATGAACGGCCCACGACCCCTGAACTGAAAGAGTGGCAGGCGCAACGTGGCCTGATCTACTTCGACAAGGTTTCCTCCTGCGGTACGAACACACAGGTTTCGCTGCCTTGCATCTTCTCTTCTCTGTCCAAGGACGATGGCGGAGACGAGACCCAGCATCAGGAAAATCTGCTGGACGTGCTGCAAAGGGCCGGGCTGGCGGTGCTTTGGCTCGATAACCAGTCCGGCTGCAAGGGCGTGTGCGATCGAGTGGGACATGAAAGCACGCGTGACGCAAACGACCCGCGGTATTGCGCATCGGGAGACTGCCTGGACGAGATCATGCTGGATGGTCTGGATGAGCGCATCGCTGCACTGGACCCCGTACGTCGGGCGCGTGGCGTGGTGGTGGTGATGCACCAAATGGGCAGTCACGGGCCTGCCTACTACAAGCGCAGCCCACCCGCCTTCAAGCGCTTTCTTCCCGAGTGCGATCGCCAATCCTTGAGTGACTGCGATGAAGCAGCTGTCCGAAACGCCTACGACAACTCCATTGCCTACACAGATCATTTTCTGGGCAGAACCTTGCAGTGGTCTCAGTACAGGGCGGAGCAGGGCCTCAATGCCGTGACCTGGATATACGTCTCTGACCATGGCGAGTCGCTTGGGGAGGGAGGCCTTTACCTGCACGGTGTGCCCTATGCGTTCGCGCCTCAAGAGCAGACGCATGTCCCGATGGCTATCTGGGCGTCGCAGAGCACACGTGATCATCGCGGATTTGACTGGCCTTGCCTGCGGCGCCGAGCGGGCGGAGCGTATTCGCACGACCATGTGTTTCACACGGTGCTGCGGCTGATGGGGGTTCGCACCACGGTTTACGATCCGCAACTGGACATCGTCAGTGGGTGTGATTTACGATGGCCTTCCTGATGCTTGGGGGAGTATCGGTGCTCGCCAGCGTGAGTCAGCTACTGAACGAGGTGTGAAGAAGCCTGGATTCGGGTGGGTGACTGTGTGATGTAGGCCGTGACAATGGCTGGGTGCCGAGGGATCCCAAATTTCCTACAATGGCCATCGAGGGATCATCTGCATCACCTGCGCCGTGTGCGCCTTGGGCGTTGCGGGACGAGGCGTGAGGCGCGAATACCAAGGCAAGCCTGGATTCGCATCAACGCGTATCGTCCGTAGAACCAAGGCACGCTTCGGGTTCGGACCAAAACAGGCGTCTGCCGCATCTGTTGCCTTGGCAATTGCCGCTGGGTACACAACGCGACAAGCAGGCACGTCATCCTTCCTGTTTTGACCTCGAACGCGCATGGCGGAGGTGATGCAGAGGATCCCCAGGACTTAAGTGTTTCACACAGCACCGGCTGCCGCCGGCTCAAAAGGTTTCTTCATGCAATTCATTCGCTTTTCCGATCTGTGCGCCGAGGGCAAAGTTGAAGGCAAACGGGTATTCATCCGTGCCGATCTGAACGTTCCGCTGGACGACAAAGGCAACATCACTGAAGACACTCGTGTGCGTGCCAGCGTGCCTGCCATCGAAATGGCACTCAAGGCCGGTGCGGCTGTGATGGTGACGTCCCATCTGGGTCGTCCAACGGAAGGTGAATTCAAGCCCGAAGACTCGCTCAAGCCAGTGGCTGCCCGTCTGGGCCAGTTGCTTGACCGTTCGGTGCGCCTGATCGCCAACTGGATCGATGGCGATTTCTCGGTGGCTCCTGGCGAAGTGGTGCTGCTGGAGAACTGCCGCCTGAACAAGGGTGAGAAGAAGAACGACCCGGAGCTGGCCAAGAAGCTGGGGGCGCTGTGCGACGTGTTCGTGCATGATGCCTTCGGTACCGCACACCGAGCAGAAGGCACCACCTATGGCATCGCCGAAACGGCCCCTGTGGCCAGTGCCGGTCCCCTGCTCGCGGCCGAGATGGACGCTATCTCAAAGGCTCTGGCCAATCCCAAGCGTCCGCTGGTGGCCATTGTGGCTGGCTCCAAGGTGTCGACCAAGCTCACCATTTTGCAGTCTTTGTCCAAGAATGTTGATGGCCTGATCGTCGGCGGTGGTATCGCCAATACCTTCATGCTGGCTGCTGGCCTGCCCATCGGCAAGAGTCTGGCGGAACCTGACCTGGTAGGCGATGCTGAAGCCGTCATTGAGGCGATGAAGGCGCGTGGTGCCGAGGTACCTATCCCGGTTGACGTCGTGACCGCCAAGGAATTCAGCCCCACCGCCAAGGCGGAAGTGAAGAAGGCCTCCGATGTCGCCGAAGACGACATGATTCTCGACATTGGGCCGGAAACCGCCAAGATCCTGGCAGAAAAGCTCAAGGCTGCCGGCACCATCGTCTGGAATGGCCCGGTCGGCGTGTTCGAATTCGACGCGTTCGAAAACGGCACCAAGGAAGTGGCCAAGGCCATTGCCGAATCCGATGCCTTCAGCATTGCCGGCGGTGGCGACACCCTCGCGGCCATTGCCAAGTACGGCATCGAAAAGCAGGTAGGCTACATCTCCACCGGCGGCGGCGCATTCCTGGAGGTGTTGGAAGGCAAGACCTTGCCGGCCTTTGAGGTGCTGGCTCGTCGCGCTGGATGAATGTAGGCCCCCACGCTCCGCCGTTTCACGGGTCGCTGCCCCCCTAGGGGGCTGACTACTCGCCTTGGGGCGGCCCGGCGGCGAGCCGCTTCGCTTAGCTTGGCCCCCACGCTCCGCCGTTTCACGGATCGCTGCCCCCCAGGGGGCTGACTACTCGCCTTGGGGCGGCCCGGCGGCAAATCCTGATCCATCGGTCCACGCCTTAGCAGTCGTCTCTCCGGCGCGAGGCCCCCCAACCGAG
>JBNKNN010000126.1:0-15440 GCA_050293865.1 Hydrogenophaga sp. | reverse complement strand
CCCTCGGGGGGCAGCGACCCGTGCAGCGGCGGAGCGTGGGGGCCAACAGTTTCACCGCCGGGCCGCCCTAAGGTGAAACGCGCCCCCTCGGGGGGCAGCGACCCGCGCAGCGGCGGAGCGTGGGGGCCTTACTTAGCCGTCGGCATCACAAACTCGGCACCCTTGGCCGTCGTCTCCGGCCAGCGCTGCATGATGGACTTTTGCTTGGTGTAGAAGCGCACGCCCTCTTCGCCGTAGGCGTGCATGTCGCCGAACAGGCTCTTCTTCCAGCCGCCGAAACCTTGCCAGGCCATGGGCACCGGGATCGGCACGTTGATGCCGACCATGCCCACCTGGATGCGGCGGGCGAATTCACGGGCCACGTTCCCGTCGCGGGTAAAGCATGAGGTGCCGTTGCCGAACTCGTGGTCGTTGATCAGCTTCACGGCTTCGCCGAAATCGGCCACGCGCACGCAGCTGAGGACTGGACCAAAGATCTCTTCCTTGTAGATCTTCATCTCAGGCGTCACGTGATCGAACAGCGTGCCACCGAGCCAGAAGCCATTGTCACACCCTTGGCCAGCCACATGGCCGTCGAAACCACGGCCGTCGACCAGCATTTGAGCGCCTTCGGCCACACCGGCTTCGATATAGCCGCTGATGCGCTTGCGAGCGGCCTCGGTGACGATGGGGCCCATTTCCGCGGCCAGGTTCATGCCATCCAGCACCTTGAGCTGCTTTGTGCGCTCGATCAGCTTGGGCATGATCTTGTCGGCCACGTCGCCCACCAGCACCGCGACTGAAATCGCCATGCAGCGCTCGCCGGCGGAGCCATAAGCCGAGCCGATCAAGGCGTCGACGGCCTGATCCAGATCAGCATCGGGCATGACCACCATGTGGTTTTTGGCGCCACCCAGCGCCTGCACGCGCTTGCCGTGATGGGCGCCGGTTTCGTAGATGTAGTTGGCAATCGGGGTGGAGCCGACGAAAGAGATGGCCTTCACGTCGGGATGCACCAGCAGTGCATCCACGGCTTCCTTGTCACCTTGCACCACGTTGAAGACGCCGTCGGGCAGACCAGCCTGCTTGAGCAGATCGGCCATCAACAGGCTGGCGGTCGGGTCGGTCGGGCTGGGCTTGAGCACAAAGGTGTTGCCCGCGGCAATCGCCACCGGGAACATCCACATGGGCACCATGACCGGAAAGTTGAACGGCGTGATGCCGGCCACGACGCCCAGGGGCTGGCGGATCGTCCAGTTGTCCATGCCGGTGGAGACCTGATCCGTGAAGTCGCCTTTGAGCAGTTGGGGGATGCCACAGGCGAATTCGATGATGTCGATGCCGCGGGCCACTTCGCCTTGCGCGTCCGTGAACACCTTGCCGTGCTCCACGGTGATGGCGCGGGCCAGGTCGTCCTTGTGGCGGTTGACCAGCTCCAGAAACTTGAACATCACCCTCGCACGGCGGATGGGCGGCGTATCAGCCCACGCAGGAAACGCGGCTTGCGCCGCTGCCACAGCTGCATCCACGTCAGCGGCGGTCGCCAGCTTCACGTTGCCGGTGATCGCTCCTGTGGCGGGGTTTGTCACTGGCTGGGATCGCTGGCTCTGGCCGTCGAAGCGCTGGCCGGCCACGTAGTGGGGAATATCGGTCACGGCGGAGGTTCTGGCGTTCATGATGAGTGTCTCGACTTTTGATTCAATCAAACCAGTCTAGAAAAGCCAGCGCCTGGTTACAAGACCGGAATCTTGAATTGATTGTTTTGTTTGATGAACAATACGCGTATGGACAAACAGACGATTCATGACCTTTGGGGCCACATGCACTGGCTGACGGTGCTGGACCGGCAGGGCAGCTACACCGCTGCCGCAGCGCGATTGGGTGTGAGCAAGGCCGCCATGAGCCAGCGCATAGCTGAACTGGAGCGGGTGGCCGGCGTGCCGCTGGTGCAACGCACGACGCGCAGCATGCGCCTGACAGATGCGGGCCAGCGCCTGGTGCAACAGACACGAGCATCGTTTGAGCAGATCGCGCAGAGTTTCGCGCAGGTGCGTGACTTGGCCGATATGCCGCAAGGATTGCTCAGGGTGACCGCACCGGTGGCGTTGGCGCGTCAACAAATCGTGCCGTCCCTGCCCGCTTTCCTGCGCCTGTACCCGCAGGTTCGCGTCGAGCTCGATCTCTCGGACCGAATCACCTCGCTCGCCCCGGAAGGCTACGATCTGGCCATTCGCCACACATCAACACCACCCGACACCCACGTGGCGGTCGAGCTATGCAAGACAACGTCTGTGCTGGTGGCCTCCCGTGCCTACCTGAGGCGCGCGGGCACACCGAGTCAACCCCATGATTTGTCTGACCACAATTGCCTTCACTACCCCCGCCCTCAGGAGCGTCCGGCCTGGTCGTTTGAACCTTTGAAGGGAAGAACAGGGAAAACAGGAAAGACAGAAAGAGGCGCGTCCGGCGAAAGGGTGACGGTTCAGGTATCGGGCTCGCTGTCTGCCAACAACAGCGAGGCCCTCCGGGATGCCGCGCTCTCGGGCCTTGGCATCGCGTTGCTGCCGGATTTCAGCGCCAAGGCTGCCGTGCTGTCTGGCAAGCTGGTACAGGTCTTGCCGGACTGGAGGCCAGTGGGCTCATTTGCCGATCGGGTCTACGCCATCAGGCCTTATGCGAGTCATGTGCCACTGGCCATTTCCGCGCTGATCAAGCATTTGCGCCTCAGTTTGTCCGACGGGTTTCCAGTGACCGCCGTGACATGACGGATAGGAACGAACGAAGTGATCGCGGCAACGCAGCGTCGTCAGCGGCCCAACCCATACCCCTGTTGTTACCCCTGCCTTCTAGGCACCCTCTGTGCACACTCCCGTCATGGTTTGATGGGTGGTGCCGAAAGCTGGCGCGGACGAACACCCGCCCAAGCTGTCAGGCAAGGGAGTGCAATCCCCAACGCGTGCGCAAGCGCATGCTTTCCCCTGGGGCGAGCGTCACCCATCCAGGCTGACCGGGAAGATGGGGGGCATCAATGGGGTGGGTCACGGGTTCGAAACAGAAGAAGGCAGGCTCCGCGGGGCTATACAGCAAGCATTCCATCGCATGCCCTGCCTGTGGCGAGAGCAACTCGCTGTCCATGGTGAGTCGAAGGCATCGCTCAGGCCATTCGATGACCCCGCTGCCTGACCATCCGCCGAATCCGTTGTCGATCACCACCGAACTGACTTCAATGCCCGCATTGAGGTCCCAGCCTTTGGGAAACTCTGCCTCGTAGCCCGTGGGTATTTTGTCCGGCCTGCTCATCCACACCCCGTCCACCGCTGAACGCACCGTGCAGCGAGGCGTTGAGGTGAACCACGGGTGCAAGCCCAGGCCGAAGGGCAGCGCTTCACCGGATTCATTGCGCACCGTCAGGCTCTGCGACAAGCCGTCCGGGGTGAGCTCAAAGGCTTGCTGCGCCCAGTAGGTGTAGGGGCCTCCGGCGAAACGGTCCGAATGCAGTTCCATGTGAACCACACCTTCTTCTGGCTGAAGCAGCGTCCAAGGCTGAAGCCAGCCATCGCCGTGAATGGGATAGGGATCGTTGGCCGTGTTGGGCGACAAGGCGTGAAACCGACCTGCGCAGGTGAACCCACCACCTGATATCCGGTTGGTCCAGGGGACCATGGGGTAACAGGCCATGCTTTCGATGGCCGGATGGGCGCCATCCCAGGCACGCCAGACGTCGACCGGAACATCGTCACGGTACCAGGTCCACGCCGTCACAGCACCACCTCGTGAGGGCATGAAGCCCATGCGTTGCCCGGCATGGGCGATCCAATGAATATCAGACATGTGACCCCTTCAACTCATGACGACGCAAAGCGGGCTGGTGCGACACCTGGCTGAGACACCCTGAACGCGAACAGGCCGCCAGCGAGCGGCTCATTGGCCAACGCAGCCTCATCCAGTCCTTCTCTTGCAGTGGTGACATACAGTGTGTGCAAATCATCGTCGCCGAACGCGCATCGGGTCACCTGGCTGACGGGCAAGGCCACGCGCAAGAGCTCATGCGCCGAGACTGGATCGTGGCAGGTCACGCAGCCGCCGCCCCAATGACACAACCACACCCGACCTGCGGCATCGACGGCCATGCCATCGGGCATGCCATCCTCAGGTGGTAGCTGCAACCAGACCCTGCGCTGTCCCAGCGAACCTCGATCGGGATCAAACGGATAGGCGAAAACCGTCGAACCAACGGTATCGGTGAACAACATGGTATGGCCACCCTCGACCCAAACCGGTCCGTTGGTGACGGGGAAGCCGTCTTCGAAACAGACGGATTGGCCATCTGGCGTGATCCGATACAAGGCGCCAGTCGGCGCCTGACAATCGAAATCCATGCTTCCCACCCAGAATCTGCCCTGCGAGTCGCAAGCGCCGTCGTTGAATCGATTGCCTGCACGGCCCGCTTCCGGGCGGACCCAGATGCGTGGCTCAGGGGTGTGGCCTTCGGGCGTCCACCGAGCGAGGCCACTGCGCAAGGCGATCAGCATATCGTCCGACTCGTCGCATTCAACCAGTGCCGAGACCTCCTGCGACAGACGCCACATTTGATGGGCTCCCGTGGCCGCCCGAATGGAGTGGATCTCACAGGACAGGATGTCCACCCAGAACACCTGTTTGCGAAGCGGTGACCACATCACACCTTCGCCCAGTCTGGCCTCGCCATTCCACACGCAGCGCATCGACGAGATGTCGACCTCCGGCGCCGAGGGATTCGGCCTGATTTCGGGCATGGGGACCTCCTGTGCGAGCGAAAAGTGCTTGACGATGTGTCAATTATGGAGGCATATTGATAATAGTTTTATATGTTTTAAGCATCTATCTATATAGGTTTTGCAATGTCAATTTCAACACCAACGTCTGCGGTATACCCCTCCCTCAAAGAGCGGCACGTTTTCATCACCGGCGGCGCCACCGGTATCGGAGCGGCCATGGTTGAAGCATTTGCACGCCAGGGCGCACAGGTTGCATACGTGGACGTGGCCAAGGACGCAGGCGAGAAGTTGAGCGCCCGCCTGGAGGCAGAAGGGCTGTCCAAACCCTGGTTCCAGGTATGCGATGTCAAGGACGTGAAGGCTTTGCAGACGGCCATCGCGGCGGCCGCGCAAGCTCACGGCGACATACACGCTCTGGTCAACAACGTGGCCAGCGATGACCGGCATTCGCTGGAGTCGGTGACGGTTGACTACTTCGACGAACGCATGGCCATCAATTTGCGCCCTGCGCTGTTCGCCATTCAGTCGGTGGTCCCCGGCATGAAGCGCCTGGGCGGTGGCTCCATCATCAACTTCGGTTCAATGGGTTGGAAGGCCAAGCAGGGCGACTATCCCTGTTACGCCATGGCCAAGTCAGCGGCGAACGGCCTCACCCGTGGCATGGCGGGACTGCTTGGCAAGGACCGCATACGGGTCAACACGGTGACGCCCGGCTGGGTCATGACAGAACGGCAGATCAATCTCTGGCTCGACGAGCAAGGGGAGCAGAACATCGCACGCAACCAATGCCTGCCCGACAAGCTTCAACCAGAGTATCTGGCCAACATGGCGCTGTTTCTGGCCGCCGATGACTCAGCCATGTGCACGGCACAGGAGTTCACGGTCGATGCCGGCTGGACCTGAGCAACGCTTGCGGGACGGAAAGCTCAATCGGCATCAAGACGCCGTCCGAACTGCGCCAGACTGCACTGCTTGATGGCCTGAACGACCACTTTGACGCCGGGAGACTGCAGGCGATCGGAGCGTGTGATCAGCCCAAAATCGTCCATGTGACATGGAAGCTCCATCGGCAGCACCGACATCAGGCCATGCGAGGCGTAATAGCGAGCGACATCCAGTGCCAGCACTGCGATCATGTCGCTTTGCTGCAGCATGCGGGAGATGAACAACAGTGAAGAGGTCTCCACGATGTTGAGCGGAGGCGACAAGCCTTCCTGTTGAAACATCAGGTCAAATCGGTGTCTGAGCACGCTGCCGGCGGGCGGCACCAGCCACGCTGCACCGTGCAGATCCCTCAACCCCAGCTCGCTCAATTGCATCAAGGGATGGCCCGGTCGCGACACAGCACAGACAGGCTCTTGGCTGATCGGCTGGTACCTCAGGTGTGACCGGTTGTGCTCGGCGAACAGCCGGCCCACCACGATG
This sequence comes from Hydrogenophaga sp., assembly GCA_050293865.1. GTDB lineage: Bacteria > Pseudomonadota > Gammaproteobacteria > Burkholderiales > Burkholderiaceae_C > Hydrogenophaga. The sequence goes on along the minus strand of JBNKNN010000126.1, from coordinate 9,279 downwards.
TCGACCTTGCCTTGATCCAGCCGATCAAGCAGAACCGGACTGGTCTCGACTTCGATCGAGATCCTCAGATTGGGATGCTCTCGCTTGACCATGGCCACGGCTGCTGGCAGCAGAGTCAGGCCCGGAGAAGTAATGGCACCTATCCCCACCTGGCCAAAGTGACCGGACTTGAGTGCCTGCAACTCGTCGTGCGCCTGGTTGAGACTGGCCAAGGCCATCCTGGCATGACGGATCATGGTTTCACCATACCAAGTCGGTTTCATGCCTCTTGGCAAGCGATCGAACAATGACACCCCCAACACCTCCTCCAGGTCCTTGAGCAGCTTGGAGGCCGCCGGCTGCGTCATGCTGAGCACTTGTGCCGCCCGGTGAATGTTTCCCTCCTCTGCCAATGCCACCAGCAACAGCAGCTGTCGGGTCTTCAGGCGCGCCCGGATGAACCAGTGGTTGTAGGAAGTCGTCATTGGGGGTTTTCCAGAATGTCGGTATTGATATCTATTTTGATCAAAAAATCATTAGATTGATATTAATTTCTTTTCTAGACTGCTTCCCACTGCTCACACACTGATCGCGGCCCCGTTCAGAAACGGACACTCGAATGAAACTCAACGACATTCGCCTCCAGCCCCGCCACTACATCAATGGCGCCTGGGTCAATGGCACCACCACCGGAATCAGCATCAACCCATCCAACACGGCGGAAGTGGTGGCGGAGTACGCTCGCGCGGACCGCAACCAGACTGACGACGCCATCCGCGCGGCAGCCGATGCTTTGCCACAATGGGCGCTGAGTACGCCACAGCGCCGCGCTGAATCACTGGACATGATCGGCAGTGAGTTGCTCGCACGCAAAGAGGAGCTGGGCGAATTGCTGGCGCGAGAAGAGGGCAAGACCCTGCCCGAGTCCATTGGCGAAGTGGCGCGGGCCGGACAACTGTTCAAGTTCTTTGCTGGCGAGGCCGTTCGCATCCAGGGAGAGACCCTTGCCTCGGTCCGGCCAGGTATACAGGTGGACATCACGCGGGAGCCCGTGGGCGTTGTCGGCATCATCGCCCCGTGGAACTTTCCCTTCGCGATCCCCGCGTGGAAGATTGCGCCTGCATTGGCCTATGGCAATACGGTTGTCTTCAAACCCGCTGAGCTGGTGCCTGCCTGTGGGTGGGCGCTGGCAGAGATCATCAGCCGCAGTGGGCTGCCGGCCGGCGCATTCAACCTGGTCATGGGCAGCGGGCGGGAAGTGGGACAAACGATCATCGAGCACCCCGCTGTGAATGCCGTGAGCTTCACGGGTTCGGTCGGTACAGGCCGACGGGTGTTGGAGGCCACGACGAGCAGAGGAGCGAAGGTTCAACTGGAGATGGGCGGCAAAAACCCTCTGGTGGTTCTGGGCGATGCAGACCTGGATCAGGCGGTGGACTGCGCTTTGCAAGGCGCCTATTTCTCTACTGGACAGCGGTGCACAGCTTCCAGTCGACTGATCGTCACCCGCGACATACATGACACGTTTGTGGTGAGACTGCGCAACCGCCTTGAAGCATTGAAGGTGGGCAACGCACTGGAGCGCGGGATCGAAATGGGCCCGGTTGTGGACCAGTCGCAGCTCGAACAGAACCAGGCCTACATGACCATTGGGCGGGAGGAAGGTGCTGTACACGTCTGGGGAGGGGAGCGAGTCGAGCGAGCCACGCCAGGCCACTACATGCTTCCAGCCCTGTTTCTGGCCCAGCCAGAGCAACGCATTGCCAGGGAGGAGATCTTCGGCCCGGTGGCGTGCGTGATCGAGGCTCAGAACTACGAGCATGCGCTTGCGTTGGCAAACGACACGCCGTTCGGCCTTTGCGCCGGCATCTGCACCACGTCACTCAAACACGCAACACACTTCAAGCGACATGCTCAGGCTGGAATGACCATGGTCAACCTGCCCACCGCCGGCGTGGACTTCCATGTTCCCTTCGGCGGCAGAAAAGAGTCCAGCTATGGACCGCGCGAGCAGGGCCGCTACGCCGCCGAGTTCTACACGACCGTCAAGACCAGCTATATGCTGGCTTGAGCGGCTACCCCCTTGCTTCAGTTCCCGTCACCGACCACATCACAACGAGACACACAGGAGACAACACCCATGAAATCCATGAAAAGACGCGCCCTGAGTCTGGCGCTGGCACTCACCCCCATCGCTGGCCTGCTGCCCCATGCTGCGATGGCTGAAAAACCCCTCGTGCTGGGCTTCAGTCAGGTTGGCGCAGAGAGCGAATGGCGAACCGCCAACTCTGAATCGATCAAATCGTCAGCCAAGGAAGCGGGCATCACGCTCAAGTTCTCCGACGCCCAACAGAAGCAAGAGAATCAGATCAAGGCCATCCGATCCTTCATCGCCCAGCGGGTGGACGTGATCGCATTCTCTCCCGTGGTCGAGTCAGGCTGGGAGAACGTGTTGCGCGAGGCCAAGGCTGCCCGCATTCCTGTGGTGCTGACAGACCGAGCCGTCGACGTTAAGGACGAGTCTCTGTACGTCTCGTTCATCGGCTCCGACTTCGTTGAAGAAGGACGAAAGGCGGGACGTTGGCTGATCGAGGAGATGAAAGGCAAAACCGGGCCGATCAACATTGTGGAGCTGCAAGGCACGGTGGGCTCGGCGCCAGCGATCGACCGCAAGGCAGGCTTTGAAGAGATCATCAAGACCGATCCCAAGTTCAAGATCATCCGCTCGCAAACGGGCGACTTCACTCGCGCCAAGGGCAAGGAAGTGATGGAAGCCTTCCTCAAAGCCGAGGGAAACAAGATCAATGTGCTCTACGCCCACAACGACGACATGGCCATCGGCGCCATTCAGGCCATTGAAGAGGCCGGCCTGAAGCCCGCCAAGGACATCACCATCATCTCCATCGACGCTGTCAAGGGCGCATTCGAGGCCATGATTGCCGGCAAGCTCAATGTGACCGTGGAGTGCAGCCCCTTGCTGGGCGACCAGTTGATGTCGGTGGTCAAGGATGTCAAAGCAGGGAAATCAGTCCCCAAGCGCATCGTGACCAAGGAAGGCATTTTCCCCATGGAAGTGGCCAAGCAGGAACTGCCCAATCGCAAGTACTGAGCAAGAGAGCACAACCGAAGGGCGGTTCTCAGAGGCGGCTACCCGGTCGCCTCTTTCTCTGCCCTGAGGCCAAAACAAGATCATTTGGAGACACGCATGAACCGTCATCAATTCCTGGCCAGCCTATCTGCACTCACGCTGGCCGCTGCGCTAGGATCGGCTCCCGCTCTGGCCGCGGACAAAGGCACTATTGGCATCTCCATGCCAACCAAATCATCAGCACGCTGGATTGCTGATGGCGACAACATGGTCAAGGTTCTGAAGTCCCGTGGCTACAAAACGGACTTGCAGTATGCAGAGGACGATATTCCCAATCAGTTGGCCCAGGTGGAGAACATGATCACCAAAGGCGCCAAGGTTCTGGTGATTGCGTCCATCGATGGCACCACGTTATCCAAAGCACTGCAGACAGCCGCTGACGCGGGCATCAAAGTCATTGCCTATGACCGCTTGATACGCGGCAGCAAGAACGTCGACTACTACGCAACGTTCGACAATTTCCAGGTCGGGGTGTTGCAAGCCAACTCCATCGTCGAAAAGCTGGGGCTCCAGCAAGGCAAGGGGCCGTTCAATATTGAGCTCTTCGGCGGATCGCCTGACGACAACAACGCCTTCTTCTTCTACAACGGAGCCATGAGTGTGCTGCAACCCCATATCGACGCCGGCAAACTGGTGGTTCGCAGCAAGCAGATGGGCATGGACAAGGTGGGCACGCTGCGCTGGGACGGCGCCGTGGCCCAAGCCCGGATGGACAACCTGCTCAGCGCCTACTACGGCAACGACAAGGTCCACGCCGTGCTCTCGCCTTATGACGGCCTGTCCATCGGAATCCTTTCATCGCTCAAAGGCGTAGGCTACTGCACACCCAAACAGCCCTGCCCCGTGGTGACCGGACAGGACGCTGAAGTGCCTTCCGTCAAGAGCATCTTGCGTGGGGAGCAATCGTCCACCGTGTTCAAGGACACCCGGGAACTGGCGAAGGTCACCGCCAACATGGTGGACGCCCTCCTCAGCGGAGGTCAGCCCGAGGTGAACGACACGAAGACCTATGACAACGGCGCCAAGGTTGTTCCCTCGTATCTTCTCAAACCGGTAGCCGTGGATGCCAGCAATTGGAAGCAGGTGCTTGTCGACAGCGGTTACTACAAGGCCTCACAGATCCAGTAAACGGTCTGACCAGACATCGCCACCGTGGCGAGCTCCGCCCTCGCCTCCCGTGATCACGACTGAAACGCCCGTGACTGAACCCCTCTTGAGCATGCGGGACATCCGCAAAACGTTCCCAGGCGTACTGGCGCTTGACCGTGTCAACCTGAGCGTCATGCCCGGGGAGATACACGCCATCGTCGGCGAGAACGGCGCGGGCAAGTCCACGCTCATGAAAGTGCTCTCCGGGGTCTATGCTGCAGGCAGCTACGCTGGCGAAATCGTGTTCGAGGGGAAGCCGAGAGCGTTCAAGGGCATCGCGGATAGCGAAGCGCTGGGCATCATCATCATCCATCAGGAGTTGGCCCTGGTACCTTCCCTGTCCATCGCAGAGAACGTCTTCCTGGGCAATGAAATCTCGGCCTACGGCGTTGTGAATTGGATGGCGGCTCACCGCAAGACGCAGGAACTCCTGGCCAAGGTCGGCTTGCGTGAGTCGCCATCCGCCCCTGTCGGGGATCTGGGCGTTGGCAAACAGCAGTTGGTGGAGATCGCCAAGGCTCTGGCCAAGAAAGTCAAACTGCTCATCTTGGACGAGCCCACGGCCAGCCTGAACGAATCCGACAGCCAGAGTTTGCTTCGACTGCTTGGCGAGCTGCGCAAGCAAGGCATCACCTGCATTCTCATCTCCCACAAGCTCAACGAGATCGCTCAGGTTGCTGATCACATCACCATTCTGCGCGATGGGACAACCGTCGAGACGATCACCGCTGTTGGCGGCTGCATCGACGAAGACAGGGTCATCCGGGGGATGGTCGGTCGGGAACTGGCCGACCGCTACCCTCACCGGACGCCAAGCCCGGGTGACGTCGGGTTCAAAGTCTTGCACTGGCACGTGGCACACCCCCAGCACCGGCACACGCCGTTCATTCGGGACGTGTGCATTGATGTGCGCAAGGGTGAGGTAGTGGGCATTGCCGGACTCATGGGCGCTGGCCGCACCGAACTGGCCATGAGTCTGTTTGGAAGGAGCTGGGGACACCACATTGGTGGTCTGATGGAGATTGACGGCCAACCGGTGAACGTTCGCGACGTGGGCGAGGCCATACGCAGCGGCCTGGCCTACGTGACCGAGGACCGCAAAGCGCTTGGTCTGATTCTGGCGGAAGACATCCAGTTCAACGCCACGCTGGCCAACCTGGAGGGTGTCTCGGCTGCAGGCGTGATCAACCGTGGGCTGGAGCATCAAGTCGCAAGCGAATACCGAGAACGCCTGCGCATCCGCAGCGCGGGCGTTGGCCAGAAAACCGTCAACCTCTCTGGAGGAAACCAGCAAAAAGTGGTGTTGAGCAAATGGCTCTACACCCATCCCAAGGTGCTGATTCTGGACGAGCCGACGCGGGGTATCGATGTTGGCGCCAAGTTCGAGATCTATTCCATCATCGCCAACCTGGCCGCCGAAGGGCGTTGCGTCATCGTGATCTCCTCCGAGATGCCCGAACTTCTGGGCATCACCGATCGCATCTACGTGATGAACGAAGGGCAGATCGTGGCCGAGATGCCCACGGCCGAAGCCTCCCAGGAACGCATCATGCGCGCCATCGTCGGGCGCCACTGAATTTCCATGCCAACATCCGTCACACAAACTTCTGAGCCATCCAGGGTTGCCGAGGCCCAGTTCAAAGAGCCCAAAACGCATACGCTGGAGTTTCTGCGGCAGCACTTTCGCGAGTACGGCATGCTGCTGTCTCTCATCGTGATCATGGTGTTCTTCCAGGTCATGACCGACGGCACCTTGATGCAACCGCTGAACATCACCAACCTGGTGCTTCAGAACAGCTACATCGTCATCATGGCACTGGGCATGCTGCTGGTCATCGTGGCCGGACACATCGACCTCTCCGTTGGATCCGTGTGCGGCTTCATCGGTGCCCTGGCTGCGGTATTGATGGTCAACTACAACTGGCCTGTGCTGCCAGCCGTTCTGGTCTGCCTTTGCGCAGGCGGACTGATTGGCGCGGTACAGGGCTGGTTCATCGCGTACTACCGCATCCCTGCTTTCATCGTGACGCTGGCCGGAATGCTGGTTTTCAAAGGCCTGGCACTGGCTTTGCTGCAGGGGCAGTCGGTCGGTCCCTTTCCGGACAGCTTCCAGACGCTGAGTTCCGGTTTCGTCACAGCCGTGTTCAACCCGGACGGGTTCCGGTGGACCTCCTTTGGTGTCGGCCTGATCGTGGCGATCTGGCTGGCCGTGGCGGCCGCTCGCTCAAGACATCAGGCGGCACGCTACGAGATGGATGTGGAACCACAACCCGTCTTCCTCGCACGCACACTGGTGTTCTGCGGCCTGCTCATCTATCTGAGCTATCTGCTTGCCTCATACAAGGGTCTTCCCAACGTGCTGGTGGTCATGGGAGCATTGATCGCCATCTTCCACTTCGCGACGTCGCGCACCACGCTGGGCAGGCGCATCTACGCGCTCGGAGGAAACGAAAAGGCCGCCAAGCTCTCGGGTATTCGCACGGAGAGGCTGAGTTTCCTCGCCTTCGTGAACATGGGCGTGCTCGCTGCCCTGGCCGGCCTGGTGTTTGCAGCCCGACTCAACACCGCAACGCCCAAGGCAGGCGTGGGGTTTGAGCTGGACGTCATCGCAGCATGCTTCATCGGTGGTGCGTCTGCCTCTGGTGGTGTGGGCAAGGTCATGGGTGCAGTGATCGGGGCCTTCATCATGGGCGTGATGAACAACGGCATGTCCATCATGGGCATTGGGATCGACTACCAGCAAGTGATCAAGGGCCTGGTCTTGCTGGCGGCGGTTTTCATCGACGTCTACAACAAGAACAGAACATGACTGCCTCACCAGCGCCTCTTTTGTCGCTTGAGTCCGTGACCAAGCGGTTTGGTGCAGCCACCGTGCTTGACAAGGTCAGGCTTCGTCTGTTTCCGGGCGAAGTCCACGCTCTCATGGGCCAGAACGGCGCCGGCAAGTCGACGTTGATCAAAGTGTTGACTGGCGTCATCCAGCCAACGAGCGGCGAGATGGTTCTGGACTGCAGCCCAGGCTGGCCCGGAACCGCTGCACAAGCGCAATCGCAAGGCATCAGCACGGTCTACCAGGAAGTCAATCTCTGCCCCAACCTGAGCGTTGCGGAGAACATCTTCTCCGGACGATTTCCCAGACATGGGTGGGCACAAGGCTGGCGAATCCATTGGTCGCAAACACACCTCCAGGCACAGGCTCTGCTCGCTCGTGTGGGGTTGTCGATCGACGTCACACGACGCTTGGCCGAGTACCCGATAGCGATTCAGCAGTTGGTCGCCATTGCACGGGCACTGGGCATCCATGCCAAGGTGTTGATTCTCGATGAGCCCACCTCCAGTCTCGACGACGATGAGGTCCAGGCCCTCTTTGGCGTGATCAACCGCTTGCGCCAGGAGGGAATGGCCATTCTGTTCGTCACCCATTTTCTGGATCAGGTGTACGCCGTCGCGGACCGCATCACGGTGCTGCGCAACGGGCAATGGATTGGCGAATGGATGACCGAAGAGCTCCCCGCGCCAGCCCTGATCGAGGCCATGGTAGGTCGCGAGCTGAGCGAGGGCAAACAGATGCCGCTGCACGAGCAGCGTGAGACTTTGACATCTCCTGCCTGGTTGACGGCGCAAGGCCTGGGGCAAAACGGTCGTCTTCAGCCAATCGACATGGAGATTCGAGCGGGTGAAGTGCTGGGGGTAGCAGGGCTGCTGGGCGCAGGGCGCACCGAACTGGCCAGATTGCTGTTTGGGCTTGATGTCGCGGACTCGGGTGCTATCACCATCGAAGGTCGATCTGTTCGGTTCCTCAACCCCGTCGACGCCATCGCTCAAGGCCTGGCCATGTGCCCGGAAGAGAGAAAAACCGACGGTATCTTTGCGGACCTTTCCGTGCGCGAAAACATTGTGCTCGCCCTGCAGGCCAGAAGCGGGGTCCGATTGAGCCTGAGCAAAACCGAGCAACGCGAGATGGCCGAGCGGTACATCCGAACGCTCGGCATCAAAACCCAAGATGCCGAAACGCCAGTGGGTCTGCTCTCCGGCGGCAACCAGCAAAAGGTCATCATTGCTCGCTGGCTGGCCACCGCTCCCCGCCTGTTGATTCTTGACGAACCTACGCGAGGCATCGACGTGGCAGCCAAGCAAGAAATCATGAGCCAGATCATGGACTTGTCTGCTGGAGGCATGGCCGTGATTTTCATCTCTTCCGAGATGAACGAGGTGGTCCGCATGGCTCACCGGATTCTGGTGCTCAGGGACCGACGAAAAGTGGGGGAGCTGCCTGCGGGCAGCTCAGAGGACGCCGTCTACGAATTGATTGCCGATGAACACCGCTGAAAAAAGGGCACACACCGAAAGCCGAGAGAGTGCAGCATGGCGCCGATGGCTGTCGCATCGCCTGAGTTGGCCCATCGCGACCCTGGGTCTGCTCATCATCGCCAATGCCATCTTCAACCCGACCTTCTTGAGCATCGAGTGGCGAGATGGTCACCTCTACGGCAGCCTGATCGACATCCTCAACCGTGCCGCGCCTTTGGTACTTGTCTCCCTTGGCATGACCCTGGTGATCGCAATGCGCGGCATCGATATCTCGGTAGGCGCGGTTGTGGCCATAGCCGCTGCAGTGGGGGCTTGGATGATTGGCGGCTCACTTGATGGCGAGAGCAGCCGCTTCCCGCTGCTGGTGGCGATTGGCGGTGCGTTGGTGGCGGCCATGCTGTGTGGTCTGTGGAACGGGCTGCTGGTCGCCGGGCTGGGCATGCAGCCCATCATCGCCACCCTGATCCTGATGGTGGCCGGGCGTGGAGTTGCCCAACTCATCACCGACGGACAGATCATCACTGTCTACTACCCGCCCTACTTCTTTCTGGGCGGCGGCTACCTGTTCGGCCTTCCGTTTTCGCTGTTCGTGGTGGCAGGCATCCTGGCGATATTGGCATTTGCTTTGTCGCGCTCTGCCCTGGGTGTTTTCGTTCAAGCCGTCGGCGTGAACCCATCTGCGGCGCGCGGCA
>JBNKNN010000125.1:0-2676 GCA_050293865.1 Hydrogenophaga sp. | reverse complement strand
ATGCTTCCCGCATGACCTCCGCTGAACGGCGGGCCAGTGGCGCGTTGGCCTTGGTGTTCGCCTTGCGCATGCTGGGCTTGTTCATCGTGCTGCCTGTGTTTGCTCTGGAAGCTGCCCGCATGCCCGGTGGTGACGATGCTGCGCGCGTCGGCTTTGCCATGGGGCTCTACGGTCTCACCCAGGCTTTTCTGCAGATTCCGTTTGGTCTTGCTTCAGACAAGTTCGGTCGCAAGCCGACCATTGTCGTCGGCTTGCTGGTATTTGCGGCAGGCAGTGCGGTAGCGGCCTGGGCGCCGACGCTCGACTGGCTGGCTGCTGGCCGTGCGCTGCAAGGCGCAGGCGCCATTTCAGCGGCGGTGACGGCGTTTCTGGCGGATGTCACACGCGACACTGTGCGCACCAAGGCCATGGCGATGGTGGGCGCCAGCATTGCGCTTATGTTTGCCCTTTCCCTGATGCTCTCTCCCTGGCTGGCGGGTCTGATCGGTCTGTCGGGCATTTTTGCCATGACCTGCGCCCTGGCCATGCTGGCCATAGCGGTCGTGCTATTTGTCGCGCCTGCTGAGCCAGCACAGCACAAACCAGCAGAGGTCGGCCAGGTGAGGGGACATGCGCTGATGGAAGTGCTGCGTCACCCCGGTCTTCTTCGCATGGATTTTGGTGTGTTTGCCCTGCATGCCGTGCAGTTGGCGATGTGGATGGCGGTGCCCGCCATGCTGGTCGAGGCGGGATTGCCCAAGGCGCAACACTGGCAGGTGTACCTGCCAGCGGTCGTTGCCTCTTTGCTCGTCATGGGCGGTGTTCTGTTCCCCATGGAACGCAAAGGCAAGCTCAAGCAGGTGTTCCTCATGGCCATTGGCCTGCTGGCGTTGGTGCAGGTCGGGTTCTGGTGGACCAGCAGCGATGTCCAGACCGTGGGCCTTTGGGGGCTGGGCGGCTTGCTGTTTGTATTCTTCATTGGCTTCAACACCATGGAGGCCAGCCAGCCGAGCCTGACTTCACGACTGGCCCCAGCGCATGCGCGTGGCGCGGCGCTGGGCGTGTTCAACACGATGCAGTCGCTCGGCTTTTTCGCCGGTGGTGCTGCTGGTGGCTGGCTCTACCGCAGCCACGGCGCTGGAGGCCTGTTCATGGCCTGTGCCGCGCTTGTCGTGCTGTGGTGGCTGGCGGTTGCTCCGATGCAGGTCCCGACTGCCAAGACTGAGCGGGCCTGACGCGGGCCAGATCGCACGATTCGATACAAACCCTGCGGGTTTGCCCGGGGGTGGATGCCGATCCGGTACAAGTCGCGCTTCGCGCCGCTTTCTAGACTGCCCTTCCGCTGCTTGGCCCTGGCGCCGGTGAGACAGACTCCTTTCTGGGCTCATTGGCAGATTTGGCAGTTTTAACAGTTGCCAAGGCATGGGTGGCGGCTTGCTTCACTAGGATGGTGAGCACGTCGGCCCATGCTGCTGGGCACTGACGGCCTGCGTCCATGGAAGTGGATGACTTGCGCAACGACTGTCGGTTGGCGTATCAACCTGTTCAAGGGGAAGCGAATGGCGTGGATGCTCATGGTCAACGAAAACCCGTGTCCGGACGAGCGGACAGATTCGGTTCGAGGTTCGTGCCTGGCACGACTTAAGCCACGCGCCCGTTTGCTTGGCGACGCCATGATCTTCGCGACGCCGGGCCTGGCCAATGTGACACAGCGTCAGTCTGCGTCGTTGATGTGCGCGGTGACCGACAAGCCCTTGAAGGTGGAATACGACGGACGCGTTCTGACCGGCCATGTGATGAGCGTTTCTCCCATGCTTTGCAAGACCTTGCATTGCGATGGCGTGCCATTCGTGCTGATCGACCTGGAGCCACCGCACCCGCGCTACACCACTTTCTCCAAGGGGCCTGCCGTCGGCGTACACGTGTATGACGCTTCGGATTGCCCACAATTGATGGCTCTTTCACAAGGTTTCAGTGCAGGGGAAGTTGTCGGCAACGATGTGAACCGCATGGTCTCGCGTGGCGTCGAAGAGCTTGCATCCCGTTGGCCCGCGCCAGTTCCGCTGGACGAGCGTGTCAGAAAGCTGATGGTGTTGCTTGACGAGAACCCCTCCTGCGAACTGGAGTCGCTGGGTGAGGCGGTTGGGTTGTCGGCCCACCATGTCTCGCGCCTGTTTGCCAAGTCGCTTGGACTCTCGGTGAGGCGATACGCGCTCTTTAGCAAGATCCGCGCAGCAGCCACGTTCATCGGCACCCAAAGCCCGTTGACCGATATTGCCCAGGCGGCAGGTTTTGTCGACTCGGCACACTTTGCGAAGGTCTGGACCCAGTGCTACGGCGCGTCTCCTAGCGGCTTCTTTTCGCCGAGCGTCCTCACGATGGACAACGAAGCTTTGCCTGACTGGCTGATGTGGCATCTCTCGCGACGTGATTCCTCCGTTCCTCGCCCGGATGCTTCGGTGCAATCCCCCTGGATTCAGCGGCGCAAGGCGTCTTAGCCCGAGGGCTTTTCATCACATCTTTCGAGCGTGTCAGACGAAAGACGACAGGCAGGTTCGAAAGACTTCATTGAGGGCGTTGCGTGTGGCGTCGCTGTTGTGTATGTCGGGCCGCCCTTGTCCAGAGAATGACTCGCCATGGCGGTCAAGCTCGGACTGGACGAATGCATTGATCTCGGGCACCGGCGCGCCCATGCCC
>JBNKNN010000124.1:0-8894 GCA_050293865.1 Hydrogenophaga sp. | reverse complement strand
TTGCGGGGAAACACCCCGCCGCCAGGTAGCCCAGGCGGCCAAAGCCAGTCCGCCCATCGGAAAGAGCCACCACAACGCACCGCCACTGATCAGAGCTTGCTGCATCCATGCCACCGGAGCACCAAACGCCACGTAGACCTCACGGAACGAGCCGGCAACCATGTTGACTGCCACGGCCATCAACACTTGCAACAACACCAGGCCCCAGCAAGCGAACAACGCCCCGACACTTCTGCCCGTTTGTTCAGACGTCATTTCTCCTCCCACCAATTTTCATCACTTCTCCCACGCATCCGTTGCTCGACTCGGCGTCGATGGCACAACCAGGGTCTATCGAGAGAAGCATCAACTGTCCGTACCCTCCGTCTGACGGCGCGCACGAAGCTGCGGCAGTTTCACTACCGCCTCGAACCCTCTGATTCCAGCCCACCAGCTGACCAAGCTCAAGATGATTGCTGTACCCTGCGGTACGTCCGACAAATCGCGGTTGACGAACGAGTAGGCGTAAAAGATGCCACCAGCAGTTGCGTAGACCAGCAGCAAAATCGCGATGGGTTTGCTGCTCCAACGCTTCAAGCCATACGCCGCCGAGATCAGCATTGCCGGCTCAATGAGGCCCACTACCGACTGATGCCACAAGAATGACAACACTTGGAAGGCGCCAATGAGCATGAACGCCGTGGACACGTCCGAAATCATGGCCAGAGCCCCGTACTCGGACTCGATCTTCCCAAAGAATGACCGGTTTTGCTGTGAGTCTTGTTGCACTTCTCCCTCCTAGTCTCACTTCTTTTCTGACTCGGGCCATGAAAGGCCTCTTGCGCACCAAGGCGCCGGCCCATTATCCCTCCTCACCTGTCATCACAGACCCAACTCATCTCCTCGGATTTCAACCACTTCTTCGCCAGTCACGTGCCATTGCTGTCCGGCTTGAGATGCAACGTCGCAAGCCCCTGGGCAGCAATCCGGTTCGCTGCCTTTGAAAGGGCGACTCGCTTGATCAGAGCGACTGATGGCAATTTGACTGCTTCAACCATTATCGGGATACTGCGCTGCTGAATGCATGGTCAAAGACACAGGAGGACGAATCGTGGAAACATACCAAGAAATTCGCACCGCACTCAATGGAAAGTGGATCCCATTTGTGTGGGGTCTTAGCGATGATGGTGTGGATTTGGCTGCGGTGCATCAGGCCCTATCTCGCGACGGATCCATCGTCCAGTACTTTGACAACATTGCGCGCTTCCTTGAAGACGACCAAACCAGTCCCAAAGAACGGACCTATGTCATCTATCAATTGATGGCTGGCTACGGAAGCAATTATGGCGGTCCGCCCGCGTCCACACTGCATTTTCAGGATCACCTCTCGGCCTATGGCAGTGCATTGGAAGATGCGTATCGAGAGGGTGTGCTGGATGGGGAAGACCTCCTCGCATTGTCCCAAGTTCAGTTCACTCGTTACGCGCACAGCGCTCCACCTCAACTGCTGCTGACATCGGCCGTGGCAAGCGTTGGCAATATTGAGCAGGGCATGGCTGACAGCTATTTGCTAGCGCTGCACGCGGATACCGAAGGGTGGAACTCTCAAGACAGCATGGTTTCTGCGGACGCCTTGCTCGGACTCAGCCCTGAATTGTTGGAGCGCGCCATCGAGCGAGGATTTGGCAACGGCAGCCCTGCTGAAAAAACTCGCCGAGAACTGTTTGAGCGGCTCGTGAATGAGGCTAATTCACTCGGCGTTCTCGAAGCTCCACCTGACGGCCTGACACCCAATCCGCTCCTCATAGCCGCTGCCACGGTGTTTCTCACCAACAGCAAGGATCTGCTCGACTTCTATGAGAACAGCGGTGATCTCAACACCGGCATAATCTCGCCGCTCAATCAGTTTTTGGGAATGACGTTGGCCAATGACAAGGGGGGTCAATACTCGCTGCCTGATGGCGCCAATCTCTCTGAGTCGGTCGCGGCAGTCTTGGACTCACGCCTCCAATCACACTTGGACAGCATTGCGGAACTGAGCCAATCTGACCCAGGTAGCCGAGAAAGAGTGACCAATCGGATCGCATTGCTGCTAGGCAGTTTTTCCACTGGCGTCGAACTTGAAATGGAGCGCTACTCCGAATGGGTCGAAGCGGGCGACGCGACGCGGGATGACACAGCCGCAGGCCTGGCATTCGCCATCAAAGTTGCAGGAATTTTTCTGCCTGGGCGGGCGTCGAAGGGCGCTGGGCTGATAGCCGAAGACGCAACTGCCAGCTTCATCGACAACTATGTCCGTGATCGTTGTGCTCAAACAGCGCCCGAATTTACACTCGGTGTCGATTTGATGGAGTCCTACTCGAGGTACTTTGATACCCATTTCAGCGACTTAACTGGCAAGTTTGAATCTCGCTACCGTTCTGTGGCGAGCAACAGTGGAGTACGCGCTCAGCTTTCCGGCGAGTACGCAGAAAACATCTGCACGGAACTCGAGTCCATCGCGAAAGAAGCTGCGCTTTCAGACGCCCAAAACGTCCGTCCCAGCCTTGGTCCACAAACTGACCTCTCGACAGAGGCCCTGCTGGATAACGTTCAAAACCTTTTGGACAGAGGCGACGACAACGCGCTCCTTGAAGCCCTGAGTGGCGTGGCAGACCAAGGGTTGCGTGAGCAATTCATTTCTGGCAGTGAAGCCCATAAAGCCCTGCCAACTGCCCCTGAACAGGCCAGCGAAGACATTGAACTCGAAGTGCCTGGCCGAGGGCTGTAACCTATCGGAACCCTGATCAGCACAACCGCGTCTTTGCCAGCCGCTTCGCATTGCTCACCGCCTTGCGGTGCACCGGCGCCAAGCCCTTGGCCGCAATCCGGTTCGCCGCCGAAGTCAGCGACGGCACCTGCCCGGTGAACCAGGCTGTGGCCCATGCCTGCTGCATGCGCCAGGTCTCCATGGCCATGGCCATCCAGGCCTGGGAGAAAGCCAGTTGCTTCTCCATCACCATGCCAGTGAACTCCTTGCGGTCACGGGGCGATAGCACCGGCCCGGCCAAGGCCAAGCGGGTCAGCCGATGCGCCATCACCTGAGGCACTGCCATGCCGATTTGCGCCAGCTTGGTCTGATTGCTGCTGCGTGAACCTGTCTTTCGCGATCTCGTCACCATGATCCACTCCTGTATCCAAGCGGAAAAAGCCGCTGCCCTGCCAATCGTGTTTCAAACACTGTAGCAGTCATCCCTGCAAGGCCTGGCATCTTTTTGAACGCAAGGGTGTGTCAGCGTACTGAGCGCACTGCACCCGTGGCAACAAGTCAGCTACCGCTTACCGCCAGCTCCAGGTTCGAGCGCGCTTGCGCCTCATAGCGGGCCAGAAACGCGGCTGTCGAAAAAATTTGCTCACGTTTGAGAAAGCCTCGCAACACCTGCTTTCGCTTCACGCCATAAACGAGACCGGGAACCCATGCGTACTCGAAGCGAATTTGGCGTTGGTACTCCTCAAACCGTTGGGGAGAAGCGCCCAGAATGGCCAGATCAATGTCCACAAGCAACTGTTGATCGGCTTCGATCGGTTGTGCGTCATGGCAAGTCGCCATGATCAAGCCTTGAACCCGCTTCAGTATGGCTGGAGACGCCCCTGCGGCCGTCAACACACGAACCGCCCATTCAGCGCTTGCATGCTCATTGGCACTGCCACGCGGGTTGTAGACGGCATCATGGAACCACAGAGCGACTTCCACTTCGCCCGGGTGCCTCGCCAAGCTCAGCACTTCGCCCAAGTGCGACAAACATTCCTGCAGATGCTGGAGTGTGTGATAGCCGCGCTGGGGCTCGCTGTAAGCAGCCAACAACGCGTCAAATGTTTCTGCGGGTGGCGTCAGCGCCAGCGCTCGCCAGGCCCGCAACCATGACGATCGCAGCGAATCCCGAGCGATGGAAGGAGCGCGGGCTGGCTGATTTTCACCAGGTGCCGTTGCTCTCACTTCACTTCCCTTGCCCTCAGGCCTCAGCCGCCTCTGCAGCAGCCTCCCGATAAAACCGTCCCGGCTGTGCCAGCAGCCGAGGCGCAACGGGCGCCACCGCGTCGTGAATCGCGCCGATATGGCCCGGCGTGGTCCCGCAACAACCGCCCACAATGTTCACCAGGCCTTCGTCGGCGAACTCCTTGATCAGGCGGCTGGTCACGTCTGGCGTTTCATCAAAGCCGGTGTCACTCATCGGGTTGGGCAAGCCGGCGTTGGGGTAGCAGCTGATGAAGGTATCGCCCGCCACCTTGGCCAGTTCCTGAACGTAGGGGCGCATCAGCGTGGCACCCAAGGCGCAGTTCAGGCCCACGGCCAATGGCTTGACGTGTCGCACGCTGGCCCAGAAAGCCGTCACCGTCTGCCCGCTCAGAATGCGCCCGGAAGCGTCCGTCACTGTGCCGCTGATGACGATGGGCAGGCATTCGCCGGTGTCGTCAAAGTACTGCTCAATGGCGAACAGCGCAGCCTTGGCATTGAGCGTGTCGAAAATGGTTTCCACCAGCAGCAGATCCACGCCGCCATCGACCAGGCCTTTGACCTGCTCGTAGTAGGCCGCACGCAGCTGCTCGAAAGTCACGTTGCGCGCGCCAGGGTCGTTCACGTCCGGGCTGATGCTCGCCGTCTTGGGCGTGGGGCCCAGGGCACCGGCCGCAAAACGGGGGTGCTCGGGCGTGCTGAACTTGTCACACGCTTGACGCGCCAACTTGGCCGATTCAACATTCATTTCATAGGCCAGATCGGCCATGTCGTAGTCTTCTTGCGCCACAGAGGTGGCGCCAAAGGTGTTGGTCTCGATGATGTCGGCGCCCGCGGCCAGATAGCCTTCGTGGATGTCGCGCACCACGTCCGGGCGGGTCAGGCTGAGCAACTCGTTGTTGCCCTTGAGGTCCTTACCGTGGTCCTTGAAACGCTCGCCACGAAACTGGGCTTCGTCGAGCTTGAACCGTTGCACCATGGTGCCCATGGCACCGTCCAGAATCATGATGCGCTTGGCCAGCAAGGCAGGCAAAGCCTGCCCGCGGGTGTAGGCACGTTCGGAGGACAGCAATGAGGGGGTAGGTGCGTTGGAGGTCATGGCCCAATTGTAGGAAAACGAAGTCGCTCCCGACGTTTCTGCCTGTCAATGGCCCTCCTGCGGTCGCGCCCGTTCCGGCCATCGGCGACAATAGACCCCCATGAAACACCTCTCACCCCAAGAAGCCTGGGCCTGGCTGCAGGCCGAGACCAGTGCCTGCGCCTCACGGGGTGACGATGCTCCGCTGTTTGTCGACGTGCGCATGGAGATCGAATCCTTGTACGTCGGGCGCCCGCCTGGTGTCGAGAACATCCCTTGGTATGAATACCCGGATCTCACGCCCGATCCCGAGCGATTTGCCGAGATGGTAGCCAGGGAAGCCGGGAGCAAATCACGCGCAATTTTGCTCATTTGCCGCAGCGGCAAACGCACCCTGGACGCAGGCAAAGCGCTGGAGGCCGCCGGCTTCACCGACGTGCAACACGTGGTACACGGGTTCGAGGGTGAGTTGAGCGACGACTTCAAACGATCCACTGTCAATGGTTGGCGATTCGAAGGTCTGCCCTGGGAACAGATGTGATCGAGATTTCCGCAGAAGGCGAAACGCTCGAAGCCTGCGCCGCAGTGCTCGAGGAAGTGTTCGGGTACGACACCTTTCGCGGTCCGCAAGCGCAAATCGTCACCCATGTGAGCGACGGAGGCGACGCCCTCGTGCTGATGCCCACTGGCGGAGGCAAATCCCTTTGCTATCAGGTGCCTGCCATCGTTCGGCAACGTGCGGGGCATGGCGTCGCCATTGTGGTGTCACCGCTCATTGCCCTCATGCACGATCAGGTAGGGGCTTTGCTCGAAGCTGGGGTGGACGCCGCCTTCCTCAACTCCAGCCTCGACCCGGAGCAAGCCCAGCAGGTCGAGCGCCAACTCCTGCGCGGCGAGATCACCCTGCTCTATGCCGCCCCTGAGCGATTGATGACACCGCGCTTCCTGGCGCTGCTTGACTCGCTGCACGAGCGCGGGCTGCTCAGCATGGTCGCCATCGACGAAGCCCATTGCGTGAGTCAGTGGGGTCACGACTTCCGACCAGAGTATCGCTCCTTGGCCCAATTGCACGAGCGTTACCCCGGCGTGCCACGCATTGCGCTGACTGCGACGGCCGATCGCCTCACTCGCCAGGACATGGTCGAACACCTGGACCTGCACAGTGCGAAATCCTTCGTCAGCAGCTTCGACAGGCCCAACATCCGCTACCGCATCGTTGAAAAGAAGGACAGCACACAACAGCTGCTGCGCTTCATACGTGACGAACACACCAGCAGCGACGGCGTGCACGACGCGGGTATCGTCTACTGCCAGTCGCGCAAACGGGTCGAAGAGGTGGCGCGCCAGCTGTGCGAGCACGGCTTTGATGCCATGCCTTACCACGCAGGCCTGCCCACCGACCAGCGCCAGCGCCACCAGGACCGCTTCCTGCGCGAGGAAGGTGTGATCATGGTCGCCACCATTGCGTTCGGCATGGGCATCGACAAACCCGATGTGCGCTTCGTCGCTCACCTGGACATGCCCAAGAACATCGAGGGCTATTACCAGGAGACTGGCCGAGCAGGGCGCGATGGTGAAGCCGCCAACGCATGGATGGCCTATGGCCTGCAAGATGTCGTCAACCAGCGCCGCATGATCGACGAAAGTCTGGCCGAGGACAGCTTCAAGCAAGTGCTGCGCGGCAAGCTCGACGCATTGCTTGGCCTCGCCGAAGCCACCGATTGCAGGCGTGTGCGCCTGCTCGCCTATTTCGGACAAGACTTCGAGCCCACTCCCGCGCAGCGATCCGAGGGTGCCACGGCCTACACCTGCGCCAATTGCGACAACTGCATCGCCCCGCCCGAGCTGGAAGACGCCACCGAGTCGGCCCGGATGCTGCTTTCCTGCATCTACCGCATCCACCAGTCCTGTGGTTTGTCCTTCGGCGCTGGCCACATCATCGATGTGCTGCGGGGCAAGCAGACAGAGAAGGTGGCTCAGTACGGCCACGATGCCCTCAGCACCTTTGGCATCGGCACCGCCTTGAGCGAATCCCAATGGCGCGCCTTGATGCGCCAGCTCATTGCCCGAGAAGCCATCCGGGTGGACAGCGAACAGTTCAACACACTGGCACTCGCTGACGGCGCACGTCCCATACTCCGTGGCGAATGCGCCGTGCGCCTGCGCAAACCACTGGCCGGCAGTGGCGGCAAGAACAGCCGACGCCGTGCGTCAGCCGATGTGCACGCCGATGGTCGACCCATGACCCTCGCAGAACGCGAGTGCTTTGATGCTCTACGGGCCTGGCGCGCCGAAGTGGCCAAGGCTCACGGTCGCCCCGCTTACGTCATTTTTCATGATGCCACCTTGCGGGAGATTGCCGAACGGCGCCCATCAAGCGCCATGGAGTTGGAAGGTATTACTGGAATGGGCGAGAAAAAACGTCAGGAATATGGAAGTGACGTCCTGGCCGTTGTGAGACATTTTGTGTAAGCAGTGCATAAACGCTACATGCGCATGAATACCTTTTCTCGATAGCGTGAGAAATGACGTGATGCAAGTCAACCCTTGATCGGAAAAGTCACCCGCAAGTCATTGAATTCGCTCAAGATTGACTCCCCGCCGCCGAAGGTGAGGAAGACGCTGGGGGATTCCCCCCGGCACCTGACGGTATGGAGCGAGAAATGTTTTTCAAGTTGCCCTGGTTCAAAGACAAAGGCCCGCAGTACCACGACACGCAAGTGCTCGAGATGGACTTCCTCGTGAGCGAGTTTGAGGAAGCCATGGACGACATCAACGATCCGATGCGCAACCGTCTGCGCGCGGCACTGGTGGTGTGCAACACCCCCAAAGACTTGTGGTTCCTGCGCAGCAAGATTTTCAGCCTGATCTCCAAGCACCATTGCGAATATGAAGCGCATCAGCGAGTGGCCAAACTCGACCAAAAGCTGCGCTTCTTCTGCGAGAACCACCCCGAATACGTCATCGACGACCTGCCGTCTGGCCCCATGGCCCTTCTGCACTGACGCTCACCCATCCTCATGCCGAGCCACCCGTTGCGGTGGCTTTTTTCTCCCACATGCCGGGAGACCCGGAGGCCGGGAGACGAGTCCTCAGACACTGAAATAGAAATGGCGCCCTGGGGCGCCATTTCTCATCCTTCCCGGATCGTGCGCCCTCACACAAAGCCCATGCCGCGTTGCTCGCGCACTTCGGGCTTGATGCGGTGCTCAGCCTCCAGTTGGTCCAGAAAGTCCATGGGGTCCAGCGCTTCGGCCAGAATCTCTACCTGACGCTTCACGGCCGCGAAGTCTCCGGGGCACAGCTGATCCAGCTTTCGCAGGCGATTGCGCATCACCCCCGTCATGGCCTGCTCCTGGCCGTCCAGGGCTTCCACCACAAACATGCGCTCGCGTTGTTCGGAGGTCAGCGGATTGAATTCAATCTTGAAGGTAAAGCGGCGCAGTGCTGCCTGGTCAATGCTGCCCAAAAGGTTGGTGGTGCAAATGAAGATGCCGGCAAAGCGCTCCATGCCCTGCAGCATTTCATTGACTTCGGTGACCTCATAGTTGCGCTGCGCGCCACGCCGATCCTGCAAGAAGCTGTCCGCCTCATCCAGCAGCAGTATCGCCTTCTCAGCTTCGGCCTCCCGGAACATTGCGGCCATCTGTTGTTCGGTCTCACCCACAAACTTGCTCACCAGATCGCTGGCGCGCCGGATCATCAGCGGTCGATCCAGTTGCTTGGCCATGTGTTCTGCCAGCGCAGTCTTCCCAGTGCCCGGCGCACCATGGAAGCACAGCGTGCCGTGTCCGCGCGCTTTCAGCGCCGAAATGATGCGCGGCAACTCGTAGCGGCTGTTCA
>JBNKNN010000123.1:0-2368 GCA_050293865.1 Hydrogenophaga sp. | reverse complement strand
CCATTCGGCAGCAGTTGGCGGAACAAGGCATCGTTCTCAAAGACAGTGCATCGGGCACAACGTGGGAGCGTGCCTGATGGCTGCCTCAGTACCGGAGGTCAAGGTGCCTGCATATTGGGACGAGGCGTGCCGCCACCTTACTCGCAAGGACAGGGTGCTCAAGAAGCTCATTCCGCAGCATGCAGGTGCTTCGCTTGAATCGCACGGCGACGCATTTGTCACTCTGGCCAGATCGATTGTGGGGCAGCAAATCTCGGTGAAAGCGGCTCAATCGGTCTGGGATCGCTTTGCCAGCCTGAATCGCCGCATGACACCGAACACGGTGCTCAAACTCAAGGTTGACGACATGCGCGCGGCGGGGCTTTCTGCTCGCAAGGTTGAATATCTGGTCGACCTCGCTCTGCACTTTGCCAACAAGCAAGTCCATGTGAAAGAGTGGGTCGAAATGGACGATGAAGCCATCATTTCGGAGTTGATGGCCATTCGGGGTATTGGGCGCTGGACGGCGGAAATGTTTTTGATGTTCCATCTCATGCGGCCCAATGTGCTGCCGCTGGACGACATTGGGCTTCAGAAAGGCATCAGTCTTCGCTACTTCTCGGGCGAACCCGTTAGCCGAAGCGATATCCGCGAAGTGGCCGCGGCGTGGGATCCATTTTGCAGCGTGGCCACTTGGTACATTTGGCGCTCTCTGGATCCGGTGCCAGTGGCTTACTGAGCGGCCCCTCTTGGGAGTTTTTTCCCTTGATTTGGCAATCTGTCAAAATATCGCCCTTGAGTCCACAGGAGTTTGACCTTGGCAAAGAAGAATTTTCTCGACTTCGAGCAGCCCATTGCGGAGCTCGAAAGCAAGATTGAAGAACTCCGATACGTCCAGACCGAATCTGCGGTGGACATCTCGGAGGAAATTGAGCAACTGGCGACCAAGAGCCTGCAGCTCACGAAAGATATCTACGGCAACCTGACGCCCTGGCAAATCACCAAGATCGCGCGTCACGCCGATCGCCCCTACACCCTCGATTACGTCAACCACATCTTCACGCACTTTGTGGAGTTGCACGGCGACCGCCATTTCTCTGACGATCAGAGCATCGTGGGCGGTTTGGCTCGTTTCAACGGGCAGCCGTGCGTGGTGCTGGGCCACCAAAAAGGACGCGACACCAAGGAGCGCAGTCTGCGCAACTTCGGCATGACCAAGCCAGAAGGCTATCGCAAAGCGCTGCGATTGATGAAGCTGGCTGAGAAGTTCAAGTTGCCTGTGTTCACCTTTGTGGACACGCCTGGCGCCTATCCTGGCATTGACGCTGAAGAGCGCGGTCAGTCGGAAGCCATTGGCCGCAACATTTTCGAGATGGCGCAGCTGGAGGTTCCAATCATCTCCACCATCATCGGTGAGGGCGGTTCGGGCGGTGCACTGGCCATTGCTGTGGCCGATCAGGTGTTGATGCTGCAGTACTCGGTTTACTCTGTGATCAGTCCGGAGGGCTGTGCCTCCATTCTGTGGAAAACCAGTGACCGCGCCAGCGACGCGGCGGAAGCTCTGGGCATCACGGCTCACCGGTTGAAGGCGTTGGGGTTGGTCGACAAGATCGTCAACGAACCTGTGGGGGGCGCGCACCGCGATCACAAGCAGATGGCGGCTTTCCTCAAGCGTGGCCTCAATGATGCCTGGCGCCAGGTCAGCGACCTCAAGCCCAAGGAGCTGCTTGAACGCCGCTACGCGCGACTCAACAGCTATGGTCGGTTCTCTGACACCAAGGCCGACAACAGCAAGCGCTGATCTTCGGGCGCTTGACCTCCCAGCCAACTGGCTCAGCGCACTTAGGGTGAGCTGGCCTTTTGCCGACGTTTCTTCGCAGTCGCGCATCGGCGTCGCTTTCAGCGCAGGCCCGGATTCCGTGTGTCTGCTCTTGGCGGCCGTGCGCTGCTGGCCAGGGCAGGTCGTTGCTATCCATGTCCATCATGGCTTGCAGGCTGCAGGCGACCAATTTGCGGATGTGGCTTCCCATTTGTGCTCTTCCCTGGGCGTTGGGCTCAAGGTGTGCCGGCTCGATGGCCAGGTGCCTCCTGGGCGTAGCAGCGAAGAGTGGGCCCGGACAGAGCGTTATCAGGCGTTGGCGAGCGAGGCGTTGGCCATGGGGCTTGATGCGGTGATGCTTGGTCATCATGCGGACGATCAGGCAGAGACCGTGTTGCTCGCATTGAGCAGAGGTGGCGGAATGCCGGGTCTTGCCGCCATGCCCAGTGCTTTTGAGCGTCATGGCATGCGGTTTCTTCGGCCATGGCTGGCCCTGGAAAAGGCCGATTTGAAAGCCCATCTGGACGGCTTGGGCGTTCCGTATGCGGAAGATCCGTCCAATAAGATCGG